>JBPCJQ010000030.1:0-14702 GCA_051005135.1 Acidimicrobiales bacterium
GTCGTCTGGCCTCACCCCTCCTGCCCCTCATGTGCTTAGTTTTGTTTGCCTGCACGAGTACGTCCCCCCCCCCCCCCCCGCCGCCATCGTCCACGCGGCCCGCATCATGCCTCTGTCGCGTATCCCCGACCGCCAGCGCGAGGTGTGCCTCGACCTGGTCTACGACCGCCGTGACCCGGAGCGGGGTTACGACCCGCTGCAGGAGCTGCTTGGCCTGTTCGAGGGCGTCAGCTCGACGACGGTCGAGAAGGAGGACCGCAGCGGCTGGCCGGTGGCCGACCGCCTGCGCCAGCGCATCATCGACGGCGACCGCAACGGGCTCACCTCCGACCTCGACGAGGCCCTGGTCACCACGCCAGCCCTCGACATCGTCAACGACACCCTGCTCGCGGGCATGAAGGTGGTGGGCGACCTGTTCGCCTCGGGCGAGATGCAGCTGCCGTTCGTGCTCCAGTCGGCAGAGGCCATGAAGGCGGCGGTCGCCCATCTCGAGCCCCACATGGAGAAGTCAGACCAGGGGGGCAAAGGGCGCGTCGTGCTGGCCACGGTGAAGGGCGACGTGCACGACATCGGCAAGAACCTGGTCGACATCATCCTCACCAACAACGGCTACGAGGTGCACAACCTCGGGATCAAGGTGGCGGTGAACGAGATGGTGGCGCGGGCGACCGAGGTGAACGCAGACGTGATCGGCATGAGCGGCCTGCTGGTGAAGAGCACCCTCATCATGCGGGAGAACCTGGAGGAGCTCAACCAGCGCGGCCTGTCGTCGATACCGGTGCTGCTGGGCGGGGCCGCCCTAACCCGCCGCTACGTCGAGCGCGACCTCCGCGAGGTCTACGAGGGCCGGGTCTTCTACGGCAAGGACGCCTTCGAGGGCCTGCGCACCCTCGACAAGCTCATGGACATGAAGCGCTCCGGTGCCGAAGACCCCGCCTTCGGGCGCGAGCTGAGCGGCCGGGCCCTACCGTCACGAGCTGAGCGGGCCGGGGTGTCGGCCTCCGATATCCCCTCGCGGTCGCCGGAGGTGGAGGCCGACAACCACGTCTTCGCGCCCCCGTTCCTCGGCTCGCGGGTCGTGAAGGGCCTCCCCCTGGACGAGATCGCCGGTTGGTTGAACGAGACTGCTCTGTTCCGCAACCAGTGGCAGTTCCGGCCTATCGGGGGCGAGCCCGACGCCGACTTCAAGGCCCGGCTGCGGCCCACCTTGCGCGAGGAGCTGGCCAAGGCCAAGGAGGCAGGGACGCTTGTGCCTCAGGTCGCCTACGGCTATTACCCGGCCAGCGGTGACGGCAACGACGTCGTCATCTGGAAGGACGAAACCCGCACTGCCGAGTGGCTGCGCTTCTCCTTCCCGCGCCAGTCAACGTCGCCGTGGCTGTGCATCGCCGACTTCTTCCGCCCCGTCGCGTCGGGTGAGGTCGACTACGCCTGCTTCTCCATCGTCACCATGGGCTCCGCCGTCTCCGAGGCCACCGCTCGCCTGTTCGCCGAGGACCGCTACCAGGAGTACCTCCTGCTCCATGGCCTGGGGGTGGAGATGGCCGAGGCCCTGGCCGAGTACTGGCACCGCCGCATCCGCGATGAGTGGGGCTTCGCCGACGAGGACGGCAACCTGGTGAACATGCTCCTACGCCAGCACTACCGGGGCGGCCGCTACTCGTGGGGCTACCCGGCTTGTCCCGACCTGGAGGACAACGCCAAGGTCGCCGACCTGCTCGACGCCGAGCGCATCGGGGTGGTGGTGAGCGACGACTTCCAGTTCCACCCCGAGCAGACCACGTCGGCCATCATCTGCCACCACCCCCGGGCCAAGTACTTCGTGGCCCGATAGGGGGGCGCTTACCCGTCGAGAAGCGTGAGGATGTCGGCACCGGTGTCGGTGACGACCAGGGTGTGCTCGAACTGGGCGGTGCGGCGGCGGTCGGCGGTGACGGCCGTCCACCCGTCGTCCCACATACGGTGGCGCCAGGTGCCCACGGTGATCATGGGCTCGACTGTGAACGTCATGCCCGGTTCCATCACGGTTGCGGCCGACGGGTCGAAGTGGTGGGGCACCTGGGGCGCCATGTGGAACTGCTCGCCGATGCCGTGGCCCACGAACGCCTGCACCACGCCGTAGCCGTGGCTGTGGGCCAGGGCCTCGATGGCGACGCCGATGTCGGAGATGGGTTGCCCCGGCCGCACCGCGGCGATGCCCTCGTACATGCAGCGGCGGACGACGTCGACCAACCGCCGGGACTCCTCGTCGACGTGGCCCACCAAGAAGGTGGCGTTGGTGTCGCCGTGGACACCGTCGAGGAAGATGGTGACGTCGAGGTTGACGATGTCGCCGTCGACCAGTGCCCTGTCGTCGGGTATCCCGTGACAGATGACCTCGTTGACCGAGGTGCACAGCGACTTGGGGAAGAAGTGGTAGTTGAGGGGGCTGGGGTAACCGCCCCGCCCGATGCATTCCTCGTGGGCCCGGGCGTCGAGCTCGTCGGTGGTGACGCCGGGGGCCACGAGGGATCCCACCGCAGCCAGCACCTCGGCCGCGGCTCGACCCGCCCGACGCATGCGCTCGATCACCTCTGGCGACTTGACCATCGCCTCATCGGACTTGGCCGGCTCACCCGATGCCGCGTAGGAGGGGCGACCGATGCCGTCCGGTACCAACCGGGTCGGGCCGAGGCGCCCGGGGCGCAGCGGCTCATGTGACTGCTTGTGACAACGCTTGTACTTACGGCCGCTTCCGCACCAGCAGGCATCGTTGGCTTTGGGCCCGGCAAACGTGACCGACGACATCGTCACCATTGTAGTTCCGGCCTCTGGCGGCGGTACGGCGCTAGATGTCCACATCAGTTATTGACCGTCGCCGGGCTTTGGCCGAGACTGCGCGCAACCCGGGCGGCGGAACTCGCCGGAAGGGGCGGTCTTCGGAGTAGCTCCGCCGACCCCCCGACCCGGTTCTAGTTTCTTCAGTGTCGCTCAACACCTCAGAGGCGACGGCTGCGACCGCGGTAGTAGAAGCCGCCGCCTCCACCCAAGAGCAGCACGATGATCAGGATGATCAGCAGTAGTTCGAGCATGCACCGATAGTGCCCGTACCTGACCTGCCCCAAACAGCTTGATGGCTCTACGCTCCTACCTACCGGGCTGGCGCCTTACCGGGCTCGCGCTTCACCGGGAGAGAAGGGATCCGTCCATGAGCAACGGCCTCCACCGCCTGCACGACGCCGGCCAGAGCGTCTGGTACGACAACATCCGCCGGGGGCTCCTCACCAGCGGTGAGCTCACCCGGTACCTCCGCGACTACGCCGTCACCGGTGTGACCTCCAACCCCACCATCTTCGAACGGGCCATCACGTCGAGCGCCGACTACGACGACGGGATACGGGCGGCAGAGCCCGAGACGTCGTCGGCCGAGGAGCTGTTCTTCGCCCTCGCCCTCGACGACATTCGTGCCGCCGCCGACGTACTCACCCCGGCCTACGAGGCCGCTGGTGGCCTGGACGGCTTCGTTTCGCTCGAGGTGTCGCCCACGCTGGCCCACGATGCCGAGGGCACCATTGCCGCCGCGAGGGACCTGTTCGGGCGGGCCGCCCGGCCCAACGTGATGATCAAGGTGCCCGGCACGGCCGAGGGCACGGTAGCCATCGAGGAGCTCATAGCCGCCGGTATCAACGTGAACGTCACCCTGTTGTTCTCCACCGAGCAGTATCAAGCCGCGGCCGAGGCCTGGCTGCGGGGGCTGGAGCGACGGGCGAACGCCGGAGAGTCGCTCGACGTGGCCTCGGTGGCGTCGGTCTTCGTCTCCCGATGGGACACGGCCGCTGACCCCCAGCTTCCCGACGAGCTACGGGGCACCACCGGCCTGGCATCGGCGCGGCTCACCTACGCCGCTTACCGCGAGCTGTTGGGCACAGAACGCTGGCGGGTGTTGGCTGAGGGCGGAGCATCGCCCCAGCGGGTGCTATGGGCCAGTACCGGCACCAAGGATCCTCACCTTCCCGACACCTACTACGTGGCCGCCCTGGCCGCCCCCGACACCGTCGACACCATCCCCGAGGCAACGCTGTTGGCCTTCGCCGACCACGGCCGGGTGGGCGACATGCTGGTGGCCGACCGGGCCGCGGCCGAGCCCGAGCTGGCCCGCATCACCAGGGCTGGGGTCGACCTCGGTCTCGTCGCCGCCGACCTGCAGGTCAAGGGGGTGGAGTCGTTCGCGGAGTCGTTCCACCGCCTGGTGGCCAAGCTCGCCGAGAAGGCCGCCAGCCTGCGCGACAAGGCCGCGTCGCCGCCTGTCTCCGCGGCCGAGCCCGGCACTGAGCGGCTGGGAGACCTTGGCGGGGCAGTCGAGGCGGCGGTGGCCGACCTGGCCGGGCGCAGCGCCATGCGCCGGGCCTACGAGGGCGACTACACGCTGTGGCAGGACGACCCCACCGAGGTGGCCGACCGTCTGGGTTGGCTGTTCAGCCCGTCCCAGATGGAACAGCAGGTGCCGGAGCTGGCGCAGTTCGCCAAGCAGTGCACAGCCGACGGGTTGACGTCGGCGGTGGTGATGGGCATGGGGGGGTCGTCGCTGTTCCCCGAGGTGATGGTTGAGACGTTCGACGCCGCTGATGGCCACCTACAGGTGGCCGTGCTCGACACCACCGACCCCGCTGCCATCGAGAAGGTGGCCTCGTCGCTGCCCCTGGAGCACACCCTCTTCGTCGCCGCCTCCAAGTCGGGGACAACCCTCGAGACCCGCAGCCACCTCGAGTACTTCTGGGACCAGGTGCGGCGGTCACCGCGTTCGGGCCACGCAGGCCCGGCGCAGCAGTTCGCGGTGATCACCGACGCCGGCAGCGAGCTGGCAGTGCTGGCCGCCGAGCGGGGGTTCCGAAAGGTGTTCGAGAACCGCCCCGACGTCGGCGGCCGCTACTCGGCGCTGACCCACTTCGGGCTGGTGCCCGCCGCCCTGCTCGGCGTCGACGTGTGCGAGCTCCTGCACCGAGCCGGGCACATGGCGGCCGCCACCGCCCCCCTCGTTCCCACCGACCAGAACCCAGGGCTGCGCCTGGGGGCGGTTCTGGCGTCCGCAGCCACCGTAGGCCGCGACAAGCTCACCATCGTGCTGCCCGACGAGATAGCGAGCTTCGGCCTGTGGCTCGAGCAGCTCATCGCCGAGTCAACCGGCAAGCATGGCAGGGGGATCGTCCCTGTCGTGGGCGAGCCTCTGGGTGATCCCGAAGTGTACGGCGACGACCGCCTGTTCGTGGCGGTGGGCGACGGGTCCTCCGCGGCGCTGTCCGCCTTGGCCGCCGCCGGCCACCCTGTGGTCGACCTGTGCTACACCGACCGCTTCGACATCGGGGCCGAGGTGCTGCGCTGGGAGGTGGCCGTAGCCATGGCGGGTGCCCTCCTCGGCATCAACCCCTTCGACCAGCCCAACGTGGCCGAGGCCAAGGCGGCCACCAACGAGGTGCTGGCCTCCGGCGTGCCCGACATCCCTACCGAGCCGGTAGCCAGCCTGCTCGAGCAGTTCCAGCCGGGCGATTACCTGTCGATCCAAGCCTATGTCGACCCCGGCTCCGCGGTTGTGGCCCAGTTGCAGGCGGCCCGCATGCGCCTGCGCGACCACTACCGGGTGGCAACGACCTTGGGCATCGGCCCCCGCTTCTTGCATTCCACCGGCCAGTTGCACAAGGGCGGCCCGCCCACCGGCGTGTTCTTGCAGGTCGTGGGCGACGACGATGTCGACGTGGCCATACCCGGCCAGCCCTTCGGCTTCTCCACCCTCAAGCGGGCTCAGGCCGCCGGCGACCTGGCCACCCTGCGCAAGCACGGCCTGCGGGCGGCCCGGGTGGCGGTCGACGAGCTGGCCTCCTGGGAAGGCTGAGAGAGCCATGCAGCTAGGGATGGTGGGGCTCGGGCGCATGGGCGCCAACCTGGTGCGCAGGCTGATGGCGGGCGGCCATGAGTGCATCGTCTACGACGTGAGCGTCGAGGCTGTGGCCGCCGTCGCCGGCGAGGGGGCGGTGGGGGCCACGTCCATTGAGGACTTGGTGGCCAAGCTGTCCGCGCCGCGGGCGGCATGGGTGATGGTGCCGGCCGCCTTCGCGGGGTCGACCGTCGATGCCCTGGCCCGGCACATGGAAGCGGGCGACATCGTGATCGACGGTGGCAACTCGTTCTACCGCGACGACGTGGCCCGGGCCGCGACCCTTGCTCCCCGCGGCGTGCACTACGTCGATGTGGGCACCAGCGGGGGAGTGTTCGGCCTCGAGCGGGGCTTCTGCCTGATGATCGGTGGCGAAGACGAGGTGGTGGCCCATCTGGCGCCGCTGTTCGCCACCATCGCCCCCGGGGTGGGGGCGGCGGCTCGCACGCCGGGGCGCACCGGCGACCCTGCGCGCGCCGAGCAGGGTTGGCTGCACTGCGGCCCGAACGGCGCCGGCCACTTCGGGAAGATGGTGCACAACGGCATCGAGTACGGGATTATGGCGGCCTACGCCGAAGGGCTCGGCATCTTGGCGCGGGCCAACGCCGGCGCCGAGGCGCGCAGTGCCGACGCCGAGACCGCGCCCCTGCTCGATGCCGAGTTCTACCGCTACGACATCGACACCGCAGCGGTGGCCGAGGTGTGGCGGCGGGGCAGCGTAGTGGCCTCCTGGCTGCTCGACCTCACGGCTGCGGCCCTTGCCGCCGACCCCGAACTGGCTGGGTTCACCGGCCGGGTATCCGACTCGGGCGAGGGACGCTGGACCGCCCAGGCCGCGGTCGACGTGGGAGTGCCCGCCCATGTGCTCACCGCCGCCCTCTTCGAGCGCTTCGCCTCCCAGGGCGAGGCCGAGTTCTCGGGTCGCATCCTGTCGGCCATGCGCAAGGAGTTCGGCGGCCACTCCGAGAAGCCGGCCGGCCTGCGTGGCCCGGACGCACAGCCCTGATGGCCTGATGGCTGGCCGCCCTGTTCGATCCGATGCCGTCGTCCTGTTCGGTGCCACCGGAGACCTGGCCAAGAAGAAGCTGTGGCCCGCGCTCTACCACCTGGCCGCCCGCAAGAGCGTCGAGCTGCCTCTGGTGGGCGTGGCGTCGTCGCCGTGGGACGACGAGGGGCTGCGGACCTACGCCCGCACCAGCGTCGAGGCGGCGGCAGGCGCCAAGGTCGACCGCCAGGTGCTCGACGCCTTGTCGTCTCGCGTCTCCTACGTGAGCGGCGACTACCACGACCCGTCCACATACACCCGCCTGGCCGCTCGACTTGGCCAGAGCCGGCACCCGCTGTTCTACCTGGCCATCCCCCCGTCGTTGTTCGACGACGTGGTCGACGGCCTGGCCGCCAGCGGTCTCAATCGTTCGTCTCGGGTGGTGCTCGAGAAGCCCTTCGGGCGCGACCTGGCGTCGGCCCGCCGCCTCAACGAAGTGCTGCACCGGGCCTTTGTCGAGAAGGCGATCCTGCGCATCGACCACTATCTGGGCAAGGAGCCGGTCGAGAACCTGCTGGTGTTCCGCTTCGCCAACAGCATCCTGGAGCCCATCTGGAACCGGCGCTATGTGTCGTCGGTGCAGGTGACGATGGCCGAGTCCTTCGGTGTCGAGGGACGGGGGTCGTTCTACGACCAGGTGGGCGCCATCCGAGACGTGGTTCAGAACCACCTGCTCCAGGTCGTCGCCCACCTGGCCATGGACCCGCCTTTGGGCGCCGATGCCGACGCCCTACGCGACGAGAAGGTTCGGGTGCTGCGGGCCATGCACTCATTGCGCCCGAGCGAGGTGGTGCGTGGCCAGTACGAGGGCTACCGGGACGAGCCCGGAGTGGCGGCCGACTCCACTGTCGAGACGTTCGCCGCCATGCGGGTGGAGATCGAGTCATGGCGTTGGGCAGGTGTGCCCTTCTTCATCCGGGCCGGCAAGGGGTTGGCGGACACCGCCCTGGAGGCGGTCGTGGAGTTCCGCGCTCCGCCCCGCCTGTTGTTCTCGGGCGACGAGGGGCATCAGCCCCACCCCAACTACTTCGTGTTCCGGCTGGGCCACGACGACGGCGTCACCCTCGGCATGCAGGCCAAGCGCCCGGGCGAGGCACTGGTGAGCCATCCTGTCGGCCTCGACCTCGACTTCGAGAAGGTCTTCGGCGAGCGCCAGGAGGCCTACGAGCGCCTGCTCGACGACGCGGTGTCGGGTTCGGCTGGTCGCTTCGCCCGCGAGGACCAGGTGGAACAGGCTTGGCGGGTGGTCGACCCCGTGCTACGCCGTCCCGGGCCTGTGCATCTTTATCGGCGGGGGTCGTGGGGACCTTCCGAAGCCGACCGCCTGGTGGACAAGGAAGGGGGCTGGCACGACCCCGGCCGGTGACCTCGAACCGCTGGCGGATCCCTCGCCCGCGCCAAGGGTCCCTGATAGGGCCAATGGCGCGAGTGGGTCGCTCAGTTTGGCCCTGGCCGCCCTGCTGGGAGGGGCGGGCGTTACCCACTTCGTCGCTCCCGAGGCCTACCGCCAGATCGTCCCCCGGGCGCTGGGGTCTCCGGCCACATGGGTGCGCCTAAGCGGGCTTTCCGAGCTGGGTTGCGCCGCCCTCGTGGTGGTCCCCCGAACCCGGCGCGTCGGCGGGTGGCTGGCGGCGGGTCTGTTCATCGCCGTCTTCCCCGCCAACGTGAAGATGGCCCTCGACGGCGGCATCCCCGGGCGGGGCTTTCCTCTCGGTTCACCAGTTGTCGCCTGGGCCCGGCTACCTCTCCAAGTGCCCCTGGTGGCCTGGGCCGCCACGGTGGCCATGCGCGCCGGCCAGGGTGCAAAAGCGTCGGCTATGCGCACGAAAATGCACGCTCGCCTCTCTACGAAAGGCCCGAGACCGAAGTGTTGAAGACCGCGCCCTTGACGTTGACGGTGATGGGGTCGCCGTTGGTGAGCACGTAGTAGTTCTCGGGCAGGTTCTTGTTGTACAGGTCACCGAAGGTGAACGTGACCTGGGTGTCGGACCAGCTCAGGATCACCAACCCGACGCAATCGAAGGTTCCCTGGTTGGACTCCCCGGCGGTCCAGTTCGACTGGTTGCCCCTCTGAGCCGCGGTGTCGCTGATGAAGAGGTTCTCGCCGTACAGGTGCCCGGAGCCGGCATCGGTGGTGACCGGGCATCCCTGCTGGCCCGACGGCGGGGTGGCCGGGCTGGGCAGGGGTTCCGCACCGAAGCCGCTCCCCCTAACCGTGATGGTGGGATTGGCCACGGTGCCGGTGGTCGTCACCGAGGTGATCACCGGGGTCCCCGACGGGATCGTGGTCGAGGTGGACGTGGTGCTGGTGGACGTGGTGCTGGTGGACGACGGAGCGGTGGTAGTGGTGCTGGTGGACGACGGAGCGGTGGTAGTGGTAGTGGGGCGCCGATGGGTGGTGTCGACCAGTCCCCGAACGGTGGTGGTGGAGGTGGCGCCCTTCACGCCCACCTGGATGGGGTCGCCGTTGCTCAGCACATAGTTGTTGTCGGGAACGTTCTGGTCGTAGAGGTTGCCGTACCGGAAGATGACCACGTGGTCCGACCACGCCCTGATGACCAGCCCGACACAGTCGAACTCACCTTCGCCGCCTGGTGAGGAGATGCCCGCGTCCCACTGCTGGCCCGCGAAACCGCCGGCACGGGCGTTCAGGTCCGCCACGAAGAGGTTGGTGCCGTAGAGGAATCCTGACCTCGCCACCGGGGTGGCCGGACAACCCTGCTGGCCGCTCGGGCTGGTCGACGGGTCGGGGGCGGGCCGGGAGTCGAAGCCGCTGCCGGTGACGATGAACGTGGGGTTGGCCACTGTGCCGACCACTCTCACCGACCTGATGACGGGGCTCCCGCTGACCGCCGCCGACGTTGTGGCTCCGGCGTTGCCGCTCGCCGCGGCAGCCGCGGTCAGCACCACAAGGGCGGCTATCACCCGGGCCGGTCGAAACAGAGTGGACCTCATCCAAGGACTCCCGCCATTCATGCCGCCTCCTTCGATCTGCGTATGGCATCATTTTAGCCGAGCGAGCGCCCGGTGGCAAGGTCGAAAAGACGGATCCCGGCCGCCGTCACCCGCACTGTCACCCCTTCACCGGCAGTGGGCCGTACCGTGGCGGGAACGCGTGCCGCCACCATCGTGGTACCCAGCGAGAGATGCACGACCCGCTCGCTGCCCAGCAGCTCCACCCTCTCGACTCTGGCCGCCACAGTGTCACCGCGGCCCGGCTCGGTTCCGACACTGAGGTACTCGGGGCGCACGCCGGCCACGACATCGGCGGGGCTCTGGCCCAACACCGCCCTCACCCGGGGGTCGAGGTCGCCGACAGGAAACGATAGGTCTACGCCGTCGCCGGTCAGGGCGAGTGCGCCGTCGCCGCACACCAGACGAACGGGGAGAACGTTCATCGGCGGGGATCCCACGAAGTCGGCCACGACCAGGTCGGAGGGGTGCTCGTAGACGACCTCGGGTTGGTCGAGCTGACGCACCACGCCGTCTTCGATCACCGCGATGCGGTGGCCCATGGTCATGGCCTCCACCTGGTCGTGGGTCACGTAGACGGTGGTGGCGCCGATGCGCTCGTGGAGACGGGTGAGCTCCAGGCGTGTGCGGGCCCGAAGCTTGGCGTCGAGGTTGGACAGGGGCTCGTCCATGAGGAAGGCCTTGGGCCGCCTCACGATGGCCCGGCCCAGGGCGACCCGCTGCTGCTGGCCCCCCGAGAGCTGGCCGGGCCGGCGGTCGAGGAGCCCCTCGATGCCCAAGAGCTCGGCGACGTCGGCGACGCGCTTGCGAGTCTCGTCTCGCGCCACGCCCGTGCTGCGCAGGGGGAAGGCCAGGTTGGCGGCCACCGACATGTGGGGGTAGAGGGCGTAGGACTGGAACACCATGGCCACGTCGCGATGACGCGCGAGAAGGTTGTCGACCCGCTCGTTGCCCACCCACACCTCGCCCCCGTCAGGCGCCTCGATCCCGGCTACCAGCTTGAGAATGGTCGACTTTCCTGATCCCGAAGGACCGAGCAACACCAGCAGCTCGCCGTCGGCTACGTCGATCGAAACCCGATCGACCGCGGTCACCTCGCCGTAGCGCTTGGTGAGGTCGCGCAGCTCGACTCTGGCCACCTCGTCCCTAGCCCTTCGTGCCCCGCACGACCAGGCCCCGAACGAGCAGGCGCTGGGCCACGAAGAAGAGCACCACGCAGGGGATAACCGCCAGCAGCGTGTCGACCATGAGGTAGTTCCAGGCGGTGTCGTACACGTCGCGGAAGCTGGCCAGGCCGAGGGGCAGGGTGTAGGTCGACGTCCGGTTCAGGTAGATGAGGGGCCCCAGGAAGTCGTTCCACTTGGAGACGAAGTCGAGGATGCCGACGGCCACGAGGGCGGGAACCGACTGCGGGACGATGATGCACCAGAAGATGCGCCAGTAGCCGGCGCCGTCGAGGAGGGCGGCCTGGTCGAGCTCGGGCGACAGCGTGAGGAAGAACTGGCGGAGCAGGAAGATGTTGAAGGCGCCACCGCCCAGGAACGACGGCACGATGAGGGGCAGGTAGGTGCCGTACCAGCCGAGGCGCTTGAAGATCAGGAACTGGGTGATGAGCAGCACCTGCTGGGGCAGCAACATGGTGGCCAGCACCAGCACGAATGCCACGCCCAGCCCCGGCGCCCGCAGCCGGGCCAGCGGGTAGGCAACCAGGGCCGCGGACGCCACGGTGCCGATCGACCCCAGGCCCGCCACCACGGTGCTGTTGGTGGCGTAGCGCCAGAACGGGATGAGGCGGGTGGCAGTGCCCAAGTTGGACAGCGTTGGCGAGCGGGGCAGGATCTGGGGCGGCACCGAGAACACCGCCTTGTCGGTCTTCAGGGCCGTGGACACCATCCACAGCAGCGGCACCAGCACCGCGACGCAGCCCACCAACGACACTCCATACACGGCGACGAGCTGGCGCCGCCGGCTCGTTGCGACAGTGCGGACCTGCAGCCGAGCAAGGCTCACGATCGGGCCCCCTCGTAGAAGACCCATGAGCGGGCGGTGCGGAACAGCACCGCGGTGAGACCCAGGGTGAAGGCGAAGAGGAGCCAGGACAGGGCGGAGGCATAGCCCATCCTGAAGTAGGAGAAGGCGTTGCGGTACAGGTACAGCATGTAGAAGAGGCTCGAGTCGCCCGGACCTCCCTGGGTGACGACGTAGGCCTGGGTGAAGGTTTGGAGGGCGAAGACCAGGTCGAGCACCAGGTTGAAGAAGATGGTGGGCGACAGCAGGGGCAGGGTGACCCGCCAGAAGCGCTGCCACCCTGACGCCCCGTCGATCTGGGCCGCCCACAGCACATCCGACGGCAGCCCCTGCAGGCCGGCCAGGTAGATCAGCATCGACCGGCCCACACCCCACAGGCTGATGAGGGCCAGGGATGGCACCACCAGGCGGGTGGAGTAGACCCAGAGCTGGGGCGGCAGGTGCACCAGCGACAGCACATAGTTGAGCAGCCCGTAGCGGGGCTGGAACAGCCATAGCCACAGGAGTGCCACCGCCACCGACGCCCCACCGCTGCCGGCCAGCATCACCGGCAGGAAGAACACAGTTCGGAAGACGCGTACGCCCTTGGCCCGAACGTTCAGGACGAGGGCGAGGATGAGGCCCACCACCAGGTCGGCGGGCACCGCCAGCGCGACGTAGAGAAGGGTCACGGTGACCGAGTGGGCCAGGGCGTGGTCGGCCAGCGCGGCCCGATAGTTGGCCAGCCCCACGAAGCGGGTGTCGGCGGGGTGCAACACCGGGTAGTCGGTGAACGACACTACCAAGGACAAGACCATGGGCCCGGCGGTGAAGGCGATGAACCCGAGGACCCACGGGGACAGGAACAGCCACGCCGCTTGGCTCTCGCGCCTACGGCCCGGCGTGGCGGCGGCCACCTTCAGGCGACTCTCAGCGAGGGAGCTTGTGGGTCTTGAACCAGTCGTCGATCTTGGCCTGGGCCTGGGCTTGCAACTGCGGCATGGCCGAGCTGGCGGGGGCACCCGCCATGATCGAGTCGAACGACTTGGTGACCAGGTCGTTCACCTCGGAGAAAGCCGGGAACCACGCCTCGTTCTCGGGCGACGAGCTGGCAAAGCCGTCGAGCCACACCTTGGGGTCCACACTGGGGAGGTCGCGCTTGATGCCGTCGGCGAAGGCAGACTCGTTCTCTTTGAGCGGGGGCACGCCGCCATAGCTGTCATAGGCTAACTTGGCCTCGTTGGCCGGATCCAGGGTGAGGAACTTGAGCACTTCCCAGGCCAGGTCGTGATTCTGGCTGGCGGCCACGATGGCGCCCACGTCGAGGTTGAGGAAACCGAACCGCCGGGCAGGACCGGCGGGCAGGGCGGCCGCCTTCCAGGCGAAGGGCACGTCGGTGCCGTAGGGGGTCTTGATGTTGCACGAGCACATGTCGATCATGGCCAGCTTGCCCTGGCGCCAGGCGAACTGGGCCTCGTTGCCCTTGCCCCCGCCGGCGCCCAGGGCGGCCACCTGGGTCTCCGACGGCATCACCCGGTGCTTGTTCACGAGGTCGGCGGCGAACTGGATGCCGGCGATCGAGCCCGGCTTGTCGAACTGGGCCTTGCGGCTGGCGTCGTCGTAGAGGTGGCCGCCGAAGTCGTAGAACACCGTCTCCCGGAAGAAGTTGCCCACTCCGTACTGGGTGACCTTGTCGGGGCTGAACCCGGGGTCGGTGGGGTGCTTCCCGGCGGCGTCGACGGTGAGGGCGCGGGCGGCGTCGAGGAACTTGCCCTCGAGAGTCCACGAGTCGCCGAACCAGGACGTGGGGGGTGGGGCGACCCCAGCCTTGGAGAGGAGCTCTTCATTGTAGGCGAGGGCATGGTCGTGCACGTCGATGGGCACGCCGATGATGCCCTTGCCGTTCGGCCCGAAGTAGTTCGTGACCCGGGCGGCGGAGGCCGTCTCGGGCAGGAAGCGGTCGAGGGTGATGCCGTCACGGTCGAACAGCGGCCGCAGGTCCAGCCACACTCCCTGGTCGACGAACTTTGAGATCCCGAACAAGCCGGCTGGGAGCACGATGTCGGGTGGCTGGCCGCCGGCGATGAGGGTGGTGAGCTTGGTGGAAGCATCGCTGGAGCTCGGAACCCGCAGGAACTCGATGCTCACGTCTGGATGGGCCGCGCTGAACGCCGATGCCAACGCCGCCTGCACAGGCAGTTGGCCAGGGGAGTTCCCCGTGCCGAACCCGACGAGGATCTGCACCTTGCCCGACAGCGCCTTGGCGGTGGTGGTGGCTGGCGCCGAGGCCTTCTTCGACGAGCTGCCACACGCCGCCAGCAGAGCCCCGACGGCGCCGGCCGAAAGGCCCAGCTTGAAGCCGCCTTCCATGAGCTGGCGCCGGGAGATCTGGGCGTCGAGGTACGAGTCGACGAGGTGGCGGGCCGGGTCGTGCTTGTCCATGGATCCTCTCCTCCCAAGGGAACCCGTTTGCTTACCTCGGACCGCCACGCCCGGCAATAGGTGCAGCGCGCACCTAGTGCCACTCAGCCTCACCCGACGGTGATCAGCTCACTGTCTTCGTCTTCGAAGGTGACGGTGTTCGGCCCTGGGGTCGGGGGTGGTGGTGGCTCTTCGGCCTTGGGTGGAGTCGGGTTGAAATGGACCCAAGCGGGATCGAAGGTATCGCCGCTGGGATGCACCCAGTGGCCTGTGGCCTTCACCTCGGTGGGTGGACGGGGCCGCCCGCACGGGGCGATGGGGCTTCCCCGGGCGTCGGTGAACACCAGC
>JBPCJQ010000031.1:0-74738 GCA_051005135.1 Acidimicrobiales bacterium
GGGAGTGCTTCCACCCCTATTGCGACATCCCCGCCCACGAATGCGACATCGACCATATCCAGCCTTTCGCTGCCGGCGGCCCCACCACCCGGGCCAACGGCCGCCCTGCGTGCAGCTTCCACAACCGACAACGGCATCGACGAAAGTAGACCCACCCCTCTTCCGGGGGGCGGGTCTACGCGGAGCTGGGCGGCGTTCAACGGACGAGGCGGAGGGGGCGCGTGTGGGTCAGGACCGACGGCGCAAGAGGTGGCGGAGGCGGCCCTTGGGTTGGGGCGGTGAGGGAATCACCGGAGGGCTGACCGGTTGTTGCGAGCGTTGGAGGAGGTCGGCCAGCGATCGGCGCAAGGCGTCGAGCTCCGCCTTGGCGGCTGTCGCGGCCCCCGCGTCGGCTTCGGCTGCGGCCAGGATGCTGGCGGCCTTCTCGTGGGCGGCGGCGAGGATGTCGGCCGCTTCACGCTGGGCAGCCTTGCGGGTGCGGATGACGAACTCGTTGGTGGCCTCCCGCCGGGTGGAGGCCTCGGCGGCCGACGCCTCTGCCAGCCGGGCGGCCTCGGCCTGGGCCCGGGTGACCACTCGTTCGGCATCGGAGCGGGCTTGGGTCACTTCCGAATCGGCCTGGCCGAAGGCCGCGGCTGCCGACTCGACCACGTCGCGCACGGTCGAAAGCTGCCGGCGGAGCCGTGCCACGCCGAGCGACACGGCAGAGCTGCGAGACTCGCGCTCCGGCGGCTGCTCTCCGCCGGCAAGGTCACCGAGAAGGGCGTCGATCGCCCGGGTGAGCTGTTCGAGCTCGGCTGCCGGTTGGCTGGGGGGCGTTGTCGCAGCGGGCTGCGACTCTTGAGGTTCGGACATGAGCGAACAGGCTAGGTGACACCCGGCCCGCTGATAGGGATCGCCGGCGATCTTCGGACCGCCCCCCGCCTACCATGAGAAGGTGCCTGTCGCCACGCCCATTGCCGCTACCCCTGCCCAACTGGCCGGTTTGGCTTACAACCAGAACGGGCTGGTGCCGGCCATCGTGCAGGAGGAGGGCACGGGCAGCGTCTTGATGCTGGCCTGGATGAACGAGGAATCGCTGCGCCGCACGCTCGACAGCGGTCGGACATGGTTCTGGAGCCGCTCCCGCCGGGAGTACTGGTGCAAGGGAGAGACGTCAGGGGATCGCCAGTGGGTGCGGGGCGCCTACTACGACTGCGACGCCGACACCGTCCTGTTGGTGGTGGAGCAGGAAGGCCGGGGTGCCTGCCACACCGGCGAGCACTCGTGTTTCTACCGTGCCTTTGGAGCGAGGACCGACGCGGAGCGGCAGCCCGCAGCGATCAGCAAGTACGGCCAAGACCAACGCGATGCTGCGGCCGACGAGGGCTGAGTTCGCGGCGCTGGCCCGCGACCACACTGTCGTCCCTGTCTGGAGCGAACTGGCCGCCGACCTGGAGACCCCCGTCTCAGCCTTCCTCAAGCTGGTGCCGTCGGGGCCCGGGTTCCTCCTGGAGTCGGTCGAGCACGGCGACCGGTGGGGACGCTTCTCTTTCGTCGGGCGCCAGGCTTCCTCGGTGTTGGTGGCTTCGGGAGGCCACATCAGCGTCGAGGGCAACCTCCCCCGAGGAGTGCCCCTGAACAGGGGGGTGCTGGCCGCGGTGGAGGGTCTCCTCGAGGCCTGTCGTTCCCCGGTGCTGGCAGACCTGCCACCCCTGCACGGTGGAGTGGTCGGCTACCTCGGATACGACGTGGTGCGCGAGGTCGAGCGCCTGCCGGACGTGCCCTACGACGACCTCGGCCATCCCGACACTGTGCTGTCGGTGATCGGCCAGCTCGCCGCCTTCGACCATTGGCGCCAGCGCATGTACCTCATCGACAACGTGGTTGTTCCCGATCGCGCCACCTCCGCCGACCTCGACAACGTCTACGACAGGGCGGCACAACGGGTCGACGAGATGGCCGCCGACTTGGGACGCCCGTTGCCCTACGTACCCGTTGCCCCCCCGGTTGGCGACGAAGCCCTGCCCGAGGTGCGGTCTACCGTCGGGCCGGCGTCCTACCGCGAGGCGGTAGCCGTTGCCAAGGATCACATCCTGGCCGGCGACATCTTCCAGGTCGTATTGTCGCAGCGCTTCGACCTCGATCTTGGCGCCGAGCCATTCGACGTCTACCGGGTGCTGCGCCAGGTCAACCCCAGCCCCTACATGTACTTCCTCCGGCACTCGAAGGTGACCGTGCTGGGCTCGTCACCCGAACCCATGGTGCAGCTGCGAGACGGCGTCGTGGTCTCTCGCCCCGTGGCCGGCACCCGGCCCCGGGGACGTACCGACGAGGAGGACCGCCGCCTGGCCGGTGAGCTCATCGAGCACCCCAAGGAGGTGGCCGAGCACGTGATGCTGGTCGACCTGGCCCGCAACGACGTGGGCAGGGTGGTCGAGTTCGGCACCGAGGTAGTCGACGAGCTGATGACGCTCGAGCGCTACAGCCACGTGATGCACATGACGTCGCAGGTGTCGGGCCGGCTGCGCGTCGGCCTGGGTCCCATCGACGTGCTGCGGGCCACCCTGCCGGCGGGCACCGTATCGGGAGCGCCCAAGGTCAGGGCCATGGAGATCATCGACGCGCTGGAGCCCACCAAGCGCGGGCCCTACGCCGGCGTAGTCGGCTACTTCGACTTCTCGGGCAACCTCGACACGGCCATCACCATTCGCACCATGGTCGTCGGACCCGATGGGCGGGCGTCGGTGCAGGCGGGGGCAGGGATCGTGGCCGACTCCGACCCCGCCGCCGAGGACGCAGAGTGCCACGACAAAGCCGCTGCCCTTCTGGCTGCGGTGCCGGCCGCCAGGCGCATGCGGGCGGCCGCGGCGGGCGTTGCGGTGGGAGCAGGAGGGGCCGGTGGCTGACGTGCCGTCGACGACCGCACCGACGCCCGAGGGGGTGGCTGGCTACCGGGCCGTGCGTGACGACGCCGGGGTGATCGACCTGCCCCGTGACTTCGTATCGGTGGCCGGGCCCGACGCCGAGAGGTTTCTCGAGGGCCAGCTCTCCCAGGACGTCGCTGCCATACCGTCCGGCGGTTCGGCCTGGGCCCTGCTCCTGCAACCGCAGGGCAAGATGGTGGCCCTCCTGCGGGTCACGCGCACCGGTGGCGATGTCGGCGCGCAGTCCTTCGTGCTCGACACCGACGCCGGCTTCGGGGCGGCGGTGATGGAGCGCCTGGTGCGGTTCAAGCTGCGAGTGCGTTGCGACATCGAGGCCCTCGACTGGAGATGCATCGCGGTGCGGGGCCCGCGCTCCCATGAGGCAGTCGCCACCGGCGAGGGGCTGGCCGCCTCGGCCGATTGGCCGGGGCTCAACGGGGCCGACCTGATCGGCGACGCGCCGGTCGCCCCAGCGGGCGTGCTGACCTGCCCCAAGGCGGCATGGGAGGCGGTGCGCATCGAGGCCGGCATCCCGGCCATGGGCCGTGAGCTCGACGAGCGCACCATCCCCGCCGAAGCCGGCGTGGTGGGCCCGGCGGTAAGTTTTACCAAGGGCTGCTACACGGGCCAGGAGCTGGTGGCCCGCATCGACTCGCGGGGTGGCAACGTGCCCCGGCACCTGTGCGGAGTGATCATGCCCGATGGAGTGCGTGCCCCGGCGGGGGCGGCGCTGCGAGCTGACGGCCGCGACGTGGGGGCTCTCACCAGCGTGGCCTGGTCCCCGGGACGAGGCGTCGGGGTGGCCCTGGCCTACGTGGGCCGAGCCGTCACCCCACCGGCCGAAGTCGAGCTGAGCTGGGAGGGGGGGTCGGCGCTCGCCCGGGTCGAGCCCCTGCCGCTCGCCACCTGACAGCCGTGCCGCACCGGAGCCAGCCGGCATTGACGCGGGGGGTCGCGGTGATGGCCGTGGCGCTGGTGATAAGCGCCTGCACCGGCGGATCGGGCTCGGGCTCGAAGGCAGCACCGCCCACCTCCAGTGTCGCCACCGAGCCGGTGCCGACCACTGCCGCCCCTGCCCCCGCGCCCACCACCACGATCACCACCTTGGCCGGCCACCCCCGACTCGTGACCACCGTCAGCGGTGCCCTCGGCCCTGGTACGGCACGGCTGGCGGGCAGCGTGGTCGGCCCCGGCGGCGCAGTACCGGGGGCGAGCGTGCGGGTCGAGCGCCTCGCCGGCACCGCCACGGCCGCTACCACCGTCCAGACCGGCCCCGACGGCCGATGGGCCCTCGACTCCGTCAACGGCGGCCGCTACCGGCTCCGGGCTTGGAGGGCACCCGACATGGCCCAGCTGTCTCCCACCCTCGTGTTCGTGGTGGCCACGCAGCCCGAGATGGTCGACCTCACCGTGGCTCGATTCGGCGACGGGAGCCCGGTCGCCACCGTCACGCCCAACCCGCCGGTGGTCGGCCAGCCTGCTTCGCTGGTGGTCATGGTGGGGGGCGGCAGCGTTGACGCCGACGGGATCCTGCACTCCCAGCCTCGCCCCGGCGTGACCGTGCAGCTGGTCGTGATCGCCGGCCTGGCTCTGTCGTCGCCGGATACGGTGGCCACCGACGCCTCCGGCAACGCGGGGTTCACCGTGACCTGCACCCAGCCCGGTCCACCGTCGGTAGCTGTGAACCTAGATGGCGCGCGCCGCCCCCTCGACCTCCCGCCTTGCTCGGGAAAATGACCTCTAGAGACGCAGGGGCTTGATCTCGGCGGTTGGCCTCAGCTTCCGACGATGGCCATGGGCCGCAGCCAGACCACGACTTGGGTTCCGCCGCCGGGGCGTGCCTCGGCGCGTACGGCGCCACCCATGGCGTCGACCAGCTCGGCCACGATGGCCAGGCCCAGGCCTGTCCCCACCTGGCGGGCGGCCGCCCGGGTCGACTGCCAGAACGGCTCGAACACGTGGGCCAGGTCGGCACCGAGGATGCCGGGTCCGTCGTCGTCGACCCAGACGGACACACCGCCGGGCGCAGAAGCCGTCCCCACCACGATCCTCGAGCGGGCGAACTTCAGGGCGTTCTCGATGAGGTTGGCCACCACCTGGGCCAGGCGGTCGGGGTCGGCAGCCGCCTCCACGCCGCGGTTGCCCCCCTCCACTACAAGGGCGACGCCGGCCGCCTCGGCGGCGGGGACGAAGCCGTCGGCGGTGTCCACCACCACCTCGGCCACGTCGGTGCGGCGGATGTCCAGCGAGAAGCGCCGGGCCCCCAGGTTGGCCAGCTCCAGAAGGTCGGCGACCAGTCGCTCGAGCCGCCTGGCCTCGGCCAGCACCACCGCGGCGGCCTGAGGCGGATCGGGCACGCGGCCGTCGGCCAGGGCCTCGGCGTAGCCCCGGATGGAGGTGAGAGGCGTGCGCAGGTCATGGGACACCGACAGCAGGAACTGACGCTCGAGGCCGCGGGAGCGCTCCAGGCTGGCGGCCATCACGTTGATGGACTCGGCCAGGGCGGCCAGGTCCTCCCCGTCGCTCGGGTGCACGGGCACGCGGGCAGCCAGGTCGCCAGAGGCGATGCGCCGGGTGGCCTGGCGAGCCTCGCGCAGGGGAAGGGTGAGACGCCGCCCCAGGCTGGTAGCGATCGCCGCGGCCACCGCCAAGGTGATGGCCCCAACCGCCAGTATCACCAACCCGACGCCCCGTCCCCCTCCGAGCCGGCGGGTGAGCACCACCACGAACAGGTTGTTGGGGCGCGGGACAGGAGCGGCAGCGAGCACGAGCGCCCCGTGGGCGCCGGTAACCGTCTTTCCCGCCCGCAACCGGGCGACGTGGAGGTCACCTGCGGTCACCCCGTCAGGGAGGAGCCCCCGCACACCGGCGGGGCCGATGGTGACGATGCGCAGGTCCTCCAGGCGCAGGGTGGCGGTCACCGTGCGCAGCACCATCCGGTTCTGCACGTCCTCCACCGTGGTGGCCAACCGCTGGGCCTGCGCCGCCAGCTCGGCGCGGGTGTGGCGGCGGTCGGCCAGGCGGGACAGGACCAGGGTGGCGACACTGGCCACCAGCAGGGCCCCGCCCACCACCGCGACCATGGTGAGGGTGATGCGCCGGGTCACGCCAGAGCCTCAGTCAGCCGAGCCGGTAGCCCACGCCCCAGACGGTGGCGAGGGGAAGGGCGTCACCCAGCTTCTTGCGCAGCTGGCGAACGTGCACGTCGACGGTGCGCTCGTCGCCGTACCAGCCCGGCCCCCACACCCCGTCGAGGAGCTGCTGGCGGGAGAGAGCCAAGCCGGCGTTCTCGGCCAGGTAGCGCAGGAGGTCGAACTCCCGGGTAGCCAGGGGCACGACTTCGTCACCGCGGCGGACCTCCCGCCGGCCCACGTCGACCTCCAGCCCCCCCACGCCCAGCACCTCGGGAGCGTCTCGGGGCCCGGCCTCGGTGCGGCGCAGTATGGCCTTGACCCGTGCCACCAGCTCCCGGGGGGCGAAGGGCTTGGCCACGTAGTCGTCGGCCCCCAGCTCCAGGCCCAGGACTCGGTCGATCTCACCGTCGCGCGCCGTCAGCATGACCACGGGCACGTCACTGGTCGCCCGCAGACGACGGCACACCTCGAGGCCGTCCATGCCCCCGGGCAGGCCGACGTCGAGGATCACCAGGCGGGGACGCTGGGCGCGGACTGCCTCCAGGCCCGCTGGACCGTCAGCCGCCTGCACCACCCTGAAGCCCTCTGGGCGCAGGTAGAGCTCGACCAGGTCGGCGATGTGACGATCGTCTTCGACCACCACGATGGTGCCGGCGTTGGTCCCTGGGGCCATCGGCCCATGGTCGCATGGCTGGCCGTACCGGTAGCCTCGCCGGCCATGGCGAGCATGCTCGAAAGGATCCTCGCCGCCCATCGGGCCGCGGCAGCCGCCGACCCCCGACCGGTCGCCGAACTGGCCGAGCGGGCTGCTGCCGCCCCTCCCAGCCGCGGTTTTCGGGCGTCCTTGGTCGGGCCCGGACTGTCGGTGGTCGCCGAGGTCAAGCGCCGATCCCCGTCGGCGGGCCCGCTGGCACCCGACCTGGTTCCCGGCGAGCTGGCCCGCAGCTACCAGGCGGGCGGGGCCTCGGCCCTGTCGGTGCTCACCGACGCCGAGTTCTTCGGCGGCTCGGCCGCCGACCTGAGCCAGGCCCACGACGCCTGTGAGCTCCCTGTCCTGCGCAAGGACTTCACCGTGTCGGAGGCCGACGTCTACGACGCTCGGCTCATGGGCGCCGACGCCGTGCTGCTCATCGTGGCCGCCCTGTCCGACGCCGAGCTGGCCCGGTTCCGGGCCCTGGCCGCCGGCCTAAGCATGGACGCCCTAGTGGAGGTGCACACCGACGTGGAGCTCGACCGCGCCCTGGCGGCAGGCGCCGACCTGGTGGGCGTGAACCGCCGCGACCTGCAAACGTTCACCGTCGACGCCGATGTGGCCGAGCGCCTGGCCGCCCGCATCCCCGAGGGCGTAGTCACCGTGGCCGAGTCGGGCGTGCGCAACGCCGCCGACGCCGCCACCTTGGCCGCCTGCGGGTATTCCGCGGTTCTCGTGGGCGAGACCCTCGTCACCGCCGCCGATGCCGCCGCCGCCCTGGTCGAGCTCAGAGGGCCTGAGCTCTGAGGCCGGTGCACCCGAAGCTCACCGGTGCGCGCCCAGTGTCGCAAGGTGCCTGCTCGCGTCCAAGCCGGTGCACACGAGGCGCATGGTCAGGTCCAAAGTGCAGCCCGGCGTGTAACGAGAGATTCATCTGCCGTTTATACGCCGTTCATGGACATGGCCATTGAGGTCGGGTATGCTACGAGCAAGCTCTTCTGTCAGCAAATCGGGCGCCGAGCTAGTACTGGGGAACGACGTACTAGACCGAAAGAGAGATGGAGCAGATGAGATGGAAGTCGGTGGTTCCCATTGCGGCTATTCTGGTAGGCACGGGATTGTCCGGTCTGAGCGCGGCGGATAACCCCAGATGCACGGGCCTCCGCGAAGGTTAGAGTGGATTCAGTGTCGAGCACATTCACGGCCTGTTCGGGCGTAAGCGTCCAGGAAGAAGGAGCCGACAGGCCATGCGACCCGGTCACGAGTGCCGGTTTCCGGCGCGACACCTTTCAGCGGCCAGGCAAGCTGATGCACGAACGAGTGACGGACCCTCGGTCCAGGGCGGTCACATCGGAACGAGACGTGGCGGGTACAGCCGATCAAGTCACTGCTGACCATGCCAGCGTCGACTTCGAGCCGGCGAACCTACCCGTGCCGGTGAAGGCCCCCGGAACTGTCACCAAACAAGACGGCTGGACGGGACCAGGCTGTTGCTCGCCCTCAGGCAGCGGGATCCTTCACGTCTGGGTTCGTTACTGTTCCTCCTTCTGCGGCGCCGAGTACACCTTCAACGCCCAAACCAACTGGTCCTGGGGGGGAGGCATCCCCGGAGTCCGGTGGAGTACCGTCGATGTCTGCTGCACGTTCCAGTGGCTGAGCGGCGTCTCAGGCGCCTTTTATCAGGACGGTGGTGTCGTTTGGGGACTTCCCCAGTACTACTACGACTACTTGGGCCGAGGAAGCAATACGGGGTTCCTCAGCGACAAGGCGCAGATCGTCCACAATTGCGTGGTGCATTACGGCTGCTACACAGATCTGCGCCCAGCCATTGACATGTATGTCCATGACGACGCCTCGTCGTACTACCGATCGTGGTCTTACTGAGATGGACACGATTCCGAGAATCGTGGCGTCAGTATTAATTGGAATCGCGACCGCGTTCCTGGTCCTCGTGCTGTTCGCCCTCCTCGGAGTTCCGTCCATCGGCCCGGCGGAGATACTCCTGGTGGCCTTCGTCGCGATAACCGTGGCCTGGGCATTCAGTCGCAGGCATCGCTCTTCGCCGGCTTAGGCCGACACGCATGGGAGTACGCACAAGGTGGGCAGGTCGCCTTTTTCGGGCCTGTCCAACCTTTGATGAAACTGAGCCATTCACGACCAACGTGGCGGCTGCCGCAGGTACCCGGTGTTCAGGTGGCAAGCCTGTACCGTCGTGGGGTGTTCGTGAAGATCTGTGGTACCACCAGCGAGGAGGACGCCCTGCTGGCGGTGGCCATGGGAGCCGACGCGGTGGGTTTCATCTTCGCCCCGTCGCCCCGCCAGGTGTCACCTTCCCGGGCGGGCGACATCGTCAAGCGCCTGCCTCGCGAGGTCATCACCGTGGGTGTCTTCCGCGACGAGGTACCGGCCAAGGTGGTGGAGGTTGTCAACACCCTCGGGTTGCGGGCTGCCCAGCTCCATGGCCACGAGTCGGCCGAGCAGGCCCGATGGGTGCGCGCCCGGGTGCCGTTCGCCATCCAGGCCTTCCCGGCCGGGAGCGCGGCGGCGGCGTCGGCGGCCGACTACGGGGTCGACGCCGTGATGATCGACGCCCCCGGGCCGGGCTCCGGGCAGGTGTTCGACTGGCGGCTTGCCGACGGAGTACCCGACGGCATGCGCCTGGTGCTGGCCGGTGGCCTCACGCCCGACAACGTGGCCGAGGCCATCGCCCGCGTGCACCCGTGGGGGGTCGACGTGGCCAGCGGGGTCGAGACGGCACCGGGCCGCAAGGACCCCCTGCTGGTGAAGGCGTTCGTGGCCGCGGCCAAGGCGGCCGCGCCCGACGACTACGACCCAACTGGCCTCGGCCCCTACGACTGGCAGGAGGCGGGGTCGTGACTCTAGAGACTCCCTCGCTCATGGCCGAGCCCGGGCCCCGGGGGCGGTTTGGTGACTTCGGCGGCCGCTACCTCCCCGAGTCGCTGGAGCCGGCCTGTGGCGAGCTGGAGGTGGCCTTTGCCGCGGCCTGGGCCGATCCTGGTTTTCACGCCGAGTACGAGGCGCTGCTCCGCGACTACGGCGGGCGGCCAACGCCCGTTACCGAGTGCCACCGCCTGTCGGAGCGTCTCGGGGTGAGGCTGCTGCTCAAGCGGGAGGACCTGGCTCACACCGGCTCCCACAAGCTCAACAACGTGATCGGCCAGACCCTGCTGGCCCGGCGCATGGGCAAACACCGGATGATCGCCGAGACAGGGGCGGGCCAGCACGGGGTGGCCACGGCCACCGCTGCCGCGCTGTTCGGGTTCGACTGCACCGTGTACATGGGCGAGGTCGACGTCGAGCGCCAGGCCCTCAACGTCTTCCGCATGCGCCTGCTTGGCTCCAACGTGGTGCCGGTGGCGTCGGGGAGCCGGACGCTCAAGGACGCCATCAACGAGGCCCTGCGCGACTGGGTGGCCAGCGTGGAGACAACCCATTACTGCCTGGGTTCGGTGATGGGCCCTCATCCGTACCCGTGGATGGTGCGCGAGCTGCAGCGGGTGATCGGCATCGAGGCCCGGGCCCAGTGCCAGTCGATCCTCGCAGGCGGCGACCCCGACGTGGTGGTCGCCTGCGTGGGGGGCGGATCGAACGCCGCCGGGATCTTCTCCGGCTTCGTCGACACCGACGCCCGGCTGGTCGGCGTCGAGCCGGCCGGCGGGGCAGCCATCGGCCGGGGCATACCCGGGGTGGTGCACGGCTCGAAGTCGTTCCTGCTCCAGGACGAGCATGGCCAGGTCAGGGAGGCGCAGTCGATCTCCGCCGGCCTCGACTACCCGGGTGTGGGGCCCGAGCACGCCCACCTGGCCGCGCTGGGCAGGGCCACCTACCACAGCGCGGGCGACGACGAGGTGGTTTCCGCTTTTCGCCTCCTGAGCGAGACCGAGGGCATCATCCCCGCCCTGGAGCCGGCCCACGCCCTGGCCTGGCTGAAGCGGGCCGCCGCCTCCGGCGAGGTAGCTCCCGGCGCCACCGTGCTCGTCTGTTTGTCGGGGCGGGGAGACAAGGACGTCGCCCAGGTGATGGACCTGGTCGGCGACCTGGCCGACCGCCGGTGACGATCACCCCTCTGGAGACGCACCTGCGGGCCCGGCGCGACGCCGGGCACAAGCTGCTCGTGCCTTATGTCACCGGCGGGCTGGGCCCCGACTGGCTCGACGTGGTGCGGGCGGTGGCGGCCGCGGGGGCCGACGCGGTGGAGGTGGGTATCCCGTTCTCCGATCCGGTGATGGACGGCCCCGTGATCCAGGAGGCGTCGGCGCGGGCCCTAGCCGGCGGCGCCACCCCGGGGGGGCTGGTGGCGGCCCTCGCCAAGGCCGACGTGGACGTGCCCCTCGTAGTCATGACCTACTACAACGTGGTGTTCCGGTCGGGGCACCGCCGCTTCGCCCGCTCGCTGGCCGAATCGGGCGTCGCCGGGGCTATCCTGCCCGACCTTCCGCTGGAGGAGCTGGGCCATTGGTCGCGCGCTGCCGATGATGCCGGAGTGGACACCATCCTGCTGGCCGCCCCCACCACGCCCGACGACCGCCTCCTGGCCCTGTGCGAGCGGTCCCGGGGGTGGGTCTACGGCGTGGGTCTGATGGGCGTCACCGGCGAGCGCTCGGCCGTGGCCGACTCGACCGCACAGATGGGCCGGCGCTTGAAGGCGGTCACCGACCGCCCCGTGCTCATAGGCGTCGGCGTGTCCACGCCCGACCAGGCGGTGGCGGCCGCAGCATCGGCCGACGGGGTCATCGTGGGGTCGGCCCTCGTCCGCCGCCTGCTCGAGGGAGCAGGGCCCGAGGGAGCGGCCGCCTTCGTGGCCGAGCTGCGGGCCGCCCTCGACACCCGTCCCGACACCGCGATGTAACCCTGCGGCCACCCGGGGGGTCGTAGTCGTCACAGCTCCGGTGACGGGGTCCGAGGACGGGGGAGAGTGTTGGGACGAGCCGTTCTGTTCCCCGGTCAGGGGACCCAGGTGCCGGGGATGGGCAAGCCCTGGCGTGCCCATCCGGCCTGGGCCGTGGTCGAGCGGGCAGAGGCGGCGGTGGGCGAGCCCCTGGGCGAGCTGCTGCTGGAGGCGGACGAGAAGCGCCTGGCCCGCACCCGCGAAGCCCAGCTGGCGGTGATGCTCACGTCGCTCATGGCTTGGGAGGCCGTTCGGCAATCGGTGGGCGAGCCGGTGGCCATGGCCGGCCACTCCCTGGGCCAGATCACTGCCCTGGTGGCTTCCGGCGCGCTTGCCCTCGACGAAGGCGTGCGCCTGGCGGCCCGGCGGGCGGAGTGCACTCAGGCCGCCGCCGACGCCACCGGCGGTCGCATGGCGGCCCTGATGGGCGCCACCGTCGACCAGGCACAGGAGGCATGCCGGCCCTCGCCGGGTTCGCAACAGCAGTGCTGGGTCGCCAACGACAACGCTCCCGGCCAGGTGGTGGTGGGCGGTACACCAGACGGCCTCGATGCCGCCGCCGCCCGCGCCAGGGAGCTCGGTGTGCGCAGGGTGGTGCCTCTGAACGTCGGCGGGGCGTTCCACACCCCTCTCATGGACTCGGCCTTCGAGGCTCTCCTTCCCGCCCTGGCCGAGGCTGATTTCAGGGCACCCGCCTGGCCCGTCGTTTCCAACGTCGACGCCCGTCCCTACAACGACGCCGCCGGCTGGCCCACCCGCCTGGCTGACCATCTGGTGAGCCCCGTCCGCTGGCGCGAGACCATGCTGACCCTCGTCTCCCTGGGTGCGACCTCGTTCCTCGAGGTCGGCCCAGGAACGGTGCTCGGCCGCTTGGCCCGCCGCACCGTCCCTGAACATTCCGTTGGCAGCGTTGCCGTCCCCGGCGACGTGGCCCCTCTCCTGGAGGTCGCATAGTGGACGTCGACCATGTCAAACCCGATGCGACAGAGATGAACGTGGCCCACGGCGAGCGCCTGGTCGTTCCCGAGCGCGTCATCCTGGCGCCCATCGCCGGCCACTTCCGCCCGCTGCCGAGCGACGAGGCCGACGGGAGCGGCATCGCCGAGGAGCAGGTCATCGGCTTCGTGGAGGCGCAGGGCCGTTCGGCGCCTGTGCGGAGCCCCTTCGGGGGCCGGCTCATGGGGCTGCTGGCCCACGCCGGTGAACGGGTGCGAGAGGGCCAGCCCGTGGCGTGGCTGCGTCTCGCTTGAGCGAGGGTTCGGCCCCGCCCCCGCCCGCCCACCGCTTCCGCCCCGCCCCTGGTGGGGGAGCGGCGGTGGCCGGCTGGGGCATCGCCCTGCCCGAGCGGCGGGTCACCAACGACGAGCTGGCCCAGCATGTCGACACCAGCGACGCCTGGATCGTGGATCGCACCGGCATACGAGAGCGGCGGGTGGCCGGCCCGGGGGAGACGACGGCCTCCATGGCGGCTGAGGCGGGGGCGGCAGCCATCAAGTCGGCTGACCTCAGCACCGCCGAGATCGGGTGCTGCATCGTGGCCACCTGCACGCCGGAGCAACCCATTCCCGCCACTGCGGCCTTTGTGCAGGACGCGCTGGGCCTGCGCTGCGGCGCGTTCGACCTGGACGCCGCGTGCGCGGGCTTCGTGTACGCCCTGGTGGTGGGGGCGGGCCTGCTGTCCACGGGCGGGCTCGACGCGGTGCTGGTGATCGGATCGGAGACCCTTTCCCGGGTCGCCGACCCTGACGACCGGTCCACCTGCGTGCTCTTCGGCGATGGTGCTGGCGCGCTCGTGCTCGAGCGCGACGACCTGGTGCCCAGGGCCGCCACCGAGGCCCGCGGGCCCGAGGGTGGGGGCCTGCTGGCATGGGACCTGGGCTGTGACGGCTCGGCCGCTGGGTTGCTGTTCGTGCCCGCGGGGGGAAGCCGCATGCCCACCACCGCGGCAACCGTGGCCGACGGCCAGCATTGGTTGAAGATGGAGGGCCAGGAGGTGTTCCGCCGGGCGGTGCGCACCATCGTCGACTCGGCGGGGGCCACGCTGGGACAGGCCGGCATCGGGCCTAGCGATGTCGACCTGTTCGTTCCCCACCAGGCCAATTCCCGCATCATCGACGCCGCGGCCACCCGGCTCGGCATCCCCTCGGAGCGCACGTTCGTGAACATTGACCGCTACGGCAACACATCGGCGGCGTCGATCCCCATCGCCCTGGCCGAAGCGGCCGAGGGCGGCCGCCTGCACCGGGGCGACCTGGTGCTGATCTCGGGCTTCGGCGCCGGCATGTCGTGGGCCAGCGCCCTGCTCCGTTGGTGAGCGCGGCACGGGTCGCTGTCGTCACCGGCGCGTCGCGCGGTATCGGCAGGGCGTGTGCCCTGGCCCTGGCCGAGTCGGGTCACAGGGTGGGCCTGTGCTACGCCTCCGACGAGGAAGGTGCGGAGCAGACCCGCACCGCGGTCGAGGCCGGTGGGGGAGGGGCCCTTGCGGTGCGGGCCGACGTGGCCGACCCCGCCGCGGTCGACGCCCTGTTCGCCGAGGTAGAGGCCACCTTCGGCCGGGTGGAGGTACTGGTGGCCAACGCGGGCATCAACCGCGATGGTCTCCTCCTGCGGATGGGAGACGAGGCTTGGGGAGCGGTGCTGCGGACCAACCTCGACGGGGCCTTCCACGCCGTGCGCCGAGCGGCACCGGGCATGGTGCGGGCCCGGTTCGGGCGCATCGTCACCGTGGGCTCGGTGGTGGGCCAGTCGGGAGCCGCCGGCCAGGTGAACTACGCAGCCGCCAAGGCCGGCCTGATCGGGCTCACCCGAGCGGTGGCCCGCGAGCTAGGGAGCCGTAACGTGACCGCCAATCTGGTGGCGCCGGGCCCTATCACCACCGCCATGACCGACGCCCTCAGCGACGACCAGCGCTCGGCCATGGCCGACGCCGTGCCCCTGGGCCGGTTCGGCACTGCCGAGGAGGTGGCCGCGGTGGTGGCCTTCCTGTGCTCCGACGCCGCCGCTTATGTCACCGGCGCGGTGGTGCCCGTCGACGGCGGCCTGGGCATGGGCCACTAAGGGACCATCATTGACCAGTAACGTTGAACCCGGATGAGAGGTCACAGGCCCTGTGACCGAACCGGTTCCGCTCGAGTAAGGACGTGAGACGGATGGACCGCCCCGAAGTGCTCGCCAAGATCGCCGACGCCGCAGTGGAGGTGCTCGGCGTGGAGCGTGATCTCGTCACCGAGACGGCCAGCTTCAAGGACGACCTCGATGCCGACAGCCTCGACCTGGTCGAGTTCGTGATGGCCATCGAGGAGGAGTTCAACGTCTCCATACCCGAGGACCGCCTCGAGGGCATCGGCACCGTGGGCGAGGCCGCCAACCTGGTGATGGCCGCAGCCGAAGAGGCCCAGTCCCAGGCGGCGGGATCAGGGACCACCGGGTGAGCGAGGTGGCCCGGCACCGGGTGGCGGTCACTGGGCTGGGGGTCAAGTCACCGGCGGGGTGCGACCTCGACAGCTTCTGGTCGACGCTCGTCGCCGGGCGCTCGTGCGCGGCGATGATCCGCCGCATCGACGTGTCCGCCCTGCCCGTGCGGTTCGCCTGCGAGATGCCCGACTGGGACCCCGAGCCCTACCTCGGCTACAAGGAGGCCCGGCGCACCGATCGGGTGGCCCAGATCGGCTTCGCCGCCGCCGCCGACGCCGCCGCCAGTGCCGGTGACCTCGTTACCGACCCGGCCCGCTGCGGAGTGGTGTGCGGCACCGGCGTGGGTGGGCTCATCACCCAGGAGGAGCAGGAGCAGGAGCTGTTCAGCCGAGGGCCGTCGCGCGTCTCGCCTTTCCTCGTGCCCATGATGATGGCCAACGCCACCGCCGCCCTGGTGGCCATGAAGCTGGGCTGGACGGGGCCCAACTTCTGTATCGCCACCGCCTGCACCGCCGGCACCCACGCCCTGGGCGAGGCCGCCCGCCTGGTCCGAGACGGCAGCGCCGACGTGGTGCTGGCGGGTGGCACCGAGGCCTGCCTCACGCCGATCGCCCTGGCATCGTTCGCCCGCATGGGTGCATTGTCGGCGCGCAACTCCGAGCCCGAGCTGGCCTCACGCCCCTTCGACACCGGGCGCGACGGCTTCGTGATCGGCGAGGGGGCGGCCTTCGTAGTGCTGGAGCGCTGGGACCGGGCCGAGAGCAGGGGCGCCTGCATCTGGGGCGAGGTTGCCGGCTACGGCCGTAACGCCGACGCTTATCACGTGACTGCCCCGTCGCCCGGCGGCGTGGGCGCGGCGGCGTGCATGGAGCTGGCCCTGGCCGATGCGGGCATGAAGCCGTCGGAGATCGGCCATGTCAACGCCCACGGCACGTCCACCGAGCTCAACGACGCCGCTGAAGGCGAGGCCGTAGTCAAGGTGTTCGGTGAGGACGGGCCGCCCGTCACATCGGTGAAGGGGGCCATCGGCCACTTGATCGGCGCCGCCGGGGCGGTGGAGGCGGTGGCCTCGCTGCTGTCGATGCACCACGGCGTGGTGCCGCCCACCGCCAACCACGACCACACCGATCCGCACCTGGCCATCGACGTGGTCGCCGGGTCGCCCCGGCCCCTCGCCCCCGCACCGGTCGTCTCCAACTCCTTCGGTTTCGGCGGCCACAACGCCTCGCTCGTCCTGACGCCGCCGCCTGACGGCGACCGGGCGGCATGAGCGAGGCGCCCCTGCCCGTAGGGGGGGCGCCTTCCGTCCCGGTGGCGGCCGGTCGGGGAGGAGCCGTCAGCGCCTGTCTGGGCGACCTCGACGGCCGCCAGGTGGCGTGGTTCACCCTCGGTGGGGGCAAGCACCGGGGCGCCATCGGTGCCACCGAGGGCGAGGTGTTGGCACGCCTGGTGGGCCTGGCGATGGAGCTGGGCATTCCAGTGGTCGGCGAGCTGTCCACGTCGGGGGCCGACGTCTCCGAGGGGCTGCCCGCCCTGCATGCCTGGGGCCGGGTGGCCGCCCTGGTTAGTCAGGCGTCGGGGGCGGTACCCGTGGTCCTGTCGGTGGTCGGGCCGTGCGTGTCGGGCCCGGCCCTGCTCCTGGGAATGGCCGACCATGTGGTGATGACAGCCGATTCCTACGCCTACCTGTCCGGGCCGCAGGCCGTCACCGAGTTCACCGGTACGGCCACCAGCCGCCGGGCGCTGGGCGGGGCGGCCATGCACTCGACGGGCAGCGGCCTGGCGTCACTTGTGGTCGAGGACCACCACGAGGCCCGAGGGGCGATTGGCGACCTGCTGTCCTACCTTCCCGGCAACTATCTCGAGGAGCCTCCTGTCAGTCGCTGCACCGACCCGGTCGACCGGCCATGCCGGGCCGCCGCCGAGGCGGTGCCGTCGCGCGGCACGGCGTCCTACGACATGCGCGCCGTGGTCACCGACGTGGTGGATCACGAGTCGTTCCTCGAGGTCAGAGCCGCAAGCGCGCCGAATGTGGTCACCGGCTACGGCCGTCTCGGGGGAGTGCCGATCGGTGTCGTCGCCAACCAGCCGTCGCAGAAGGCGGGCACCCTCGACATCGAAGCGTCACGCAAGGCGGCCCGCTTCGTGCAGGCCTGCGACGCCTTCGGGCTGGCCCTCGTTACCTTCGTCGACAGCCCCGGGTTCCAGCCGGGGCGGGAGATCGAGTGGCGGGGGATGATCCGCCACGGCGCCCAACTGGTGCACGCCTATGCCGCGGCCACGGTGCCCCGCCTGTGCGTGGTCGTCCGCAAGGCCTATGGAGGTGCCTACATCGTGATGGATTCCCGAGGGCTGGGAAACGACCTCTGCGTGTCATGGCCCACCGCCGAGATCGCGGTGATGGGGGCACCGGGGGCGGTAGCTGTCCTGCACGGCCGGCGCCTGGCTGCAGTCGACGACGAAGCCGACCGCCTGCGCCGCCAGGCCGAGCTGGAGGCCGAGTACGTCGAGCGCCACTGCACGCCGGCCGTGGCCGCGGAGCGGGGCTACATCGACGAGGTCATCGACCCCCATGACACCCGACGAGTGCTGTCGTCCGGGCTGGCCGCCCTGCGCACCAAGCGCGCCGCTCGCCCACGCGCCGTCACCGCCCGCCACACCAACTCACCCCTCTAGAGGAATCGCTCATGCTGCTGGACGGAAAACGCATCGTCATCACCGGGGTGCTGTCGGAGGCGTCCATCGCCTTCACGGTGGCCCGCCTGGCCCAGGAACAGGGAGCCGAGATCGTGCTCACCTCGTTCGGGCGGGCCATGAGCCTCACCCAACGGTCGGCCCGGCGCCTCCCTGTGGAGCCCGAGATCATCGAGCTCGACGTCACCGACCCCGTTCAGCTGCAGGCCCTCACCGATGTCCTACGAGCCCGGTGGGGGAGGGTCGACGGTGTCCTGCACGCGGTGGCGTTCGCCCCTGAGACATGCCTGGGTGGCAACTTCCTCGAGGCCGGCTGGGAAGACGTGGCCACCACCTTCCAGGTTTCGACCTACTCGCTCAAGGCCTTGGCGGCGGCCGTCCTGCCCCTCATGGAGCTCGGGGGCGGCTCCATCGTGGCCCTAGACTTCGATGCGCGCCAGGCCTGGCCGGCATATGACTGGATGGGCGTGGCCAAGGCGGCCCTGGAGTCGACGGCCCGCTACCTGGCCCGCGACCTCGGGCGTCACCACATCCGGGTCAACCTGGTCTCGGCCGGCCCGCTACGTACGGTCGCGGCGCGCGGCATCACCGGGTTCGACCAGATCGAGAGCACCTGGGAGGGACGGGCTCCCCTTGGTTGGGACACCCGCGACGCTGTTCCCGTGGCCCGGGCTTGCGTCGCCCTGCTCTCCGACTGGTTCCCAGCCACCACGGGTGAGCTCCTCCACGTCGACGGCGGCTTCCATGCCCTGGCCGCCCCCGTCCCCCTTGAACCGCCCGCGGCTGGTCAGCGCACCTGAAGATGGGATCCCAGACGCTGAGCCTGCAAGCCCTGGGCGGCAAAGACGTCGGCCAGGGCGGGCAGGCATCCCAGGGCCGAGCGCCACGCACCGGGCGCCGATGTGCAGTCGGAGTCGTGGAGCAGCACGGTTCCACCTGGCCTCAGGCCGCGAGTGACATCAGCCGCCACGCTGTCGGCCGTGGCCCGAGCCCGCCAGTCCCGGCCCCAGGTGGTCCACAGCACGGGCCGCAGCTCCAACTGGCGGGCGGCGACCACGCTCCCGACCGAGAGAACCCCGTAGGGAGGACGGAACCAGGTGGGGCGCACGCCGGTGGCTTCCAGCACGGTGGCCGTGGCCCGCTCCAGGTCGGCTCCTACGTCGGCGGGCGATCGCCAGCCATGGGACCGGTGGGAGTCGCCATGCACGGCGACCTCGTGGCCGGCGGCGGCGACCGAAGCGGCCAGGCCGGGTGATCGGCGCACCATCCGCCCCAGCATGAAGAAGGTGGCCTTCCAGCCGAGGTCGTCGAGAGCGTCGAGGAAGGCGGGGGTCGATGCGGGGTCAGGGCCGTCGTCGAAGGTGAGGCCCACGCTGGGTCCACAACCGATGCCCGCCAGCCCCGGGAACCATCGACGCCGCAGTGGGCCGAGGCTGGTTACGGCGGGAGCGGCGTTGACGGCCAGAGTCGCCGCGGTGGTCGCCGCGACCGTGGTGGTGACTCTCAACGAAGATCGGCGAAGGCGGCGACGCCGAGGTGGCCGGCCGCCAGGGCGGGACGGAGGTCGTCGAGGGTGCGGGCGACGGTGGCGGCGTCGAGGAAGCGGGCGTCGAGGACGTAGATGCGACCGCTGAGGAGGTGGCCGGGGACGTCGTCGGGTGCCAACCGGGTGGGGGTGGCGATGATCCGCTGGTGAGCCAGGCGGGCCGAGGCGAGGTCGAAGCCGTCGACCCGGCGGCCGGGGACGAAGACGCGACAAGGCTGCCCGTTGGCCGATCGGATCGAGTGGCAGGATCGCAGCAGGTCGGCCCTGGCCCGCGACCACGGGCGGCGGTTGGCGTGGCCCCAGCCGCCGTTGGCCACGTCGACGCCGGCATCGCTGAGCCGGCGCACGGCAGCGGGCTCGGCGGCAGCCAAGGTGCCGTCGACGATGGCGGTGGCGCCCGCACCGGCCAGGTGTGAGGCCAGAGTCGGGTCGGCCAGGGCCGCGGGCCCCAGCCGCACGCCCACGTAGACCTCCTGGGCGTGGTGTTCGGGCCGGGCCACCCCGATGCCATGGGCGGCGGCGGCCTCCACACCGACGGTGAAGGCCGACCAGATGGCGACCAGCGATATTGCGACGGCGGCGATCCGCTGGCGGCGGGGCGACCAGCGTGGGACAGGTGCAACCGCCACGTCGGGTGCGGGCCGCGCCAGCTGGGCCACGTCTTCCGCCGCGTCTCCGCTGAACATGGCCTTGCCTGCGGCCACCTGGGCCCGGCCAGCGAGAGTGGTGACCCGGTCGAGGGCGGGAAGAAGATCCTCTGGGCTTCGGGCATAGGCTGCCACCCCCGCCCTCTCCATCTCGTCACCGTTCTCCCTGCCGTGGCCGGGGATGGGCAGATAGGTCACCACCGGCAGGCCGACTGCGAACGACTCCATGCAGGTCAGGCCGCCGGCGTTCTGCACGATGGCGTCGGATGCCGCCATGAGGGCCGGCATCTGGTCGGTCCAACCGAGGGCTTGCCCCCCAGGCCTCGCCGCGAGCGAGGCCCGCAGGTCCTCGTTGCGCCCGCACATGGCGATAGGGGTGTAGCGACCCGAAGCGGCAAGGGTGTCGAAGGTGCGGTCGATCTCGCCAACTCCCCACGACCCCGCCACGACCAACACGGCTTTGTCGTCTGGGTCCAGGCCCAGCTCGGCCCGGGCTCGCTGGCGGTCGGGCGGCTCGGCCCTGAAGGCGTCGGCCACCATAGGGCCCGGGGCACGGGCGGGGCGGCCGGTGCGGCGGGTGGCGACAGCGGCGGGATTGGAGTGGACGCACAGGGTCAGGTCGACCCCCGGGTGTACCCACAGGGGGTGGACGGCGAAGTCGGTGACGAAGGTGACCGTGGGCACGTGGATGCGCCCCCGGCGCCGGAGCCGCCCGAGGACGAGCGATGCCAGGGGATAGGTGGTGACGACCACGTCGGGCTCGAACTCGGCGATCCAGCGCAGGTGCTGGCGGCCGGCGAGGAACGACACGAAGGCGGCAAGGGGCCGGCACAGGAAGGGCAGGATCGTCCAGATCCGGTAGGTGGCCTCGTAGGACCAAGGTGCACGCCTCAGCTGCACCTCATAGCTGGAACGGGTCAGGGGGCCGATGCCCATAGGGGGGGCATCGAGGAAGTCGACCATGCGCGCCTCGTGGCCCCGTGCCTGGAGCCGGCGCACCAGCTCCCTCGCCGCGCCGTCATGGCCCTCGCCCATACTGGCCGAGATGACCAGAACCCTTCCTCCCATGGCGGTGGCCACGCTACTAGGCGCCAGGGCGCGACGCGGGTAGCTGTGTGTGTGCCCGGAGCGGGATTCGAACCCGCACGCCCTTTCGGACAAAGGATTTTGAGTCCTCCGCGTCTACCGTTCCGCCATCCGGGCCTATCCTGAGGCTACAGCGGCCAGCTCACACGCCCCAGGCGGAGGCCTCGGACAGCAGGTAGCGGCTGACGGCGAGGCAGCGGTCGAGGACGTCGCAGAGAAGCTCCTCGCCGGCGAGGACCCGGCCCAGCGACACCTGCTGGCGCGCCACCACGGTGAGGCTGCGCTCGGGGGCGTCGGTGACGGAGCCGAACGAGTCGATGGCCGAGACCTCGAGGGGCAGCTCCGGACCTCCGACGCCGGCCAGGTCGGTGGCCAGGAGCAGGAGGTCGGGGCCCTTGGGCAGAGGTGGCAGAGCCCAGGTGAAGATGAGGGGGAAGTGGAAGTCGTCACCGGGGTCCTCGTCCTCGGGGAGGTCGGCGACCACGTCCTCGAAGGCGAGCAGCACCCGGGGCTCCACCTCGAGCGCCAGGTGCAGGTCGAGGGGCCCTCCGCACCCTTCCTCGGGGTGCAGGTCGACCTCCCAAACCTGGCGCAGGGAGTAGGTCTCCACGAAGTGGCGCTCGTCGTGGACGTGGAAGCCGTGGTCGACGGCGTGGTCTTTGAGCTCGGCCACGTAGCCGGCCACGTCGATGGCGGCCAACACCTACCTCCTCGGACGGGGACCCCACCCGAGCGTAGGCCAGCATCGCCGGCAGTAGGGTCGGAGGGGCGATGACCGGCGACGAGATGCTCGAGGTCCTGGACGCCGCCGCCACCGCCGTACGCCAGGCCCTCGATGGCCTGGCCGACTGGGGCTTGGCCGGAACCCGGCCGGGCCAGTACCGCAGTGACCTGGTGGCCGATGCCGCCGCGCTAGAGGTACTCCACGGTGCGGGCCTGGGAGTGCTCAGCGAGGAGAGCGGCCTGACCGAGGAGGGCCGTGACGTGCTGGTGGTGCTCGACCCCGTCGACGGCTCGACCAACGCCTCCCGCGGCTTGCCGTGGTTCGCCTCCAGCCTGTGCGCTCTCGACGCCGACGGCCCGCTGGCCTCGGTGGTGGTCAACCAGGCCACCGACGAGCACTTCTCCGCGGTGCGGGGACGTGGTGCCTGCCGCAACGGTGACCTCACCGGGCCGACGACGTGCCGTTCGCTGTCAGATGCCCTGGTGGGCCTCAACGGCATCCCCGGGACCCACCTCGGGTGGCGCCAGGCCCGAGCCCTGGGGGCGGTGGCTCTGGACCTCTGTGCCGTGGCGTGCGGCCACCTCGACGCCTACGTCGACTGCAGCCGTAGCGCCCATGGCCCCTGGGACTACCTGGGTGCCCTGCTGGTGTGCCGGGAGGCAGGGGCCCTGGTCGTCGACGCCGAGGGGCGTGAGCTGGTGAGCTCTGATCCTCGCACTCGCCGCTCGCCGGTTGCCGCGGCCACCAGCGAGCTCCTGGCCCAGGCGGCGGCGGCCCGCAACCGCTTGCCGTGAGCCGGCGCTTCACGACGCTCCTCCTCGTCGGGTTCGGACGGCTGCCATGGCCCCTTCGTCTGGCCCTGGTGCGGGCGTTCACCCCGTCTTTCCGGGTGGGGGCCATGTGCCTGGTGGAACGCGACGACGGCGCGGTGCTCCTGGTTCGCCACTCCTACCGGCGGGGATGGGGACTGCCAGGTGGCCTGCTGCAGCGGGGCGAGGAGCCTTTGGCGGCCGCTTCCCGGGAGGCGATGGAGGAGCTGGGCCTCACTCTGGAGCTGGACGAGCAGCCCAAGATCGTCGTGGACGCTGCCAATCGCCGGGTGGACGTCATCTACCGGGCACCCATGCCCGGCGGCGGGGAGTCTCCGGTGCCTCGATCACCCGAGATCCTCGAAGCCCGCTGGTTCCCCGTCGACGGGCTCCCCCGGCTCGGCGAGGAGGCGGCCAGCGCCCTGGCCCAGCTGCGGCGGGGCTAGCGTCGAATCCCAGGGCGCTTAGCTCAGCTGGCTAGAGCACTGCCCTTACAAGGCAGGGGTCGGGGGTTCGAGTCCCTCAGCGCCCACCCTGTGCTGGTATCGACCCCGCCAATGTGACCTTGGCCGGTTGGGGGCGTAATGTCGTCCACAGAGGCCTACGGTGACGGATACTTCAAACGAGTCAGGTCCCCCGGCAAGAAGCCCGGGCCGATGACAGGAGGAAACATGGCGTACAAGTTCGCCTGAAGGGATCAAGACCACGCCTGCCGTTGGCAGGGAAGCGGAGCAACCGAAGAAGAGCTCATGTCCAAGGTGGCAGACCATGTCAGGAAGAAGCACAAGGTGCAGATTCCGACCGACACCATCGTCAATTTCGTGAGATCGAAGGCCCGCCAGACCTAGGTTTCGGCGCGCGAGGCCAGGAGCCATCGCCGAAGCGGTGGCTCCTGGCTGCACGACCTTCAGTCGCGGCGGGTCCCGCAGGTGCAGTTGTCGGTGGCCATGTTGCAGCCATCGCAGGCCACCCGGCCCTCGTGGTTGTCGATGTGCACGCCCTTCCCGCACAGGGCACACGAGCTCTGGCCCAACAGTTCTGTGATCTTGGTCATGGTCTCCTCGTTCTGGCGCGGCACCGCTACAGCCCACAGTCTACGCGGGCTCGCCGGCTCTCTCCCCCACCGCTTGTCGGCGGCGGCGCGGTACCCTGGTGGTCTAGCAGCGGACACCGGGAGGGACGCCGCAGCAGCCGCAGCAGTAGGGGAAGACATGCCCAGGACCATCATCCGCTGTCCCGAGTGCTACACACGGGTGGTCGCCGAGCCCGACGACGACGCCCAAACCACTCTGTGGTTGCACGGCCTGTCGGGACGATGCCGAGCGAAGCAGACTTCCAAGACAGAACGGCCCCGCCGCAAGGAACGGCTGGAGGCCATGCTGGGCGAGGAGTGGGGCTAGGCCTCCGAGAAGTATCCTCGACCCACCTTGCGTCTACTTGCCCGCTTCTTCGTGTGTGTGGTGCTGGCGGGGTTGGGTGTGGCCGCGGCCACGGTGTTGGTGGTCAAGCAGGCAAGCCGTGTCTTCGGGGCCGGGATCGCCGGCACCGAGGGCGACCCCCTCTCCCTGAGCCCTCTGGCCGCCCGGTCAGTGGTCTACGCCCGCGACGGCTCGGTCCTGGCCACCTTCCACGAGGAGGAGAACCGGGTGCCCGTGCCCCTGGCCAAGGTGCCGCCCCATGTGGTGCGTGCCGTCCTCGATGCCGAGGACGATCGCTTCTACGACCACGGCGCCATCGACTTGCGGGCTCTCACCAGGGCCATGGTGGTCAACGTGCAGTCGGGTGCGATCACCGAAGGTGGGTCCACGATCACCCAGCAGCTCGTCAAGATCTCCTTGCTCAACTCCCAGCAGAAGGCCGACCGTAAGATCAAGGAGGCGGTCCTCGCCCTCCGTCTCGAGTCGACCATGACCAAGGACCAGATCCTCGAGCGCTACATCAACGCCGTCTACTTGGGCAACCACGCCTACGGCCTGGAGGCGGCAGCGGAGACCTACTTCGGTAAAGACGTCAGCCAGCTCGACATGGGCCAGGGCATCCTGCTGGCCAGTCTCATCCGCGATCCCGTCGGTTCGGATCCGTGGGCCCAGCCAGATGCGGCGAGAAGGCGGCGCGACCTGGTCACCGACCGCATGGTGGCGCTCGGCCATCTCACGCCCTCCGAGGGTGACGCCATCAAGGGTCAGCCCATGCCAACCACCCCGCCCGGCCAGCCCGCCAAGGGCAGCGACTACTTCACCGAACGGGTGAAGCAGCAGCTCCTGGCCGACACCCGCCTGGGCGCGACGCCGGCCGAGCGTTTTGCCGCCGTGTTCAAGGGCGGGTTGGCGATCCACACGACCCTCGACCCTGCCGATCAGCTCCATGCCGAGAAGTCGGTCGCCGACCAGCTCCCCGACTCGGGAGGCCAGTTCCAGGCCGCCCTAGTCTCCATCGACCCCACCTCAGGCGCGGTACGTGCGCTGGTGGGCGGCTCCGACTTCGGCAGCGCCAAGTTCGATCTCGCCGTCCAGGGAGGCAAGCAGGCAGGTTCGTCCTTCAAGGCCTTCACCCTCATGGCCGCCCTGGAGGCTGGATATTCACCTAACGACACGGTCAACGGCGCCTCGCCGTGCCCTATCCCCGATCCCGGCAGTGTCGAGGGTGTCTGGTCGCCCGCCAACGTCGAGGGGGAGGCGCCCGGTGTCCTCACCATCACCGACGCCACCGTGCTTTCCATCAACTGCGCCTACGCGCGCCTGGTGAGCCAGATCGGGCCGGCCAAGGTGATGGAGGTGGCCAAGCGGATGGGCATCACCTCGCCGCTTCAGCCCTACCTGTCGATCACCCTCGGCACCTTCCCGGTGTCACCGCTGGAGATGGCCAGCGCCTATGCCACCCTGGCCGCCGACGGCGTGCGCCACACCCCGTACTTCGTGGACCAGGTCGACGATTCCCGCGGCAAGGTCGTCTTCAAGGCCGAGCCGAAGGGTGAGCAGGTGGTGTCGGCCCAGAACGCAAGGGTCGAGAGCCAGATCCTCACTCAGGTGGTGCAACGCGGCACCGGGAGGGCGGCAGCCGTGCCGGCCTGGACGGTGGCAGGCAAGACGGGCACGACCGACGAGAACCGGAACGCCTGGTTCGTCGGGTACACGCCGGTACTCACCACGGCCGTGTGGATGGGATCACCGGGCGGTGACGTTCCCATGCGCAACGTCGGGGGGATCACAGTGTTCGGCGGCACCTACCCGGCTCGCATCTGGCAGGAGTACATGGCGGCGGCCCTAGCCGGCATCGGCCCCGTCGACCTCCCCAGTCCCGATCCGGTGGGCGGCTCCCAGTACCGCTCGACCCCCAGCGATCAGCCGCCACCGGGACGACGGTGGGTAGTGTCGTCTCCCGTCGCCCAGCCGCCTTCGGGGCCGACGCCGGCGCCGGTGCCGCCGACGCCTCAGACCGTGCCCCCCCTTCCCGTGCCCCAGCCCAGCGTGCCACCCGTGCGCACCATCCCCCCCAGGCCGGTCATCACCTACCCGGTGATCCGCCCCCCGATCACGGTGCCCCGACGCTGACCGCGTTGCACCAGCTCCTGGTCGTCCAGGAGCTCGACACCGCCTCCGACCGGTTTCGCCACCGCCGCCAGTCGCTGCCCGAGCTGTCGGAGCTGGCCGGAGTGGAAGACGCCACGGCCGCCGTCGAGTCGGCGCTCGCTGGAGTGGCCGGCCGTCGCGACGAGGTGGCCCGGCGCCAGTGTCACCTCGAAGCTGAGCTCGCTGCCGTCGAGTCGCGCATCTCCGACGTCGACCGCCGCCTCTACTCGGGCGTGGTCACGATCCCCCGCGAGCTGCAGGCCATGCAGGCCGATCGTGACGCCCTGCACCGGCGCCAGGCTGGCCTGGAAGACAACGTCTTGGAGGCGATGGGCGAGCGAGAACCGCTCGACGAGGAGGTGGCGAGGTTGGAGGAGGAGCGACGCCGGCTCGACGTCGAGGGGTCCCGTCTGCGCGCCGCCGTGGCCGAAGCACAGACCGCCATCGATGCCGACCTGGCCGCCAACGAGGCGCAGCGGGCGGCGGCGGCCAGCGCCGTACCCACCGAGCTGTCCAGTCTTTACGAGCGGCTCAGGGCCCGCCACGGTGGGGTGGGTGCCGCTGCCCTGGTGGGCGCTCGCTGTGGGGGATGCCACCTCAGCCTTCCTGCCACCGAGGTCGACCGCATCCGCAGGGAGCCACCCGACACCCTGCTTACCTGCGACCAGTGCGGCCGCATCCTGGTCCGTCCCTGACCGGTGGTCCTGTGGCCGGCCGCCATGGCCCTGGTCTCGGTGTGGCTGGTCTTCCGTGATCCCGCCATCGACCACCGGGTGGTCGTGCTGGGAGCAGTGCTGCCCGACGTAGTAGACGGCCCTTTCGGTGGCGCCGGGGTGATGCACACCCTCGCGTTCAGCGTCGTGGCCCTGGGCGTCGTCATGGTGGCCACCACCCATCGGAGGACGGCCCGGCGGCGCTGGATCTTCCTGCCCGTCGGCACCTTCTTGCACCTGGTCTTCGACGGTATGTGGGCCCGCACGACGACGTTTTGGTGGCCGGCGTTCGGTTGGTCCCTGGGCGGTCGTCTGCCTGCCCTCGACCGGGGCGCTGCGGTCCTGGTCTCCGAGGAGGTTGTCGGCGTCTTGGTCCTGGCCTGGTGCTGGGCGCGCTTCGGTCTAGGCGACCGCGAGGTCAGGGCCACCTTCTGGCGCACCGGCCGGTTGCCGCGCGGCCTGGTTGCCTGAGATGCTCGTCCTCGTGCGTCACGGCCGCACCGACGCCAATGCCGCCCACCTCCTCCAGGGCCGCCTCGATCTTCCCCTCGATGCCCAGGGGCGTAGACAGGCCGAGCTGCTGGCCGCCGCGGGCGTTGCCCGAGAGGCCGATCTGGTGGTCTGCAGCCCTCTACGCCGAGCCCGGGAGACGGCTGCCCTGTTGAGCGCCGAGGTCGTAATCGACGAGCGTTGGGTGGAGGTGGACTACGGAGAGCTCGACGGCCGCCCCGTCGCCGACGCCTGGGCCCCTCTGTGGCAGCGTTGGCGAGCCGACCCCGGGTACGCCCCACCCGGGGGCGAGTCGCTGGCTGCCGTCGGGCGACGAGTGAGGGCGGCGTGCGAGGAGCTACGCCAGCGGGCCACGAGTGGCGACGTGGTGGTAGTGACCCATGTGTCGCCCATCAAGGCGGCCGTCACGTGGGCGCTGAGTGTGCCCGATGCAGTCGCCTCCCAGCTCTTCCTCGACGTCGCCTCGGTGAGCCGGATCACCATGGGCGACCAGGGCCCGATGGTGCACTCGTTGAACGAGACGTGGCACCTGGCCTGACGGCACCTACCCCTGGCGCGCTTGGAAGAGGTGGTAGAGCAGGATTAGCTGGGCCTGAGCCAACGGCTCGCTGCGCACTCCGTTGTCGATGGTGCCCAACGATTCCGGCACCCCTTCGTCGACGCCCAGCTCCTTCCAGATCTCCTCTTCGACCTCCCGGGTTATCTCCCGATCGGCGTAGGAGTGGATGTGCAGGGAGTCGACGGGCTTGCCGTCCTCGTCGCGCGAGAGCTTGAGGTGCATAGCCTCGCGGTGGTCGTCGGTGAGGATCTTGGACAGCTCGGGGTGGGAGATGGTGGGGCGTAGCAGGATGGTGGCACTGAGCGGCTCGTCCTCGCCGCGCTCCCGTCCCTCTATGGGCTCGAAGCGGATGACGATGTCGGCGTTCGCCCGCTGGGGCCGGATGAACTCGGCCGACTCGGGCTCCCGCTTCTCCATCTCCTTGCGGACCTGGTCCTCCTGGTAGCCCCGCTTGCCCGTGTCTCGGCTCAGCTTCCACTGGAAGCGGATCTCCTCGGGGGGGTCGAGGTACACCGTGGCATCGAAGCAAGCCCGCGACACCCTGGAGTGCAGGGGCAGCAGGCCTTCGATGATCACGAACTCCCGAGGCTCCACCAGCTCGGGACGCCCCAGGGTGCCCTCGGAGTGGTTGTAGACCGGCTTGAGGATGGGATGACCCATGGCGAGCAGCTGGAGATGCTGCTCCATGATCTCGATGTAGTTGCAGTCGGGATGCAGCGGCGTGAAGGGCTTGTCCTTGCGCTCCTCACGGTCGTACTTGTGGTAGTCGTCGACGCAGATCGAGGTGATGCGCTCAGGGCCAAGGGCCTCGACGAGGCCCTTGGTGATCGTGGTCTTCCCCGAGGCACTGTCGCCGGCAATGGCCAGCATGATCGGCCGCGACGGCCCGTTGGCCTGGCTGCCCCGCCACGCTCGCTGGATGGTGATGGGCTTGTCGGCCACGAGTGACTCCTCGGATCCTGCACTTTCGGGGGCTTCGGCCGGGTTCGACCCCCGCGGGGGTATGGCAGCAGCGAAGCTGGGGAGATACCGGCCGACCATCATGGCCCTAAGCGGCCTTTGGCTCCATGTCGGGCTTGTACCTGGCCGTGGTGGCCAGGCCGTTGAGCTTGGCCCGCTGGGCCAGGGCCTTCTGGCCCGAAGCGACGTTGTCGGGCTTGCCGACCCAGGCCTTGAGGGCAGGGTCCTGGAGGGCCCGGCCGTAGGAGAAGCTGAGCCTCCAGGGCACGCTGCCTATGGCGTTCATGGCGTTGAGGTGCTCGGTGGCCACTACGGCCGACTGGCCACCCGACAGGAAGGCGATTCCGGGGACGGCGGCCGGCACCGTGCGCTTCAGGCAGGCCAGTGTCTTCTCGGCCACCTCCTCGACGCTCGCCTGGGTGGGGCTCTTCTTCCCGGAGATGACCATGTTTGGCTTGAGCACCATTCCCTCCAGCATCACCCGCTGCTCGTAGAGCTGGTTGAACACGGCCCGCTGGGTGGCCACGGTGACGTCGAAGCAGGTGTTGATGTCGTTGTCGGCGTCCATCAGGACCTCGGGCTCGACGATGGGCACCAGCCCGCCCTCCTGGCACAGTGCGGCATAACGGGCCAGGGCGTGGGCGTTGGCGTTGATGCAGTAGCTGCTGGGGATGCCGTCGCCGATCGTGATCACCGCCCGCCACTTGGCGAACTTGGCTCCCATGTCGACGTATTCGGCGATGCGCTCACGCAGGCCGTCGAGGCCCTCGGTGATCTTCTCGTCGGGGGCGTTGGCCAGCGGCTTGGCGCCGGTGTCGACCTTTATGCCGGGCAGGATGCCCAGCTTGGCCACCAGGTCGGGAAACGGCGTGCCATCGGTGGACTTCTGGCGGAAGGTCTCGTCGAACATGATGACGCCGCTGATGTCGTCGCTGAGCCCCTCGGTGGTGAGAAGCATGTTGCGGTAGTCCCGGCGGACTTCTGCCGAAGCCTCCACACCGACCGACTCGAGGCGCTTGCTCATGGTGGCGACCGACTCGTCGGCAGCCAGTATGCCCTTGCCGGGCGCCACCATGGCCTGGGCGATTGCCGTGAGATCGTTGTCGCTCATGCCGGGATCCTCCTAGGAGATGGCTTCTACCCCACGTTAGCCGGAGCAGGTAAGGCGACAAAAGTGCTTCTTGGGTCGTCGGCCAGCCGGAAGCCGTCGCCATGCTCGCCAGCCCCGGATTGCGCCAGGTGGGAGAGGAACAGCCGGGCGGTGGGTGCCAGCTCGTCACCCGACCGGGCCACGGCGTGCCAGGCCCGCCGGCGGGGGACGCTGGCGCACGTCCATTCCTCCAGGGTGCCCTCCTCCAGCTCACGAGCAACCGCGTCACGGGCGATGAGGGTGATGCCCAGGCCCACCTGTACCGACTCGCGGATGGCGCCGTTGGAGCCGAGGGTGAGGGTCGGAGGGGATATGCCGAGCTCGTCGAGCATCTCCTCAGCCGTACCTCGAGTGCCCGAGCCCGGCTCTCGCAGGAGGAGCACCTGGCGGCGCAAGGTGTCGACCGATACGGCCCGGCCGTCGGGGGCAGGGTCTGACCGATCGGCAGCCGCGACCAGCACCAGCACGTTGGGTCGGGTGGCCAGGCTGATGAACCGCCCGCTGCCCGGAGGCCTGCCCCCGAAGGCGAGGTCCACTTCGCGGTGCTCGAGGAGGTCCCACACCCGGGCCCGGTTGCCCACCTCGAGTGACACCTCGGCCTCGGGGAACTGGGCCCGGAACGAGGCCAGGGAACGGGGCAGCACGTGCTCGCCGGCGGTGGTGACCGCAGCCAGGCGGACCGTGCCCCGCTCGGGATGGAGCTGGCCCAGAGTGGCGTCCTTGGCCTCTTCGAGCAGGCCGAGGAGGCGGCGGGCGTAGCCAGCGAACACCCGCCCCGACGGGGTGAGCTGGACGCCTCGGCCCTGCCTGGTGACCAGCGGGACGCACAGCTCCTTCTGGAGCGCGCCCACTGCCGCCGACACGGCGGGCTGGCTCACGAACAGCCTCTCCGACGCCGCCCGCACCGATCCGGTAGTGGCCACCGCCACGAAGGCGCGCAGCTGGGTTAGAGTCATAACCATCCCATTATGGCAGGCTGGGAATGCGTCATGGACAAGCTAAGCCTCCATGAGTCAGAATCAAGGCGAAGCAATCCCGAGCAGCAATCCCGAACAGATGCCAAGGCGAAGACGAGGAGGCCTGATGGCAGACGGCAACGGCAGCAACGGCAAGGGCAGTGGGGACACCAAGAAGCGCACCAGCGCCGGTGTGATCCCCTATGCCGACGCAGGGTACTGGCAGCCTGACTACGAGCCCAAGGACACCGACATCCTGGCCGCCTTCAGGGTGACGCCCCAGAAGGGCGTCGATCCCATCGAGGCCTCGGCCGCGGTGGCCGGTGAGTCGTCTACCGCTACCTGGACGGTGGTGTGGACCGACCGCCTCACCGACCTCGACAACTACCAGGGCAAGTGCTACAAGGTCGAGCAGGTCCCCGGCTCTGAGAACCAGCACATCGCCTACATCGCCTACGACATGGACCTCTTCGAGGAGGGCTCGATCGCCAACCTCACGTCGTCGATCATCGGCAACGTGTTCGGGTTCAAGGCGCTCAAAGCCCTGCGCCTGGAGGACATGCGCATCTCCCCGCACTACATGAAGACCTTCCAGGGCCCGGCCCACGGCATCGTGATGGAGCGGGAGTACCTCAACAAGTACGGGCGGCCCCTCCTGGGTGCCACGGTCAAGCCCAAGCTCGGCTTGTCGTCTCGCAACTACGGCCGGGTGATCTACGAGGCCTGCCGCGGTGGGCTCGACTTCACCAAGGACGACGAGAACATCAACAGCCAGCCCTTCATGCGCTGGCGTGACCGCTTCCTGTTCTCCATCGACGCCGTCCAGCGGGCCATGGAGCGCACCGGCGAGCACAAGGGCCACTACATGAACGTGACCGCCGGCACCATGGAGGAGATGTACGAGCGGGCCGAGTTCGCCAAATCGATCGGCAGCCCGATCATCATGATCGACCTCACCATCGGCTACACGGCCATCCAGTCGATGGCCAAGTGGGCGAGGGCCAACGGCATGCTCCTGCACCTCCATCGCGCCGGACACGGCACCTACACCCGCCAGAAGACCCACGGCGTGAGCTTCAGGGTCATCGCCAAGTGGGTGCGGATGATGGGCGTCGACCACGTCCACGCCGGCACCGTGGTGGGCAAGCTCGAGGGTGACCCCAACATGATCATGGGCTACTACGACACCCTCACCCAGAACTACATCAAGGCCAACCCCGAGCGGGGCATCTACTTCGACCAGGACTGGGTCTCCCTGCCGGGTTGCATGCCCGTTGCCTCGGGCGGCATCCATGCCGGCCAGATGCACCAGTTGCTCCACTACCTGGGTGAAGACGTCGTGCTCCAGTTCGGTGGCGGCACCATCGGCCACCCCATGGGCATCGCCGCCGGCGCAGCCGCCAACCGCGTGGCCCTGGAGGGCATGATCAAGGCTCGCAACGAGGGTGTCGACTATCTCAAGGAGGGTCCCGAGATTCTCAAGAAGCTGGCCAAGACCAGCCCCGAGCTCCAGTCGGCCCTCGACACGTGGGGCGAGATCACCTTCGACTACGAGTCCACCGACACCGCCGACGTCACCCCGACGCCGACCAACGCCTGAGAGGAGCGCACCCGACATGAGGATCACCCAGGGGACCTTCTCCTACCTGCCCGATCTCACCGACGACGAGATCAAGGCCCAGGTGCAGTACGCCATCGACAACGAGTGGTCGGTCTCGATCGAGTTCACCGACGACCCCCATCCCCGCAACAGTCTGTGGGAGATGTGGGGCCTGCCGATGTTCGACCTCGAAGACGCCTCCGCCGTCGTTATGGAGGTCAACAACTGCCGTAAGGCCTATCCCAACCACTACGCCCGCATCAACGCCTACGACCCTCGCCACGGCCGGCGCACGATCGCCCTGCAGTTCATGGTGAACCGGCCCAAGGTGGAGCCGGGCTTCCGTCTCGACCGTACGGAGACGGCCGACCGGCGAATGCACTACACACTGCACTCCTACGCCGCTGAGCAACCGCACGGCGCCCGTTACCAGGACAACGGCAAGGGCCCCGAACCCGACTGACAGCCCCTTTGCTGGAAACCAACTCGCGCAATTGGCCCCTATGGGGGCCTTTTGCGCGGGCGAGGCATCACCGCCCGGCTAGGAGCTTGCCCAGCGGGCTCTGGTCGAGTTGGCTGAAAAGGTCGGCGACGTCTTCGTAGACGGCTGCCGCACCCTTGGCTTCGAGGTCGTGGCGAGGTTGGCCACCGGTGAGAACGCAGATCACCGGCAGATCGAGCTTGGACGCCGCCTCGACGTCCCACACGGTGTCGCCTACGACGATGGTGCGCTCGGCGTCGAGTCCCAGTTTTTCGAGGGCCACCGCGAAGATGTCGGGCGACGGCTTGGTCGCACCGACATCACTGCCGTCGACCACCGCGTCGACGGCGTCACTGGCGCCGATCTCGTCGCACAGCGCGGGGACGTCGTCTTTCTTCGACGACGTGGCCAGCACCACCCGGCCGCCCCGACGGTCGACTTCGACCAGGATGTCAGCGGCACGGGGGAAGGCGTGCAGCTCTTCTTTGAGCGGTTCGTACTCGGTGGAGTGGGCGTCGCTGAGCCCCTCCGGTTCTTCGCCCAACAGCTCGGTGAGCAGATGGTCCGAACCCATGCCGATGAGCGGGTGGATGCGGCTCATGGCGATGTCGTGGCCGGCCTTCTGCAAGGCGCGCCACCACGCCAGGGTGTGGAGGTAGTTGGTGTCGACGAGGGTGCCGTCGACGTCGAAGAGGATCGCTGGTCTGGTGTCGGTCACGGCCGCGGCCTACCCCGGTGGCGGCTGGTCCACACCGGCTACCGCTAGAGTGGGCACGAGGGCGGCGTGGCCGAGTGGTTTAGGCAAGGGCCTGCAAAGCCCTGTACAGCGGTTCGATTCCGCTCGCCGCCTCCAACCCTGTGGGTCATCTGTGTAACGGCGCCAAGGTGGCCAACAATGCGTCCACTGACGCGTGTTCAGTCGTGTCGCCCTACGGTGCGGCGGCGAATGATGCAGCCTGGGGACGCGTTCGACAGTACGACTTTCTGAGTGTATGATTCTCTCGTGTCTCGCACCACCCTCCGGGCCAAGGGTCAGTTGACGCTGCCCGAGGAGATTCGCGCAGCGGCGCACCTGGAGGAGGGCGACCTGCTGGAGGCCGAGATCACGGACGAGGGCATCCTTCTACGCCCGCAGAAGGTCATCGACGCGACGCAGGCGTGGTTCTGGACGCCCGAGTGGCAGGCGGGTGAGAGAGAGGCCGACTCGCAGGACGCCGCGGGCTTGGGCGAGACGTTCAACTCGGGCGAGGAGTTCCTCGAGGCGCTGCGGGCACGAGCCAAGCCGGCCGCGCCGCGAGGCGAGCGGTGACTGCGCCGTGCCGACGTTCCGATGGCTGCCTCGCTTCGGCGCGGAGTTCGATCAGCTGACGCCAGCGCACCAGGCGGCGTTCCTCGCCACGGTCGCGCTGTTCGTCGAGGACCTCCGCGCGGGACGGCAGTTCCGAAAGGGCCTTCGCGTCAAGGGTGTCAGAGGTGCGCCGGGCGTCTTCGAGATGACATGGGCGCCCGATGGTCGTGTCACGTTTCGATACGGCGAGCCTGTTCGACTGGGCGACGCGCACATCATCTGGCGGCGCATCGGCACGCACGAGATCTTCAAGCAGCCGTGACCGCGGTCAACCGCCGGAACCGGTCGGAGACCGTCAGTCCGCTCCCCGGTCGCTCCCTGCCTGCTCCGGCCCTCACTCCAGCGCGGATGCCCTGCCAGTCGCCCTAGGGCCGACCGATTACGTTCCTCGGCCATGAGTGTTGACGAAGAGGGGCCCGGTGGCTGAGGAACCCACGTCGTTCAGCGAGCTGCTGGCTGGCTATGGCACCACGATGATCGGCGAAGGGATGCGGGTCGAGTCCGTGTTCACGCTCCTCAAGGTCCGTGCCGAGGACGGGAGCGCAGCATGGTCGGCCCGCAGCGGTGGCTCGCCGCCGACGCCGGAGGAGCTGCTGGGCGTCCTCGACGGCCTCACCACCTCGATGCGCCAGAGGTTGACCATGGCGTGGAAGCACGAATCGCCGGCACCGAGCGCCGGCGCATCAGCACCCATTCCGTTCAGCGAATTGCTGGCCGGCATGGAGACGGTCGGCGTCGGTGACGAGTACGTCATCGAGTCGGTGTTCGCGGTCATAAAGGCCCTGCGAGCCGACGGGGTAGCGGTGTGGCATGTGCGTTCCTCGGAGATGAAGCTGAGCTCCGAAGAGCAGCTGGGGGCCCTGGAGGGCTATGCGGCCAGCGTCCGGCAGGACCTCGCCGGGACCTGGAGATGGTGACCTACTGCCCGCAACTGTTCTTGACCCGGGGCCTTCAAAGGGGCCAGACTCGCCGCTATGTTCCGAGGCAAGCGTGACAAGAAAGAACCAGCGCCCGAGGTTGAGCGGGCTCCGACGTCCTCCACTGGCTACGTGCGCTCAGAGTTGACCACCTTCGACGGCACCGGCAAGTCGACGGTCATCGTCTACAGCAGCGACGCCACGGGCAAGATCGTCAAGACCCGCAAGAGGGTCAAGGGGGCCGACAAGTAGGGGGGCGCCGCACAAAGATCGTCGCCACCATCGGTCCCGCCTCCGAGAGCCCCTCGATGCTGGGCGCCATGGTGGAGGCGGGAATGGACGCCGCCCGCCTGTCGCTCGCCCACGGCCCGCTGGAGGAGGCCCTCGCCCGGCTCCGGCGCATCCGGTCGGTGAAGGCCGAGAAGGGTCGGCTCGGCGCGGTGCTGGGAGACCTTCCGGGTCCCAAGGTGCGGGCTGGGGCTTTCCCCGACGGGGGCGTATACCTGGCAGGTGGAGCGATCGTTGAGCTTGTCGGGGGCGACGGACATGAACCCAGCGGGGAGCGCCGCATTGCCGTCGACCATCCGGGGGCGCTGGCCGCCCTGCTTCCCGGCGATCGGGTCGCCCTGGGTGACGGGGCGGTGCAGGTGATGGTGCGCGACGTCGACTCCGAACGGGCCACCGCCGAGGTCATCACCGGTGGCCGCGCCCAGGGGCGCCCGGGCGTGACCCTGCCCGCCGGACGACTCGCCATCTCCTCTCCCACATCTGAGGATCTCCGCCTGCTCGCGGCCCTGGCTGAGGCCGACATCGACGCGGTGGCTATCAGCTTCGTGCGCTCGGCTGACGACATCGAGCGGGCCCGGGCCGCGATCGGCAGCTCCGGCCCCATGCTGGTGGCCAAGATCGAGACCCAGGAGGCCGTCGACGCTCTGGAGGAGATAATCGCCGTGGCTGACGGCGTGATGGTGGCCAGGGGCGACCTCGGCATCCGCTGCGCCCTCGAAGACGTTCCCCACTACCAGAAGCGCATCATCCGCACGGGGGTGGCCTTCGGCCGGCCTGTGATCACCGCCACCCAGATGCTCGAGTCGATGGTGACCGCGTCGGTGCCGACACGAGCGGAGGTGAGCGACGTGGCCAACGCCGTCTTCGACGGCACCAGCGCCCTCATGCTCTCCGGGGAGACGGCAGTCGGCCGCGACCCAGTCGCCGCGGTGGCCACCATGGCTCGGGTGGCGGTGAGGGCGGAGGCCGAGTTCGACTACGGGAGCTGGGGGAGGAACCTGGGTCGACAGCAAAACGTGGAGGCCCAGGGGGCGCCGGTGCCAGTGCGGATCACGGGCGCCATCTCCGCCGCCGCCTGGCGGGCGGCGACCGACGCCGACGTCACCGCCATCATCGCCTGCACGGAGAACGGTGCCACCGCCCGGGCCATCTCCCGGTTCCGCCCTACCGTGCCGGTGCTTGCGGCCACGCCGTCGCTGCGAACCGCTCGCCAGCTCTCCATGGCTTGGGGGATCACCGCCATTCCCGCCGAGCGCCACAACACTACTGACGACATCGTGTGGTTCGCGGTGAAGGCGGCAACCGAGCAGGGTTTCGTGCGACCTGGCGACCTGGTGGCCGTGCTGGCTGGATCGCCCACCGATCCGGAGCCTGCCACCGACACTCTCCGGCTGGTGCGCGTCAGGTGAGAGGATCTTTTCGGCGGCGACCCTCTCGGGCCGCTCTCTCGGCCAGCTCGCCCAGCCTGGCGGTGGCCGAGAGGGTCGAGGCTTCCTTGGCCCGCAACGACAGGTAGGCGACGGCGCCAACCGGGATTGGCAGCCAGAAGTTGACCAGCCGCCAGGCGGCGACGCCGAGGAGCGCAATACCGCGGGGTGAGCCGAAGCCCACCAGTGTGGGGATCAGCACGCCCTCGATGATGCCCAGGCCCCCCGGCGTGACGGGGATGGCACCCAAGACGTTGGCCAGGCCATAGGCGACCAGGATGGCGTCGAGGGCAGGAGCGCCGCCGAAAGCAGTGAGGAACACCCACAGCGAAGCCAGGTCGAGGAGCCAGTTGGTCAAGGCCCAGCCCGCTGCTCGTATGAGCAGGTTGCGGTCGCCGCCCAGCTGGCGGAGGCGATCGGCCAGTTGGTGCACGATTCGTTGCACCGATTCCTCGCCGAAGAACGGCATCCGTCGGACTACGGCCCGTAGGACCGTCGTCGTGCGGGCTTCCCGGAGCGTCAGGGACAGGACGGCGGCGGCGAAGGCGGCCATGAGGACCACACCGACCACTGCCGCCGTGACGTAAAGGGGGTTGAAACCACGGACGGGGATGGAGACCACCAGCCCGACCCAGAGCAACAGGTTGAGGACGATCGCCGAGCCCAACCCCTGCGCGCCCAGGGCAAAGCCTGCATCGGGGCCGCGCACACCGGATCGGGTCATGAGGTCGTAACCCAGGCCGGTACCAGCGGCGCTGCCCGCCGGCACGACGTGGCTCACCGCCAAGGTCGAGAGCTGGATGCGAGCCAGGGTGCCAAGCGACGGCCTCCCCACCCGGGGGAGCAATGACCGGGTGAGCTGGGCGTAGGCCCCCAGGGCGGCAGCCTCCAGCAAGAAGCCGGCGGCAACCCATGCCGGCTGGATGCGCCCGAGGAGGTGGATCGCCTTCCTGGTGCCGGCCAGCTGGGGCAGCACCAGGTACTCGAGCACCAGTAGGAACGCCAGCAAACCCAGGACCCGCCTTATCCCCCGACTGGTGCGCCCGCCCCGGTGTTGGTTGCCCGACGCCGCGTCTTCCACCGTCATCTTCTAGCCGCTCGGTGGCATGTGGGATGCCTTAGTATCCCGGCGATGGGACTCAGGGCGTCCCCGCGGCCGCGAAGCCACCGGCCAGCAGACGCCGGCCGTATCCACGAGCAGGCCGCCCTGCGGCTGGCCTCGGCCGACCAGCGCTACACGGCCGGCCGCCGTGCCCTGGTGGAAGTGCTGGGAGGGACAGCCCGGCCCCTGACCACACCTGAGATCCTGAGCCGCGCCGCTGGTGGGGTGCCACAGAGCTCGGCCTACCGCAACCTCACCGTGCTGGTGGAGGCCGGGGTGGTACGTCGCCTGGCCGGGGCCGACGACGTGGGGCGCTTCGAGCTCTCCGAGGAGCTCACCGGCGACCACCATCATCATGTGGTGTGTGCAGACTGCGGAACAGTGGTGGACGTCACCACCTCGACGATGCTCGAAAGGGCGCTGTCCGAGGCGGGCCGGGTGGTGGCCAGTCAGACGGGCTTCACCGTGACCGATCACCGCATCGACCTGGTGGGCCGCTGTCCCGACTGCACCGGTGCCCGCCCCGACGACCCCTTGCTGTCATCGGTCGGATCGTCCTGATCGGGGGCTGAGCAGGCCGGCCACCGCCTTCGGGCCACGCAGGCCGGCCACCGCGTTCGGGACACGCAGGCCGGCCACCAGGTAGGCGACGACGAGCAGGCTGACGATGACGAAGCTCGGCGGCAGGTCGGAGCGGATATAGCTGATGACCAGCCCGGCCCAGACGGCCGTGACCGCCAATGCGCTCGACAGCCACATGCCGGTCCAAGGGCGGTCGGTCAGGTGACGGGCTATAGCAGCCGGTGTGGCCATCAAGGCCAGTACCAGGAGGGTGCCGAGGACCTGGACGGCCTGGGCCACGGCCAGGCCCAGCAGGGCCAGGAAGGCCACCTCCACGAATCGGACCGGCACGCCTTGGGAACGAGCCACGTCGGGGTCGACGGTGGAGAAGAGCAGGGGCCGGGCGACCAGGAGCAGGCCACCGATGGTAACCGCTGCCACCCACGCGGTAGCCCGGATCTGGCCGCCGCTGATCCCGAACACCGACCCGAAAAGCACCCGTACCGCGGCTGCACCGTCGCCCCCGGCGCCGCCCCCGGTCAGCACCGACAGGAAGTAGGCGCCGAGCCCGAGGACCCAGGCGAACACGATGCCGGTCACCGTGTCGCCCGCCCTGGCCGCCCGGCTGCCCGCCAAGCCGAGGACGACGGCGAGCACCACGGTGCCCCCGTACACGCCCACGCCGGCTCCCAACCCGTAGGCGAGGGCGCCCACGCCGCCTGTCAGGGCCACATGGCTGAGCGCGTCGGCGGCGAAGACCTGGTTGCGCGTCACGACGAACCATCCCGCCAGGCCGGCGGCCACCGCAGTGAGCGCTCCCGCGGCCGCGGCGTTGCGAAAGAACCCGTGGGCGAGGATGCCCGGCCAGGAGGCCGCCAGCGCCCCCGTCCCCGTCATTGCCAGTGCACTCGGCGGGCGGCGGTGGCGCCACGAGCAGCCAGGTAGGCGGCAAAGCCGACGGTGGTTATCCAGAACCCGGCGGGGCGATCGGTGAAGAGGGCCGCCCCCAGCCCTGCCCACACCACCGCCACGCCAATGGCAACCGCGACACCCAGCGACAGGGCTGGCCGGGCGGTGACCACCTGGGCGGTGGCCGCAGGGGTGACCACCAGGGAGAACACGAGCAGTACACCGGTGAACTGGCTGGCGCCCGCCACCGCCACCGCCATCAGGGCAAGAAAGGCACCGCCCAGGGCTCGTACCGGCAACCCAGCTCCTGCGGCGACGGCGGGATCGACGCTGGCGAACAGCAACGGCCGGCCCAGCACTGCTACCACCACCAGCACGGCGGCGGCGGCGGTGACCAGGAAGGCGGCCTCTGTGGCCGACACTCCCAGGAAGCTGCCGAACAGGAAGGCCGTCACGTTGGCGAGGAAGCCGTGGTAAAGGGTCGCGAACAGCAGCCCCAGGGCCAGGGCGGCGGCCTGGACCGTGCCCACAACCGCCGAGTGGCTGCGGCGTAGGCCCGATGCCGGATCATGGCCGCTTCCGAGCGCAGCCATGGCTCCTGCTCCCAATAGAGCGGCGCCGAAGTAGCCGGCGGCCGGGGCCAGGCCGGCCAGAGCTGCACCGGTGGCGCCGGGGAACGCCACCATGGCCAGGCTGTGGGTGGCGTAGGCGTCCTGGCGGAGCACCACGAACCACCCGACCACCGCGCCCATGACAGCCACTGCGGTGCCGGCGATCAGGGCGTGACGCATGAAGGGGTAATGCCACAGCACGGCCACGTCGTGCCAGGGAGCGAGCGTGGCCCGGGGAAGGGTAGGGGTCAACACGGCGAGGCGCGGCCCAATCTCAGCCGTGGCCGTGGAAGGAGGTGGCCTCGGGAACGCCTGCCACGATCAGGCGGCCGTCGTTGGTGCGTAGCACGTCGACGGGGGAGCCGTAGATGCGGCTGAGGTTCTCGCCGGTGATGATATCGAGGGGCGCGCCGGCCAGGGCTCTGCCGGCGGCCATATAGACGACGGCATCAAGGTAGCTCAGGATCGGGTTGACGTCGTGGGCCACCATGATCACGGTCACACCCCCCTGGCAGACCGTGCCGATGAGCCCGGCCACGGCCCTTTGGCTGGGGAGGTCGAGGCTCTCCAGGGGCTCGTCGAGGAGCAACAGCTGGGGCCGGCGCACCAGGGCCTGGGCGATGAGCAGGCGCTGCTGCTCGCCGCCGGAGACCTCACCGACGGGCTTGGCCGCGTACCCCTCGGCCCCGACCTCGGCGATAGCCTCGTCAACTCTCTGGCGCGCCTCCAGCTCGCGCCTTCGGCCGACGAACGGAAGGGGTATGCCCCACCGGGAGCCGTCGAGGCCCAGGCGCACGAGATCGATCCCCCGCAGGCGCAGCGAGGCATCGAAGCTGCGGCGCTGGGGGAGCCAGGAGACGAGCGGCCGGGCCTCGGCGGGGCGCCTACCCAGCACCTCCACGTGCCCCGAGGCCACCGGCAGGAGGCCGAGCAGCATCTCGAGCAGCGTCGACTTTCCAGCTCCGTTGGGTCCCAGCACGGCAACGAGCTGACCGCGGCTGATCGACACCGACAGGTCGGACCACACCGTTGTGCCATCCCGGCGGGCCGTGACTGCCTCGAGGAGCACGGCTGGCCCGGTCTGGCCATGGGCCTCCGTCACGGCTGGCGCGCCGCGCCCAGAGCGTGCTCCAGGTGGCGTAGTTGGCTGACCTGCCAGTCCTCGAAGGTGGATCCTGGAGGGGAGAGCGTCTCGGTGACGGCGACGACGGGCACGCCGGCTCTCCTGGCGGTGGCGACAAGGGCCCGCACGTCGGGGGTGGTGTTCTGGCTGTTGTACACGAACACCGCAACCTGGCGGCCCGACAGCAGGCGGTCCATGGCCTGCTTGTCGCCGGCTGTGGGCTCGTTGCCCTCGGCCACCGCCGCCGAGAAAGTGCGGGGACTCACCACCCTCAGGCCCAGGGCGGCGGCCATGCCGTCGAAGATGCTCTCGGACACGGCGATGGGAGTGCCGGAGAAGGCGGCCCCGATGCGGGCCACGGTGTCGTCGTAAACCTTCAGGCCACCGCCGTAGAGGTGGGCGGCCGCGCTGTCGAACGTGGTGGCGCCGGCCGGGTCGATACGCTTCAGGGCGGCGACCATGGCGTCGACCACCCGGTGGACGTCGGCTGGCATGTACCACCGGTGAGGGTTTTCGCCGGGCTGGGCGCCTACCAGCTTTCCCACATCGAGCACCACCCGACGGGCCGAGGGGTCGGCGTCGACCAGCTTGGAGGCCCACGGGTCATAGCCGAGGCCGTTGACCACGACCAGGCGGGCGTCAGCGACGGCCGCGGCGTCCGACGGCTTGGGGTCGTAGTCGTGGGGGTCGACGGCGGGGTTGCGCACGATGCTCGACACCGCCACCCGGCCACCGGCCAAGCGGGCGAGCAGACTTCCCCACACGTCTTCGGCGGCGACGGCCGTCACCTGGCGGCCCGGCCCGGCGGCGCCGGGGCTGGAGCAGCCCACCGCCCCCACCAGCACGACCATGCCCACGCTCAGTCGTCGCCGGACGAGAGTGGGAATCGGTTTCACTTCATCGACATAATGTCTTTCGTGCCCGGCACTGTCAATCGACCCAGCCGCTCCGACTACCTTCTCCAGCTTGTCGGCGGGGTTCCCCCGGCGAAGCGGCGACGGCTAGGCTCGTGTCACCGGGCCGTTGGCGCAGTTGGTAGCGCACTTGCATGACGCGCAAGGGGTCAGAGGTTCGAGTCCTCTACGGCCCACCCGGCAAGCCCGCAGGCGCGACGGTCTACGGTGCCGGTCGCCGAAGGGTCGGGGCGCCAGCGATTCGATGCCAGGCGACACGACCAAGATGGGAATGGCAACTGGAGGACTGCCCTTGTGGTTCAAAGGCTGACGACTTTGACGAGATGCTCGAGTCCCGCGAAGTCGTCGGGATTTCGAGTGTAGAGAGCGAGCCCGTTGGCGTGGGCGGTGGCGGCGATGAGCAGGTCTGCGACGCGACGTCGGTGCGACCGGCCGGCCTGGACAACGGCAGCGACTACCTGTCCGAAGCTACGTGCCGCGGCGGCGTCGAAGACAAGCGGCTCGAAGGTCGCCTCGACCTGTTGCAACCGGGCCTGGCGACGAGCCCGCTCGGCCCCGGCCGCGGCCAGATGGGGGGCGGCCGCAAGCTCAGCAAGGGTGATCGCGCAAACCGAGGACACCTCGGGCAGGGCAGTGCCCACGCTGGGCTCGTCCCAATCGATGACCACGGAGGTGTCGAGCAGTCCTGCTGCCATCTAGAGCCTCTGGTCGACGACGCGGTCGAGGTCGGCTTGAAACTGCTTGCGATCCACGTGCGGCCCCGAAGCGGCGAGGGCCATCAGATCCGCCTTGGCGACGTTCGTTCGCCGGTTCGTTCGTATTGGCCGTAGCTCGGCGATGGGGACACCGTTACGAGTCACGATGAAGCTCTCGCCGGCTGCCACCGCCTCTATCACCTTGGCGTTGTCATTTCGGAGCTGGCGTTGCGCAATGGTCTTCGACATCGATGCATTGTAGCAGGATAAGCTACATATAGCTACGGCTGACGGGCTCCGGCTGGCCCACGCCGCCGCGCCCTGTTCCGGGGTACGGACCGTCGACCGGTCGCTACGCCACTTCTTTGATCCAGCTGACCGTGGTCAACTCGATCTCCACCTGACCGCCGAGATCCAGGCAACGCTGCGGAAGGCTCGATAGCCGACATGCAGGGTATGTTCTGGCTCTCCGCGTAGCACGGCACCAATATCGCAGCACCGCCCGTCAAAGCATGCCCCTCACAACTTCGACTCCCTCCGAGGCAGTGGCCATGCTCATCCGATCGGCGCGGGAGCAGCCATGACCGACGTTCTCACCCCGGCTTCGGTGACGGCCGCCACGGAGCAACGGGTGCGCTCGCCCCGCCGACCCCGGCGCCGGGGCCGTTTGGTGGTCCCCTATCTCGTCACGGTCTGGTTCCTGGTCACTCTCAACTTCCTCATTCCCCGGGCGATGCCCGGCAACCCGATATCAGCCCTCGAGGACCCTTCCGCCCCCACCTACGTCCGCGACGACTCGGCCCGGGCCGCCCTCGCCCATCACTACGCCCTCGACCGCCCCCTGGCCAGCCAGTACCTCCACTATGTGGGCGGCCTCCTCCACGGTGACCTGGGGGAGTCGATCCGCTACAACGCGCCGGTCGCTGATTTGGTAGCCGAGCGCCTTCCGTGGACCTTGTTGCTGGTGGGCACCGCCATGGCTGTTGCTTCGGCGGCGGGCCTGTTCGCCGGCGTCCAATCGGCGTGGAGGAGGGGCACCTCCTCGGATCGCTGGCTCCTCGGACTGTTCTTGGGCATGCGCAACTTCCCGGTGTTCTTCCTGGGCTCGCTCGCCTTGTTCGTCTTCGCGGTGAAGCTGCGATGGCTGCCACTTGGCGGCGCTTCCACACCCTTCGTGTCCTTCGGGATCCTGGCCCGCCTGGCCGACGTCGGTCGCCACCTGGTGTTGCCGGCTGCGGTGCTGGCCGTGCAGTTCGCGGCCGGACACTTCCTGCTGATGCGCGCCTCCATGGTGAGCGAGCTGGGTGCCGACTATCTGCTGGCCGGACGGGTGAAGGGGTTGCGGGAGCGCCGGCTCAAGTACGGCTACGCGGCACGCAACGCTCTGCTGCCGGTGGTGACCCTCATGGCCCTGGAGGTGGGGTTCGCCATCACGGGCAGCATCTTCATCGAGACGGTCTTCGCCTATCCGGGCATGGGACGGCTGGTGTTCGATTCAGTCGCCTTCCGCGACTACCCGGTGCTGCAGGCGTGTTTTCTCGTCCTCACCCTGGTGGTGGTGACGTTGAACCTGGCGGTGGACCTGCTGTACGCCAGGCTCGACCCGAGGGTCGCGGCATGAAGACGTTGCGTTCGCCGTTGGTGATCGTGGGCGGCGCCCTGGTGACCATGCTCGTCGTGGTGGCCGTTGCGGCCCCGCTGCTGGCGCCCTACGACCCTCGGGCGTTGTCGGGGGCCTCGCTGGTTCGCCCCTCGGCCCACCACCTGCTGGGCACCAACGACATCGGCCAGGACATCTTCTCGCAGGTGGTCTGGGGGGCGCGATCGTCTCTCACCGTCGCAGTCGGCTCTGCTCTGCTGGCGGTGGGATTGGGAGTGGCAGTGGGCATATTGGCGGGCTTGGCCGGAGGATGGGTCGATGCCATCGCCATGCGCATAGTCGATGTCGTGCTGGCCCTCCCGCTGCTGCCTCTTCTGGTGCTCATCGCCGCCCTGGCCGGGGCACGTCGGTCCAACCTGGTCCTCATCATCGGCCTCACGGGTTGGCCGGCGACGGCCCGCATCATCCGGGCCCAGGCCCTCACACTTCGCCAGCGAGGTTTCGTCGACGCCTCACGGGGCTTCGGAGCTGGCTTCGGCCATGTGGCGCGCCGTCACCTGCTGCCCGCCCTCGGCCCCCTGATCGTTACCGGCTTCGTGAGCGTGGCTGCTCACGCCGTGCTCGTCGAAGCGGGCCTCGCCTTCCTGGGCCTGGCCGATCCCACCGGTGTTAGCTGGGGGCTCATCCTCAATCGTGCCCTGCTGCACCAAGGGCTGTACTTCACCGCCCTGTGGACCTGGTGGGTGCTGCCTGCGGGCTCGGCGGTGACCTTGGCGGTTCTCGGGTTCACCTTCGTGGGCGTGGGCTTGGAGCCTGCGTTCAACCCGCGATGGCGGGCGAACCGGTGATCCCCCTTCTCGAGGTCACCGACCTGGCGGTCACCTACGCCGGCGACGTCGAGGCGTTGCGGGGAGTCAGCTTCTCCGTCCAACCGGGGGAGTCATTGGCCGTGGTGGGCGAGAGCGGGTCAGGCAAGACCACGCTGGCCCATTGCCTGGCTGGCGTCGTGCAGCCACCCGAGGCCCGGGGCAGCGTACGGGTGCAGGGCGAGGAGCTGCTGGGTGCGACAGCCGAGACCCTGCGGTCGCTGCGGTGGTCCACAGTGGCCCTGGCCTTGCAGGGCGCGCCCTTCAACCCAGTCGCCACCGTGGGCAATCAGGTGGCCGAACCCCTGCGCGACCGCCTCGGTCTGTCGGCGGCGGCGGCCGCCGGGCGGGCAGAGGAGCTCGCAAGAGAGGTCTCTCTCGACCCGGCGCTGTTGGGGCGCTATCCCCACGAGCTGTCGGGGGGCGAACGGAGACGGGCGGCGGTGGCAATGACGCTCGGCCTCGATCCCGCGCTGGTGGTCCTCGACGAGCCGACTGCGGGCCTCGACCCTGTGACGCGGCGGAGTCTGGTGTGGCGCATCGCCGAGCTGGCACGCCAACACGGCTTCGCGTTGATCGTGATCTCTCATGACCTGCCCGATGCCACCCACATGGCCGAGCGTTGCCTGGTTCTCTATGCCGGTGAGGCCATGGAGGCCGGCCCCACGTCACAGGTCATGAAAGAACCCGCCCATCCCTATACCTGGGCCCTGATCAACGCCTACCCGGTCATGTCTACGACCAAGGAGCTTCGGCCCATCAAGGGCCGCCCCCCCGACCCCCGGGCCGTGCTCAGTGGATGCCCGTTCCGCGCCAGGTGCACCCAGGCCGACGACGTCTGCGTCGAGCACCCTGCGTTGTCCCCCAGTCGCGGCCGCCTGGTGGCGTGCCACTTCGGCGGCCTCAAGACCCTTCTCGCGGCTACCGGTGTGAGCAAGACCTACCGCCGGGGGAACGCAGTGGTGACCGCTCTCGACGGCGTGGACCTGGCCGTTGCCGAGGGTGAGTCGGTCGGCATCGTGGGACCTTCAGGGAGCGGGAAGTCCACCCTGGCCAGGATCCTGTGCGGCCATATGGGCGCGGACGCCGGCGAGGTCGTCCTCGAGAGCCGCCCGCTGCCCCGCTCGTGGCGGCGATCCGACCGGCAGATGCGCCGACGAATCCAGCTGGTCATGCAGGACCCCTGGGAGGCCCTCTCGCCCCGGTTCACCGTCGGCCAGCTCGTCCGGGAGCCTCTCGACGTCGCCGGCGACGGCTCCTCAGCGGACCATGACCGTGCGGTGGGCGAGATGCTCGACGCCGTCGGCCTTCCCTCTTCAGGTCCGTTTCTCGGCACCCGCTCCCACGAGCTCTCCGGGGGGCAGCTACAGCGGGTTGCGCTGGCCAGGGCTCTGGTGGGGCAGCCCAAGCTCGTGGTGGCCGACGAGCCCACTTCGATGCTCGATGCCTCGGAGCAGGCGCGGCTGCTCGTCACGCTACGCGAGCGCCAGATCGAGATGGGGCTGGGGCTCGTCTTCGTCTCGCACGACATGGCGGTGGTTCGCAAGGTGACCGACCGAATCGTCGTCCTGGACGCCGGCCGGGTCGTGGAGGAGGGGCCGTCCCACGACGTGTCCTCCGACCCCACCAGCGCGGCGGCGCGAGAGTTGTTCGATGCCGCCCCCACGTTCGCCCCAGACCGATCGCCAAGCGATTTTGACCGTGTACCAGAGAGGAGACCTTGATGGAGCCCATGGACCGCAGGACGTTCCTTCGTAGCAGTGTGCTCGCCGCTGGTGCCGTGGCAGTGGCCTCGTGCACGTCATCGTCCAAGACGACATCGTCGGGCAGCGCCGGGGGGCCGGTTCCCAGGCCGACCCTTCGCCTGCCCGGCGGCGACTTCGGGTTTCCCTCGCCGTTCGCCTACGTGCGAGGCCCGGGCTACTGGCGTATGACCTACATCTACGACTCCCTGCTCTGGAAGGACTCCACCGGCCAGCTCATGCCCTGGCTGGCCAGCCGCTACGAGCGCTCGGCCGACGGGCTCACCTATATGTTCGAGCTGCGCGACAACGTGGCCTGGAACGACGGCCAGCCCCTTACCCCCGACGACGTGGTGTTCACGTTCCAGTACTTCGGGGCCCAGAAGCTGTCGCCCCAGATCTTCGTTCGTCCCCAAGACGTCGCCGGGGCCACGGCCACGGGGCCACGCACCGTCGAGATCCGCCTGACCCGGCCGGTGGCGACCTTCGCCAACTCGGTCGCCGGCGCCCTGCCCATCGTGCCCCGCCACGTGTGGTCCTCGGTCGACGATGCGTCCAAGGCCCAGGACCCCAAGCTGCTGGTGGGCACCGGCCCCTACCGCCTGGAGTCCTATTCCCGGGGCGAGGGCTCCTACCTGTACACGGCCAACGATGCCTACTTCCTCGGCGCCCCGTTCGTGAGGCGCATAGAGATGCGCCCCGTTCAGCAAGGCGACGAGCTAACGCCCTTACGGGCCGGTGAGACCGACGCGGGTGGCCCTAGCCCCACGGGGGCGAGCCGGGACGCCCTGGCCCCCTTCCGGGCTGACCGCAGCTTCGGCATCCTCGAAGGCCCGGGAGACTTCACCATCGGCTTGTACTGGAACCTGGCCAAGGGCGGCGCCCTCGCCGATGTCCGCTTCCGCCAGGCCTGCGTGCGAGCCATCAACCGCCCCGACATGGTCGACCGCCTGGTCGGGGGCAACGGCAAGCCCGGCAACCCCGGGTTCCTGCCGCCCACCAACCCCGCCTACGCCCCCGTGGAGCAGTATCCCTTCGACGTGGCCGGTGCCAACCGCCAGCTCGACCAGGCCGGCTACAGCCGCAGTGGCGGCGGCACGCGCCAGGGCCCCGACGGCCAGCCCTTGCGGTTTGGCCTGGTCGTTGGCAACAGCCCGGTACCTCCCGCCACTGACATTGTGGTCAATGCCCTCAAGGCGATCGGCGTGGAGCTGACCCCCCAGCCCCTCGACCAGCCCACCCGTGACGCTCGCACCGCCAAGGGCGACTACGAGATGGCCATGACCGAGTTCGGGGGGCTGGGTGGCGACGCCGACTACCTGCGCCAGGTGTACTCGTCGAAGGTGCCCAAGCGGTTCCAGAGCGTCTCAGGTTTCGCCAACCCCGAGGTGGACGACCTGGCCGACCGCCAGCTGGTTACCCTCGACGACGGCGAGCGCAAGAAGCTGCTGGCCCGCATCCAACAGATCGTGGCCGACCAGGTGCCCCTGCTGCCGCTCTACTACCCGACCGCCTTCCACGTTTACCGTAAGGCAGTGTTCGACCAGTGGTACTACACGCCCGGCGGTTTTGGCGGCGGCGTGCCCACCGTTTACAACAAGCAGGCGTTCGTCACCGGACAGAAGACCGGCATCAAGATCCGACCCACCAAATGACCGACCAGATGAGGAGGAAGCGATGATCGACCAGGACACGCTCGAGCGGGTGGTGGCCTTCCACGGCCACATGTGCCCAGGATTGGCGATGGGGGTGCGGGCCGCGGAGGTGGCTCTGGAGCAGATCGGGCCTCACTCCGCTGACGAGGAGGTGGTGGCCGTGGTGGAGACCGACATGTGCGGCGTCGACGCCGTGCAGTTCCTCACTGGATGCACCTTCGGCAAGGGCAACCTGGTGCACCGCGACTTCGGCAAGAACGCCTATACCTTCATCCGCCGTTCCGACGGCAAGGCGGTGAGGGTCAGCACCCGTCCCGGCGGCTGGGGGCCGCCGGACCCCGAATGGGAGGCCCTGTTCGCCAAGGTGCGGTCGAAGACGGCGTCGGTCGACGAGCGCCAGCGCTTCGGGGCCCTGCACGAGCAGCGCTCCGAGAAGGTGCTGGGTGCTCCCATCGATGAGCTCTACGAGGTGCGCGAGATCGAGACCGAGGCACCCAGGCCCGCCCGCATCATGGCGTCGGTCGAGTGCGAGTCGTGCGGCGAGCCCACCATGGAGACGCGCGTCCGGCGCTTAGACGGGCGGGAGCTGTGCCTGCCCTGCTTCGAAGCGGGGCTGGTCGGCACTGTTCGGGTGGCCCCGCCAATGGCAACCGGCGGCTAGTAGCGGCGCCGGCGGGTGCCGATGCGCCAACCCGCTTCAGCTACGAGGGCGATCAGGAAGACGACCAGCAAGAAGATCAACGGTTCACGAACGGTCCTTTGGTTGGCCCACAGGCCCTGGTTGCACTGCGACCGTACCCGGACGGCCGCCCTGGCACTCAGGCGCTCAGTACCCTCAGCCCGAGCACCAGCACAACGGCCCACAGCGCCACCCATACGCCCACGACAATCAGCACCGCTATCAGGCATCCCGACGGCGCGTCGGCGATGCGCTCGGCCAGGGCGCCGCCTCGCCGGTCGGTCCATCCTCCGCTGGTGAACTGGGTTCCGCCACCGCTCGACGGCGATCCCAATGACGTCCCCGACACCTGCATGACGACGTAGGCGGCGATCCCGCCGATGGCAGCGACCACGAGGATTACCAGGAGCACGATCATGGCGTCGGGATCCTGAGAGTCGTCGTGGACGTAGCCGTGGTTGTGGGTGTGGTGGACGGCTCGCTGTAGGGCGGGACACTCAGGGGCGGGACCAGAGACGGGGCGCTGTCGGGTGGCACGGTGCCCTGCGGGGCCGTGTACAACGGCCCTGGTCCCGAGCCGCCGGATCCGCCGGATCCGCCGGATCCGATGGTGGTCGACGGTTGTTGGCCGGGGGCGAGCGGCAGGACGCCGGGAGCGGGGAAGGGGATATCGGGGCTATTGCCCAGCGCCTGGCTCATGTACGCCTTCCAGGTCAGTGCGGGCAGCGTCCCCCCGAACACCTTGGCAACCCCCTTGATGTTGACGAGTGCCTGCTGACCGGTGGTGTAGCCCATCCAGACCGAAGTAGCCAGCGTCTGGGTGTAGCCCACGAACCAGGCGTCGTGGTAGTTCTCGGCCGTGCCCGTCTTACCGGCGCTGCCCTGCGGGCGCCCGATGTCGGCCTGGGTGCCGGTGCCCCCGGTGATGACGCCCTTGAGCAGGTCGTTGACCGTGTCGGCGATGACCTCGCTGATCACCCGACGGGGTCGTCGACTGGTGTTGTCCTCCAGGACCTTGCCGCTGGCGTCGGTGACCTTGGTGACCGGCGTCGGCGGCATCTGCTGGCCTCGGTTGGCGAACACGCTGTAGGCGCCAGCCATGTCGAGGGGGGAGACCTCGGCCGCCCCCAGGGTGAGGCTGGGCCCGTAGGGCTGGCCGTCGGGGCCCTTGCCATCGGGGCTGACCATGGTGATGCCCAGGCGGTGGGCCATCTCGGCGGTCTCCTTGACTCCGACGTCGAGGATGAGCTGGGCGAAAACGGTGTTTACCGACTCGGCGGTGGCGGCGCGCAGCGGCAGTGCACCGAACCCCGCGGGCTCGGCGTTGCCGATGGTGCACCCACTGGTGGCGCTGTAGCTCACGCAGTGGGGGATGGTGTAGGACGCCGGGGCGTTGTACACTCGGTCCGGGCTGATGCCCTCCTCGAACGCCTTGGCCAGGGTGTAGGGCTTGAACGACGAGCCGGGCTGGCGGCCGGTGCCGCCGCCGTCGACGCAGATGGGCCCGCCCGGGTCGGGCTTGGGGGCCTTGGCGCAGTTGCCCAGGGCCAGGTTGACCTGCGACTTGGTGAAGTCGCGCCCGCCCACCAGGGCCTTGACGAAGCCCGTGCGGGGGTCGAGGGAAACCATCGCCATCTCCAGCGGCGGGTTGGTGCCCGACAGCGTGGAGCCCACTGACGCCTCGGCCAGGCCCTGCAACCGGGGGTCGATGGTGGTCTCCACCTTGAGGCCGCCCCGGTACACCATGTCCTCGCCGTACTTGGCGATGAGATAGCGGCGGACGTAGTCGACGAAGTACGGGAACTGCGACTGGACGTCGGAGGGCGGGTAGACGAGGGTAGCCGAAGTGGTGGGCTTGGGGTCTTCGGTGGCCAGCACCAACCGCTGGCTCAGAGCGCTCTCGTAGTCGCCAGAGGTGATCCGCTTCTGGTCGAGCATGGCCTTGAGCACCGTCTCGCGCCGGGTCTCGGCCCCCGAGGTGTTGCCTCGGGGCTCGTCGCCGGACGGCGACTGGATGAGGCCGGCGAGGGTTGCCGCCTCTGACAGGGTGAGCTGGCTCACCGGCTTGCGGAAGTAGGTCTCCGCCGCCGCCCCCACGCCATAGGCACCGCTCCCGAGATAGATGTCGGACAGATAGCGGTAGAGGATCTCGTCCTTGGAGACCTGGTGGTCGACCCGGCCCGCCAGCACAGCCTCCCGGATCTTGCGGGAGAGGGTGCGCTTCGACCCCGTATAGATGCGCTTGACGTACTGCTGGGTGATGGTGGACCCACCCTGTTGGTACCCGCCGCCCTGCAGGTCGGCCCACATGGCCCGGATGACGGCCTGCAGGTCAATGCCCTTGTGGGAGTAGAAGCGCTTGTCCTCGACCGACACGACGGCGTCCTTGAGCACCTGGGGAAGGTCGGCGCGGGTGACCGGGATACGGGTCTCGAAGCGATGCAGGGCGGCGAGCTGTCTGCCGGAGCTGTCGTAGATGCGGGTGATCTGGGAGTCGATGCCCGGCTCGGGCTTGGGGAGGTCGCCTCCGGGCGGATTGTACAGCGTCTCCAGCAGGACGCCCGTGGTGAGCAGAGGCATGATCAGGGCGATCACCAGCGCACCGATGGTTGCCCACCACAATGGGCCCGGGGCGCCGCGTTCGGTGACGCCCCACCCGCCGGGGGGGCGGGCAGGCGGGTACGGCGCCTGGCGGGCGGTTACTGCCATGGCGTCAGCGTTCCCTCTCCGACCTCACCTCGCACCAACCATAGCTTTGCCGTGCCGGCACAAGATTGGCAGCGGCCACCGGCGGGTAGGAAACCGGCTGACTGACGGAAGGAGACTCTCATGAGCGACAGCCATCCCAACGCCGAGACCCCGGACAGGTTCAGCGACCCGAACAAGGTCGTAGGCGTGAGCGACAAGGACACCCACCGGGCCGGGCCGGATGAGGGCGTGCGGGCTCCCTTGGCCAAAGAGGGCGCCGACCATCCGGAGTTCTCCGTGTTCGACGGCGCGGGCAACGAGACGGTGGTGGCGGTCACCGCCAACGACGAGGGCAAGATCGTCCAGTCCACCGGTGCCACCTCCGAGGAGGCCCTGAAGGCTGCCGGCAACCAGGACGAGCGCCTGGGCAAGGGCTTCGGCCCCGTCGACGACCACCGCTAGCTACTCAGGCTTGTCCGAGGCCAGGCCCTCTCCCTCCGGCCGGGCGCCTGACCGCAGGCGGATGAGGTTGAGGGCACTGCCGGCCCGGAACCATTCGATGTGCTCCACCGACATCGTATGGGTGCAGGTGAAGGCCACGGTCGAGCCGCCCGGATGATGCAGCAGGCATTGCAGTGGCCGGTCAGGGGCCAGCTGGGCCAGACCAACCATGGAGATGCGGTCTCCTTCGGAGATGAGGTCCCAAGTAGCGGGGTCGGCCAGGACCAGGGGTAGTACGCCTTGCTTTTTGAGGTTGGTTTCGTGGATGCGGGCGAAAGAGCGCACCAACACCGCTCGGCAGCCCAGAAAACGCGGCTCCATGGCGGCATGCTCGCGTGACGACCCCTCCCCGTAGTTCTCGTCGCCCACGGCTACCCATTGCAGTGCCGCCTCCCGGCAGTGAAAGCCGGCGTCGGGTAGGGGTTCCACTTCATCGTGCACTGGGCAGCGGGCGGTTCCCGTCTCGCCGGTGAAGGCGTTGAAAGCTCCCAACCACAGGTTGCGGCTTATGTTCTCGAGGTGGCCGCGGAAGCGCAGCCAGGAGCCGGCTGCGGAGATGTGATCGGTGGTGCACTTGCCTCTGGCCTTGAGCAGGATCGGGAGCTCCTCGAGGTCGCGATGGTCCCACGGAGGGAACGGGTCGAGGCGCTGGAGGCGTTTGCTCCCGGGCCGGATGGCGACGACTTCGGCCCGACCGTCGGCCGGTGGGGGCAAGTACCCGCCGCTGGCATCGACGAAACCGCCCGCAGGAAGCTCGTCGCCCGCAGGCTCATCCAGGTGCACGCCGTCGATGGAGTCGGCCACCGGGTTGAAGTCGAGGGTGCCGGCCAGGGCATAGGCAACTGTGGTCTCCGGCGACCCGATGAACGCCAGGGTGCGGGCGTTTCCGTCGTTGCGCTTGGGGAAGTTGCGGTTGAACGAAGTGATGATCGAGTTGGGCTCGCCGTCGGCCGTATCGGTGCGAGCCCATTGCCCGATGCAGGGGCCGCAGGCATTGGCCAGGACGGTGGCGCCGATGGACTCCAGGTCGGCCAGGAGGCCGTCCCGTTCGATCGTGGCCCGCACCTGTTCGGAACCGGGGGTGACGAGCAGGGGAGTACGCGTACGCAGGCCTCGGGCCGCGGCCTGGCGGGCGATGCTGGCCGCCCTGCCGATGTCCTCGTAGGACGAGTTGGTGCACGACCCTACGCACGCCTGGGCCAGGCGCAGGGGCCACCCGTTGACCCTGGCCTCGGCGCCCACCTGCGACACAGGGCGGGAGAGGTCGGGGGTATGAGGGCCGACCAGTTGGGGCTCGAGGGTGGACAGGTCGAGGTGGATGACCTGGTCGAAGAACCGGTACGGGTCGCTGTCGACCTCGGGGTCGGGACGCAGGTCCTCGGCCACAGCCGTGGCCGCGGCGGCGACCGCGGCCCGGCCGGTGGCCTCGAGATAGGCGACAACTCGTTCGTCGAAGGGGAAGACAGAGGTAGTGGCGCCGATCTCGGCTCCCATGTTGGCGATGGTGGCCCTGCCGGTGGCACTGATGGCCGCGACGCCCGGGCCGAAGTACTCGACGATCGCTCCCGTACCGCCCCTGACGGTGAGGACCTGAGCCACCTCGAGGATGATGTCTTTGGGGGAGGTCCAGCCCGACAGCCGGCCTTCGAGGCGTACGCCGATGAGCCGGGGCCAGCGTAGGCCGTAGGACCCCCCGGTCATGACGTCGACCGCCTCCGCGCCACCTACGCCGATGGCGATCATGCCCAGGCCGCCGGCGTTGGGCGTGTGGCTGTCGGTTCCGATGATCATCCCGCCCGGGAAGGCGTAGTGCTCGAGCACCACTTGGTGGATGATGCCGGAGCCCGGTTGCCAGAAGCCGATGCCGTAGCGGGCCGACGCGCTGCGCAGGAAGTCGTACACCTCGGCGTTGGCGTCCTGGGCGGCGCTGAGGTCAGCCACCGCACCGTTGCGGGCCTGGATTAGGTGGTCGCAGTGCACGGTGGTGGGCACCTGCACGCGAGGCAGCTCGGCGGTCATGAACTGGAGGATCGCCATCTGGGCGGTGGCGTCCTGCATGGCGACCCGGTCGGGCTCGAACTCGGCATAGGCGTGGCCCCGGTCGAGTGCCTGCCCCTCGGGGTCGCACAGATGGTTGAAAAGAATCTTCTCGGCCAGAGTGAGGGGCCGCCCCAGGCGTTGCCGGCCGACCGAGGCCCTGTTGCCCAGGCGCCGGTAGAGCTCGGCGGTGGGGTCGGAGTCGGGCTCGGCAGAGGCAGGGATCGAAGGCTCCTCGGATGGGGGCAGCGTGTCGTCAAGCCTAGGCCGATGAGGTCAGGTTCCTCATCGGTGACCGGGCGGGCATGATGGTCGGATGGCCGAAGACGAACACGAGGATCAAGACGTGAGCCGATCGGCGCGACGGAGTGGTCCCTCCACCATGGTCGTGGGCCTGCTCGCTCTGGCCATCGGTGTGGCCGGCGTCGTCACCGTTGTCTCGCGCACGGGCTCGGCCCGAGGGGTGAAGTACACCGAGCTGCGGCCAGGTGACTGCCTGGAGAAGCCCGACAACACCTTCGTGCGGGCCGATCGAGTCGTGTGCACCAAGGACCACGACCTCGAGGTCTTCGCTCTCATCGACGACCCGGCGCCCCGCAGCGCCAAGTACCCCGGCCAGCAGATCCTCGAGCGGGAGGCAAACGTGGCCTGCCCGCCCCAGTTCCAGTCCTATGTGGGTGTCCCCTTTGACCAGTCGTCGCTGACCGTGCTCTTCTACGTCCCCACCAAGACCAACTGGGAGGGCGGCAACCGCCGGCTCTTGTGCACCGTCGCGGCCAAGACGGGCAAGCTGAAGGGGTCGGTGAAGGGCTCCGGCCGCTAGAGGCCGGCCCTGCTACGCGCTCGCCTCCACCCGGCCGGCGCGGGAGGCCTCCATGCGGCGCACCTGGTCGACGGGTGCCACGATCCACATGTGGGCCACGGCCGTCGCCCACTCGGCCAGCAGCTCGGCGGCGCGAGGTGAGCCGGTGAGCTCCTGGTGGCGCTCGACCAGCCAGCGCAGCTCGTCCAGCAGCTCGGCGTCGGGTCGGGCAGCCTCCACTAGGGCGGTGTTGAGGCGGGAGGCCAGGGCGGCGTCGGGGTCCCACACATAGGCTTGTCCGCCGGTCATTCCTGCTCCCAGGTTGTAGCCCACCGGCCCGAGCACCACCACGGTGCCGCCCGTCATGTACTCACAGGCGTGGTCTCCGACTCCTTCCACGACCGCGGTGGCGCCGGAGTTGCGCACGCCGAAGCGCTCGCCCGCCGAGCCGGCGATGAACACCTGGCCGCCGGTGGCCCCGTAGAGGCAGGTGTTGCCCGCCAGCACCGGCTGCGCGACGGTGTCCGGGCTGGGCCGCACCACTATGCGCCCGCCGCCCATGGCCTTGGCCACGTAGTCGTTGGCCTCGCCCACCAGTTCCAGCTCGATGCCGTGGGTAATGAAGGCGCCGAAGCTCTGGCCCGCGGAGCCGTCGAAGCGGACCACCGCTGTACCCATGGGAGGGCGGTCGCCCCACTCCATGGCGATGGCCCCACCCAGGGCGGCACCCACGGTGCGGTCGGCGTTGACGATGGCGTAGCTCAGCACCACGTCGTCGCCCTCGAACACGCCGAGCAGGGCGTCTTCCACCAGGCGGTCACCCAGGGCCGATCGCGGTCTCTGGATTGCCACCGGCCGCACGAAGCGGCGGGGGGCGACGGGGTCGTCGGGCGGGGTGATGAGGGGCATCAGGTCCATCGAGGCAGCGCGAGGGTCGTTGGTGGCCAGCGGGCGCAGGCATTCCACCCTGCCGATGGCTTCGTCGAGGCTGCGCAGGCCCAAGGCGGCCAGCCCCCTGCGTACCTCCTCGGCGACGAACAGGAGGTAGGCGGCCACACCTTCGGGGGTGCCCGCGAACTTGGCTCTCAGGTGGGGCCGCTGGGTGGCGATGCCGGTGGGGCAGGTGTCCTTGTGGCAGGCCCGGGCCATGATGCAGCCCTCGGCGATCATGGCTGCGGTGCCGAAGGAGTACTCGTCGGCACCGAGCAGGGCGGCGACCAGCACGTCGCGCCCGGTGAGCAGGCCGCCGTCGACGCGCACCCTGATGCGGTCGCGCAACCCGTTGTCGATGAGGGCGGCCTGGGTATCGGCCAGGCCCAGTTCCCAGGGCAGGCCAGCGTGCTTGATGGACATGAGGGGCGATGCCCCCGTACCCCCGTTGCAGCCGCTGATATGGACCACCTCGGCCAAGGCCTTGGCCACACCGGCGGCGACCGTGCCCACGCCGTCCTCGGCCACCAGCTTCACCGAGACGTCGGCCAGGTGGTTGACCTGCTTGAGGTCGAAGATGAGCTGGGCCAGGTCTTCGATGGAGTAGATGTCGTGGTGGGGCGGCGGGGAGATCAGGCCGATACCGGGCTGGGTGTGGCGCAGGGTGGCGATCTCCTCCGACACCTTGGCCCCCGGTATCTGACCCCCCTCGCCGGGCTTGGAGCCCTGGGCGATCTTGATGTTGAGCTCGTCGGCGAAGGCGCAGTACTCGGGAGTCACGCCGAAGCGACCGGAGGCGATCTGCTTGATGCGGCTGTTCTTGTCGCCCGTGGGCTGACCCCGGGTGAGGAAGCGAGCCCGGCTCTCACCACCCTCGCCGCAGTTAGACTTGCCGCCGATGAGGTTCATGGCCTCGGCCAGGGTCTCGTGTGCCTCGCGCGACAGCGAGCCATGGGACATGGCGCCCGTCGAGAACCGCCTGGTGATCGCCGCGGCCGGCTCCACCTCGTCGAGAGACAAGGGCGCCCCCCAGGGCACCATCTCCAGCAGGTCGTGTAGCTCGGCGGGAGGGCGGTTGTTCACCAGGTCGGCGAAGCGCCCGTAGGTCTCGTCGCTGCCGTTGTTGACCGCGGCCTGCAGCAGGTGGGCGGCCTTCATCTCGTTGAGGGCCTTGGTGACGTCGTCGTTGTGGGTGTGGTACTCGGCGCCGGCGCGTTTGAGCGACCGGTAGAAGCCCCCGTCGCCCAGGCGCCCGGTGGCGTGGCGGGCCAGCACGTCGTCGCCCAGCTCCTCCCAGCCGATGCCCCCGACCACCGACGGCGTTCCCGCGAAGCACACGTCGACCACGGCGGGGCCGAGGCCCACCACCTCGAATATCTGGGCGCCTCGGTACGAGTCGACGGTGGAGATGCCCATCTTGGACATCACCTTGAGCACACCGTCCTCGATGGCCGACTGCAGGCGGTTCTGGGCCTCGGGCCCGGTGAGCTCGTTGTCGTCGTTGCGGTCGGCTTCGTGGGCGACGGTCTCCAGGGCCAGACCGGGGCAGATGGCGTCGGCGCCGTAGCCCAGCAGGCAGGCCATGTAGTGGACGTCACGCGCCTCGTCGGCCGACACCACCAGGCTGGTGGTGGAGCGCAAGCCCCGGGCCACCAACCGGTGGTGCACAGCACCGGTGGCCAGCAGGGCGGGCACGGGCGCCCGCTCCTCGGACACGTTGCCGTCGTCGATCACCAGGATCCCCGCGCCCGAGGTGGCCAGCGCTTCGGCCCGGTCGCACAGGAGGTCGACGGCGGAGCGCAGGCCGCCGGGCCCGTCGGCCACCGGGAAGGTGGCGTCGAGATGGGCGCAGTCGAACCCGTCGCAGGCCACCCCCGACAGGAGCTCGACGATTAGCGAGGGGTACACGAAGAACGACTTGAGGACGAGCAACTCGGCGGCTCGGGGGTCTTCGACCAGGATCGGGTGGCGGGGCCCGAGCAGGGTGCGCAGGCTCATCACCAGGCGCTCGCGCAGGTGGTCGATGGGGGGGTTGGTGACCTGGGCGAAGCGCTGCTTGAGGTAGTGGTGAACGGGCCGGGGCCGCCCGGCCAGGTGGGGAAGGGGCGAGTCGTCTCCCATGGAGTAGGTGGGCTCTTTGGCTTCGCTGGCCATGTAACGAAGCACCATGGCCAGCTCCTCGCGGCTGTAGCCGAACATGGCCTGACGCCGTTCGAGGGACTCGGGTTCGGGGGTCTTCTCGATGGGCCGGCCCCGGCTGACGTCGCGCAGGCCGTCGGCGGCCCACCGGGCATAGGGGCCCCGGGCTGCCAGCTCGGTCTTGCACTCAGCATCGTCGAGCAGCCCCCGCCCGGTGTGGACGAACAGCATCTGCCCCGGCCCGAGGCGCCCTCGCCGTACCCGTCCGTGGCCCGACACGTCGATGGCGCCCGCCTCCGAGCAGCACGCCACCAGGCCGTCCTCGCACGCCGCGTAACGCAGAGGGCGCAGGCCGTTGCGGTCGAGGGCAGCGCCCACGCCGAGGCCATCGGTGAACACCAGGCCGGCGGGGCCGTCCCAGGGCTCCATGATCGAGGCGTGGTAGCGGTAGAAGCCGCGCACGCCAGGATCGAGGTCGCGTTCACCCTCCCATGCTTCGGGAACCGTCATTGCCACCGAATGGCGCACGTCGCGCCCGGCCCGGGTGAGCAGCTCGACGACGGAGTCGAGCTGGCCGGAGTCGGAGTCGGAGGTGTTGAGCACGGGGTGGAACACCTCCTCGGGGCCGAGGCCACAACCCTCGGTGCCGAGCACGGCCCGGGCCCGCATGCGGTTGGCGTTGCCGGCCAGGGCGTTGATCTCACCGTTGTGGCACAGCATGCGGAAGGGCTGGGCCCGCTCCCAAGTGGGCAGGGTGTTGGTGGAGAAGCGCTGGTGGAAGAGGGCAAAAGGGGCGGCGAATCGCTCGTCGGCCAGGTCGAGCCAGTAGCCCGCCAGCGCGTCGGCCACGACCAAGCCCTTGTAGACGACGGTGCGGAACGAGCACGACACGACGTAGCAGCCCGACGTGGCGGCGCTGATGCGGCGTCGGAGGCGGAAGGCGGCCCTCTCGGCCTCGTCGGGGCCGGCCCCGGCTGGGGGGGAGAGCACGGCTTGGAGGGTCCGGGGACGCGAAGCCCGGGCCTGGTCACCGAGATGGTCGTCGTCGGTCGGCGGGGTTCGCCAGTCGACCACAGTGATTCCGTCTGCCGCCGCGGCTGCTTCCACCGCGGGGCGGGGGTCGTCGCCGCGCACGAACAGCATGGCCAGGCCATGGGCCGCCCCGGAGGCCGCGCGCCCGAAGATCTCGGGGGGGATGGGAACGAGAAGCCCCGACCCGTCCGAAGACTTGGCGTCGGCGGCCAGGGCGCCCCGGTGCTTGACGCATGCTAGGCCGGTCAGGGCGGTTTCGACGATCGAGCGGGAGGGCCGACCGGAGGCGTCGGCAACGAAGCCGATGCCGCAGGCGTCGAGCTCGGGGCGGGACCGACCCATTTGGCGTGCACTCCTAAATCGTGCCTCCGGGGCCGGCGGGCCCCGCGATGGCAGAAGCCGAAGAGACTGAAGAGCGGTGAGCCGGGGGCTTCATCGTCGAAGTGGGGCGACGCTGCCTCATCCCCGGGGAGCTGCGAGGTGCGATACTAGCGGGTCAGGGCCAGCTGGGCTCTTGGGCGGTGCCCCGGCGTCCTTCGCCCAGCGCCCAGGCCCGCCGCCAGGGGGCGATGACAGGGCCGGTGAGGGGCGGGGTGGTGCCGGCAGCGGCGCGCTTGCGGGCCGTCCACCAGTCGGTGGCCGTCTCGTCACCGACTGCCGCCACCGCGGACTCGATTCGATCGGCGAAGCGCCGCGAGTCCTCGCCCGCCGTCGGGCGCAGGGGGGCGCCGAAGGTCACTCTCACACCAGATCCCCGTGCGAATGGGCTGCCAACGGGCGTGGGCAGGGTGGCGCCCTTGCGGAGCACCCGCCGGGTGCCTTCCACGTAGACGGGCACGACTGGCCGGCCGCACCGCACGGCCAGGTAGGCGGCGCCCCCGCGGAAGTCCTGTCCCCAGCCGTCGGGGCTGCGGCCGCCCTCGGGGAACAGCACCAGGTTCCAGCTGTCTTCGAGCAGGGAGGCGGCCAGGTCGGAGGACCGCCGGTTCACTTTCAGGCGCTCGATAGGGATGGCGCCGATGGCCAGGGCCGACAGGGCGCCGCGAGCCCGGTTTGTGAAGAAGTAGTCCGCTGCGGCGGCCACTACGGCTCGATGCCGGAACCGGGTTGGCAGCGACGTGAGCACCAGCGGGGTGTCGAGGTGGCTGTGGTGGTTGGCGGCGAAGATCACCGGTGCGTCGAGATCGGCCAGCCGGTCGCGCCCGGTGACGTGGGGCGAGCCCAGAGCGTGCACCCAGGGGCGCAGGACGTCGTCGACTATCAGGGCCCGAGCCAGGCGCGCCGTCGGCGTGCGGGCCCAGCCGGTGTTGTAGTGCACCCCGGTGCAGGGCGACTCGGTGGGCCGGTTGACCGCCGCGGGCCACACCGGTGGCCCTACCGGGAACGAAGGCCGCCCCGGCAGCCGCATCAGGTGACGTCGGCCATGAGGATGGGCGGGTTGTGGATGTGGGTGATCGAGGGGTCGCGGCCCACCACGTCCTCAGCCATCTCCAGGGCGTCGCGCAGGGTGGAAGCCGGTTTGAAGCCCATGCGCCGCACGGCCCGGGCGTCGCCGCCCACGATGACCACGTTGCCGTCGAGGTGCTGGAGTGCGTGCGCGCCCCAGTACCACATGTAGAACGGGTGAACGCCGTGGTAGGCGTAGCTGGTGCGGTAGAGGTGGATGTACCACGGGTCGGTGGCGAAGCCCTCCTCGAACTTGGCCTCGATCTCGGCCGGGTCGGTGGTCTCGGTGAGCACCTGCTCGAAGAAGTCGATGTAGCTCGGGTGATGCACGGGGTGGAACTCCCACGGTGTCGGGTGGCACATGATGACCACGCCGCCGGGGCGCACTAGGGGCTTACCCCGGTAGAGGTTGAAGAAGTAGCCCAACCCCAGGCACATCACCAGGATGGGGTTCATCACCGAGTTCACGTTGTACGGGCAGATGTAGGGCAGGCCCATGGTGAGGACGTCGGCCTGGCCGTCCACCGGCACGAGGTGCTGGCGGTAGGTCTGAGCAGTGGCAAGGGCATGAACGGCCTCGACCTCACCGGCGGCGACGCTCGTCATCTTCTGCGGTGACTTGATGCCACCGAAGATGGCACGGGCGATGCGGGGAGGCACCCGGTCGAGGCTCTTGGAGGTGGCCAGGTAGGACGCCCGGTCGCGGGCCGACCACTCCCACTCACGCTTCTGCAGGAAGGAGAACTGCTTGGGGAAGGTATCGGTGTTGAGGGTGGTCTCGATCTGGAAGATCTTCACCCCCTCGGCCGCCAACAGGCGGCCCATGCGCCAGTTGGAGCTGTGCAGCTCGGAGCGGTGCTGGTCCATGAACGACCGGCTGTGCTGCATGGTGTCGACGTTGTGGTGATGGCGCAGGCTCCGGTAGGAAGCCAGGCCGGTGGCCACGCTCTTGTGGCCGCCGTCCATGGCCACCAGGTTGATGTTCACGTACACGAGCAGGTCGCTGGTGGCCGCCCGCTTGTTGATCTCGACCAGCTCGCCCTCGGCAGTGTGCCCGACCACCACCATGTTGTCGGGGTCCTCGGCGTCGTGCTGGGTGAGCCGGCCCGACGGCGCGAAGGCGTCGTACACCCGGTCGCCGAGCATGTGGCGCAGCTCGGCCTCGGTGAGGCGGCGGTGGAGGGCGAGGGCCGCGACGAGGACCACGTCGTCGACGCCGGCCTCGGCGGCGACGTCGAGCACGGCCTCGATGACGCGCTGGCGATTGTCGGGGGAGCGCATGGGCGGGAGCGGCAGGGAGATGTCGTCGAAGGCGATGGTGAGCCGCATGCCCCGGCGCATCAGGGCGGGAAGAGGGTCGCTGTCGCCCTCGGGGTTCAACAGGGCGTGGCGGATGGCGGTGTCGGGGTCGTCGAGGGCAGGTAGGGGCTCGGCGGGGTAGACGACGCGCGAGCCCACCGGGAGCTTCTCGAGGTGGAAACCCTCTCCCCGGTGGAACAAAACCGGGGGCGTCGACCGCTCCACCTCGAGGACCAGGCCCGGTCGGGTGCCCCTGGCAGGGGTGCTCAACGTCGTCTCTCCCGTCGCAGGTCGAACGCCACTTTCACCGCGCCCCGGCGGCCGGCGTTGGCGGCGTGGTCGATGGCGTCACGGTAGCGGTCGAGGGGATAGGTGGCAGAGACCAGCCGCTCGAGGCTGGCTTCGGCGACCAGATCCTGGGCAAGTGCGAACGTGCGGCTGGGGTGGCCGGCAAGGGTCTCGGTGCCGTAGGCGTAGGAACCTCGCAGCTCGATCTGGCGTTGCCACAGAGGCGTGAGGTCGACGGCCACGTTGCCCGGCATGCCCAGCATCACAACGGTGCCACCAGGGCGGGCTACCGCCAGGTCGTCGGCCAGTGAAGCCTGGCTGCCCACGCAGTCGATGACCACGTCGGCTCCGCCGGACAGGCCGTCACCCACGCAGAGCGACGACGTCGCCCGCCGCACCGCCCGGCGCACCTCCTCGGGCCCGGCCCCTACCACCACGTCGGCGCCCAGCTCGGACGCCAGGCGGCGCTGCTCCGGGTGTTTGGCCGCCACCATCAAGGTCGACGGCGTGGCGAACCGGCGCAGGGCAGCGACCGTGCACAGCCCCAGAGTGCCGGCTCCGAGCACGAGCACACTGCGCCCGTCGGCGCCGGCGTTCATCGCCGCATGGGTCGCGCAGGCAGCAGGTTCCACCATCACTGCGGCCTCGTCGGCCATGGTGTCGGGGACGGCGTGGAGCTGGCTCTCATGAGCCACCAGGGCCGTCGACCAGCCACCGCCGGTGGCGGCGCAGTACCCGGTCTGCAAGCCGGGCTCTAGGTGCCCGAAGACGATGCGCTCGCAACGGTCGGTGTGCCCGGCGGCGCACGCCCCGCAGTGTGGGACCACGCCCCGAGCCTCGCAAGCCAGGACCGGTTCGAGCACCACCCGCCTCCCGTCGTCGAGGTCACCCACCACCTCGTGGCCGGGGACGAAGGGAAAGGACACGATCGGTTCGAAGAAGGGCGACGACTTGCCGTCGACGGTGGCCACGTCGGATCCACAGATCCCCGACAGCCGGGGCCGCACCCGATGCCATCCCGGGCCCGGCAGGTCGGGCTCGTCGATGTTGGCGAGGCTCAGCGGTGCTACCCGGCTTCCCAGGCCCGCCCCCAGCGAGCCAGCCAGGCGGGCGGCGGCGTAGCGGGGAAGCGAGCGTTCGAAGAGCAAGGCCCTCACCGGCCTACCCCTGCCCGCCCTGGCATGAACGGTCGGGGCGACAGTGGCAGCAGCGGTCGGGGGGCGCCGGGGGACCTGGTCCAGTGCTCCACGTGCCAGCCGCGTTTGCGGGCTATGGCGGCCAGCTTGGGCTCGGCGTTGACCGCCACCGGGTGGCCGACGGCCTCGAGCATGGGCAGGTCGCTGGTGGAGTCGGCATAGGCCGACGACTCCGCCAGGGACAGCCCTTGGCCATGGGCGTACTCCTCGAGCACGAGGGCCCGTGCCTCCCCGGTGGGCGGCACCGTCTCCAGCTCCCCGGTGAGCCGGCCGTTGCGCTCACCCATGCGGGCGCACACCACGTCGTCGAACAGGGGTCGCAGGGGCTCGATCACGAAGTCGAGGGCGCCAGTGATGAGCAGGGTACGGTGGCCGGCGGCCCGGTGCTCGCGGATCCGGCGGATGCCGGCGGGGAACGACTTGGTGAGCAAAAGGTCGCTGAAGAGCTCCCACGCGTCGGCCCGCAGCCGGTCGACCGGTGCCCCTTCGTAGCGACGGTAGAAGTGGCGGAGGAAGTCGCCCCGGTCGCGCCGGTCGAGGGCCAGCAGCCCGGGACCGGCCCGGAGCATGCGGAGGGTGAAGCGGGCTCGTTCGTCGTCGGCCAGGCGGCGCGTGGCCAGCCACGAGTAGCTGTCCACCACATTGGAGGCGATGAGGGTGTTTTCCAGGTCGAACGCGGCGAGGTGACGGTCGGGCGAGAGGACGGCCCGCCGTCCCCGGTCGTAGCGGCTGGCGGTGCCCTTGCGGCCGGCCGTGGTGCGCACGCGGGCCTGGTGCACGATCGACGGCATGTGCACCTCGAGCACGTAGCGGCGCCAGTCGATGACGCTGGTGTCGAAGCCGAGCTCCTGTCGGTCCGGTGGGTCGAGGCTCTCCCAGAGGGCGGCCAGGCGGGTGTCGTCGAAGATGGCCTCGGTCTCGGCGTAGGCGCCGTAGAGCTGCACGTAGCCGAGGGCCCGCTCCCCGTCGTCGCGCCGCTCCTCGATACGGGCGGTGATCTCCGCCCGCTGGCCCCGAATGGGAAGAGCGGTGATCACCTTCTCGGCGGTCCGCAAAGCGGTGACGCCTCGTTGGAGCTGGCGCTGGGCCCGCCCCCGCCGCGAGAACTGCCAGTCGGGCGTGACGATGGGCTGGCCCCCGGCGTCGTAGAGAGGGTGTTCCCGGTAGTACTCCTGGACCAGTGACACCAGGCGCCGCAGCTTCAGCGGGTTACGCGAGCCTGTGGCCACGTGGTAGACGAAGTCGTCGGGGTCGTGACCCCGGGCGGCGAGGGTGATGATGGCGGCCACCACCATGTCGACCGGGATCACGTCGACCGTGCCCTCCGGGATTCCCGGGAACTCCGACAGCAGGCCGCGGCCGTAGGCGATGATGACCGGCTCGGCCATGCGAAAGCCGCGGATCCAACCGGGGCTGGGCTCGGCCCACGCCGACTCGATGATGGAGGGGCGCACGATGGTGACAGGCACGTCGCCCTTCACCTCCAGCACCGCCCGCTCGGCCAGCGACTTGGTATAGGCGTAGGCGTCGGGCCAGCCCAGGGCCTGGGCCCGAGCCCGGCCGGCGTCGACCAAGCGATCCTCTACCCACTGTTCGCGAAGGCGCTCGGCGCGGGCCGCCAGCAATGACGAGCCTGCTGCCCCCACCTCGCTGTGGGCCTGGCGGGTGAACCGCGTCAGGTGATCGGGGCGGCGGCTGTCGGCATCGGCGTCGGCGCGGGCCCGCAGTGCGGCCTGCACCTCGCCCCTCCAGCTCACGTCGGCGCTGAACGGTGTCTCCGACAGGGGCGCCTCCAGGGCGCGGCCGCGGCGGTTGCCCGCCACGTAGGCCGTTCCCACCGAGATGAGATGGGCAGTGGAGCCCAGCTCCTTGAGGGTCTCGACCACGCGTACCGCGCCCAGCAGGTTGACTTCCACCGCGGCGTCGATGGGCGAGTCGAAGCTCACCCGCGCCGCGGCGTGCACCACCGTGTGGCACCCGGCGACGAGCGCTTTGCCGTCGTCGTCGAGCCCCAGGCCTTCGGTGGTGACATCGCCGGCCACCACCTTCACGCGCCGAGCGATCTCGGCGTCGAAGCGGTCTCCCCAATCGGCGCGCAGCCGGGCGAAGGCGTCGTTGGCGAAGATCTCTCGCCGCGCCCGGGCCTGGGGCGTCGACCGCCGGCCGGGACGGACGAGCAGAACCAGCTCGCACTCGGGGACGCTGCGAAGGAGACGCTCGACCAGGGCCGTGCCCAAAAAGCCCGTCGACCCGGTGACGGCGACGCGCGCGCCGGCCAGTCGGTCACGGATCATCGGCTCTTCTCTACCATCATCTGCCCGGTCAGGCGCCGATCAGCTCCTCGTAGAGGGCCACGTGGTCGTCGACCATGCGGGCGATGGAGAAGTGCTCGTCGACGGCGGCGCGGCACTCGGTTCGGTCGAGCGCTGTCACCGAGTGCACCGCCTCGGCCATCTGCTCCTCGGTCTCGCACAACAGACCGGTCCGGCCATGCTCCACCACCTCGGGGGCAGCCCCCTCGGGGAACGACAGCACGGGCGTGCCGCATGCCATCGACTCGAGCATCACCAGCCCGAAGGGCTCGTTCCAGCGGATCGGGAACAGCGTGGCACGGGCCCCACCCAGCAGCTCCACCTTCCTCTCGAACGAGACCTCGCCCAGGTACTCGATGTCGCCGCCCAGATGGGGGGCGATCTCCCGCTCGAAGAAGAGGTGCTCCCACGGCTCGCGCATCTTGCCGGCCAGCAGCAACGGCACCCCGGCTGCTCGGGCCACCTCGATCGCCCGCTGAGGCCCCTTGTCGGGGCTCATGCGCCCCAAGAACAGGCAATAGTCTCCGCCCGGCCCGACCGAGAACGCATCGGTGTCGACGGCGTGGTGGATGACTTTGGTGATGGGGATGTCGGGCGCCTCTCGACCCTGTGCCGCGGAGATGCCGATGAGCGGGAGCCGTGCCGCGAGGCGGCGGTAGATGTCGGCCAGCTCCTCGTTGAGCGGCCCGTGGATGGTGGTCACGACAGGCAGGTTCGGGTAGCGCTCGCAATACAGCGGCCCGATCATGGAGTGGTCATGTACGACGTCGAAGCCGGAGACGGCTTCGTAAGCCGCCATCACGTGGCGGATCTCCGGTACCGAGAAACCCATGCGCACTCCCTCGGCCACGGGGAGGAGCCACTGGCGGGGTACCGGGCAGGTCGAGTCACCGGTGGCGAACAGGAGCACTTCATGGCCGGCCCGGTGCAGCCCGCGGGCCAGGTTGTCGACCGCCTGCTCGATGCCGCCGTAGAGGTCGGGAGGGATGGGAGCCCAAGGGGGGGCGACGATGCCGATGCGCATGGCCAAGGATTGAAGCACGCTCAGGGGCTTGCTGCGGTGCGCCGGCTCTGATACGCGGGGTGGCGGCAGTGTCGTACCGTAAGGACATGGACGTGCCGCCTCCCTGGGGTCTCGGTGGTGAGTGCCTGGTGGGCATGGTCCGCCACCGGTCGGCGTCCGACCTGCCGTGCGGCCTGGCCCGGGTGCCAGGCCTGTCACTGGTGGTCGGGGCTCGTTACGACCGATCCCCAGTTGGTCCCTATCTGGAGCTGGCGGTGGGCGAGCCGGCGCGCTCGGGCGTCCGAGTTGGCATGTGCGTGACGACCATGGTCGTGACCACGGCCGACGCTCGACACGCCGGCCGGTCCAAATGGGGCATGCCCAAGGTCCTCGGGGACCTCACCTGGGACAACGACGGCGAGACGCGCGTCCTACGCTGGGACGAGCGCGGCCTGGTCTTGCGGGCGACGCCTGTCGGGCCGCCCCTGCCCATACTCGTGCCCTTCCGCTCGCTGCAGCGCCGTGGCGACGGACTGGTTTCAGCCACCGCCTCTTTGCGGGGTCTGGCCCGCCTGGCTCGTGTGGACGTCGAGGTGGCTGAAATCGACCCGCTGGCCTGGCTCGAAGGCCGTCACGTCGGTGCCGTCGTGGGCAGCGCCCGGTTGGCGATGGGCGAAGCCAGCCTCCTCTCCGGGCTACGAACCCCCCGGTGGTCCCAGCGTCCGGCGCCCGATCCTGCACTATTGTCGGGGCCGTCAACCGGGCGATTAGCTCAGCGGTAGAGCGCTGCCTTCACACGGCAGAGGTCGGGGGATCAAAACCCTCATCGCCCACGACAAAGCACCAGGTCGAAGGGGGTGCGATCCCGACGGCACCGGTACTGCACCACCGCTGCACCACGTCTGCACCACATGAGCTACAGGTAAAGCTCGACGACAGTGCCCTCGGCAAGGGAGTTGACCGGCGCGAACATCGCCTCGAGGCGGCCCGTCGTCCGCTCGACCTCGGCGGGAAACAGGTGGCGGTAGCGGTCGAGGACGACTGCGACCGAGGTGTGGCCCGCCCGCGCGGCGACCTCGCTCGGGCTGGCACCGGCGGCGGCCCACAGGCTCACTGCACTGTGCCGTAGGTCATGGGGGCGGAGAGGTGCCAGCCCGGCGGCCTGTAGGGCCGGCCTCCAGAACCGCTGACGCCAGGATCCCGCCCTAAGGGGCCCGCCCGCGGGCCCAGAGAAGACGAGGCCATCCTCGCCAGCCTCTGCGTATTGGGCTAGGTGCTGTACGAGCTCTTCCGTCACCTGGCGGGGGAGTGGCACTGTCCGTCTGCCAGCGCGAGTCTTCGGGGGTCCGAAGTGCATGTGGCCACGGACCTCGACGGCCTGTTCGGCTACGCGCACGCTGCTCCGCAGCGTGTCGAGCCGGCCTCGGCGAAGCCCGGCCATCTCGGACCACCGGAGCCCACCGTAGCTCTTGAGAAGGACGAAGGCGCGGTAGCGGGGTGCGATCGCAGCGGCCAACTCGGCGATCTCCTCGGGGCTGAGGAAGCGCATCTCTTCTGTCTCGATCTTGGGCAAGGGCACCTTGTGGCAGGGCGACGCCATCAGGAGCCCGCCGTCGACGGCCGCCTGAAGGACCTTGGTGGGCCCGGTCGTGGTCTGGGTGTGGCGGTCGGCGCCGTCATAGGCCATCACCTGGGATCCCAGGGTGGTGGTGTTGCCATGGGCGTCATAGCCCGGGGTTCCCACCGCGGCGTCGCTGGCCGAGGTGAGGCGGTCGGCGCCGTCGTAGCAGGAGGTGGTGGTGGTGGCGTTGTCGACGACGGTGGTCCGGTTGGAGTTGCGCCCGGCGTTGGCCAGGTAGCCACATCCGCCGGTGTCGGCGAAGGCGTAGGCCAGGGTGTGGCCCGGCACCCAGGCCGCGGTCAGGCGCCCGGCGGCGTCGTAGGTGAAGTTGGGCCCGGGGTGGGCGTCGGTCCCGTCGATGGCCTCGTCGATGACACGGCCCGACTGGGAGCGGGTCACGGCGTCGGTGGCCAGTGACCCTCCGCCGCCGGCCGTCCAGGTCAGCCCGCTCAACGCCCCGGCGGGGCTCCGGGTGATGGCCGCCAGGGAGCTGGCGTTGGCGTAGGTGGCACTGGCCAGCTCCCCGGCGGAGTCATAGGTGGGGGTTGCCAGGACCGGGCCTGCCAGGGGCGATCCCGGGTCGGCGAGGTGCTGGGCGGTGGGGCGCCCGGCGGCGTCGTAGTCGGTGTCGCGTCGCCCGCCGGGGCCGTCGGTGCTCACCAGGCGCCCGGGTTGGTCGTAGGCCGAGGTGGTGGTCTTGGCCCAGGCATCGGTGTAGGAAGTCGTACGGCCTAACAGGTCGACGCCGGTGGTGATGGTGCCGGCGGGGTCCGCGATGGCCGTCACCAGGGGGTTGGCACCCACCGCGTAGTTGTAGCTCACCGTGCGGGCGCCTGCGCCGCCGCCGGCGGGCACGCTGCGGGTGAGAACCCGTCCCCGGGCGTCGTAGGTGGCACAGGTCCACGCCTCGGCGTTGAGACGACTGGCCACCACCCGCCCGGCGTCGTCGTAGACCGATTCGGCGACCCGGCCCACCGCCGGTCCCGGGCCGTCGGGGTCGGGACCCGTCGTGGTGCGGGGCGCTCCGGCCTGGTTGGCCGAGCCCCCACCGCAGGGATTGGTGCGAGCCTCGGTAGCGCCGTAGTAGGCGTGGGTGGTGGTGGTGCCCGCCGGGGTGGTGGAGGCGGTGGGGCGCATGAACCGCCCCGCCCCCGGAGCCTCGTAGGCGTTGGCGGTTACCAGGCCCAGGCCCCCGGGGTCGACGGTGGTGGTCTTGACCAGGCCGTTGGCCAGGCTGTCGTAGTCGACGACGGTGACCCGGGCAGGTGATCCCGGGGTGGCGTCGTCGGTGGTGGTGCGCACCGGCACCGAGTAGCGGGGGAAGACCTTGGCTGCCGGCAGCGGGGCGTCGGAGATCCCCGGCGGTGCCCAACGCAGCTCCAGGCGAGGGGCACTGCCACCCTGGGTGGCGTAGTCGACGCGCAGGCGGTGGCGGCCGGTGGTCGTGTTGGCCAGAGTCGCGCTGACGGTCGTGGGCACTGGGTGGTCGCCCCCGGCATCGACCACCACCGCGTCGTCGACGAAGAGGCGGGCCGAGCCGGTCAGGACCACGCTGAAGCCGTAGGTGCCTACTTGGTCGAAGGCGATCTCGCCCACATAGCGCCCCGACCACGCTCCGGCGCCTAGCCCGGGGGCGGGGGGATCGGCGGCGATGGGGCTGCCAGAAGCGCCCAGGCCCACCGCGTTGTGCCCGCCGGGCAGGCCCGACAGGGTGCGGTTGGCCCAGTAGGTGGCGCCCAGGCCGGTGAGGGCGACGCCGGTGGCGGGGTCGGTGTCGAAGGTGGTGGAGGTGTGGGCGGGCGCGGTGGAACACGAGGCGTTGGGACGACGGTCGGCGCCGAAGCAGCCCGCAGGCGCCGGACCGTAGCTGTCGGTGGGCCGCCCGGTGGGGGTGGTGCGGGTGGCGTCGCCGTCATAGACGGTGGTGGAAACCCGCCCCGCGGCGTCGGTGGCTGAAGTGCGCCGGTAGCCGGCGTCGTAGGTAGCCGAGGTGGTGCGGGCGGTGGCATCGGTGTCGGTGGTCGAGTACGTGCCGTCGGCGTTGGCCACAAAGGTGGCTTTGCGGGCGAAGCCGGCGGGCTCGGTGAGCCCGGCCAGGTGCACCCGTGCCTCGGTGCCCGACGGGTACTCATAGGAATGGGCGGGTCTAGGGGCGGGCAGCAGCGACCCGGCGTTGGGCACCGGCAGGGTGACCGAGGCCACCTTGGGGGCGGGGGAAGCGTCGTAGGCCACCAGCGTCCTCGACGTGTCGTTGTCGGGAGCAGTGCCCGCCGCCACCGCGTCGGCGGCTCCGGGGTTGCGGATGGTGGTGATGCGACCTGTCGTGTAGGCGAAGTCGGTCACCGCCCCACCGGGGTCTTCGAAGCGGGCCAGCTGGGCGGCCCGATACCAGACGTTGGTGACGGTGCCGTCCCAGTAGGCCACCTGGCAGAGGGTGTCGGGCGGGGCGGCGGCGTCCATGCCCGGCGGTGCCGAGGCGGGGCAGGCGTCGCGCCCGGCGTAGCGCAGGGTGATCTGGCGGGCGCCCACCGGGTCGGTGATGGCCACCAGGCGGCGGGGCTTGGCCGCATCGGTGGAGAACACGTAACCGGGGCTGGACGCCGCCGCGTCGTCGGTGGCGGCACCGGCAAAGGCCAAGGCGCCCCAGGCGTCGAAGCCGTAGGTCACCCCGTCGGGAGCGTGCAGGCTCAACAACCCGGCTGCGTCGGTGGCCAGGGTCGCGTCCTCACCCGGCGGTGGTGCATATCCCGCGCCCGTCCAGGTGTAGACGTGGGAGCCCCCCGAGGTGTCGGCCAGGGCCACGAAGCCATCCGAGACCCGGGCCGAGACATAGCCGAGGTGGCCGGGCGACATTGACCAGCCCTGGGGAAGGGCGGCGTTGTCGCCCGACAGCCACGACGGGGGCACCTCCATGACCTTCTGGGACCCGCCTGGGCCGATGTTGGCGATGACGGCGATGCCCATCTCGGCCTCGGGGCCGTGCTGGTAGGACTCGATGCGGATGGGCACCGCCACCCCTCCGGTGAGGGTCATGGGCGGGGCGACGTCGGGTTCCACCGCGGCGTCGGTCCAGTGGTCCTGGATGAGAGTGTTGTTCACCCACATGCGCATCCCGCCGTAGTGGCCGGTGTAGAACTGGTAGGAGAGCGACCCCGACCCCGGCGGGGTGAGCCAGCCTTCCCAGTGGACCATGAAGTTCTGGCGGTCCACGGCCGGGCCGGGGCTGGTGGCATGCCAGCGGAAGCCCACCTCGGGGTCACGGCGCACCATGGCCGGGGTCAGCCCGGCGAAGGAGTGCGTCGCCGTCGGGTCGTTGTAGTAAGTGCCAGCGAGGCCGCTCACCAGGGGGGCCTGGGAGTTGTACGCGTAGGTGAGGCCCACGGGGCCGCCCACGGTGGGAAACGTGGGGCTGGCCGCACCTACCTGGGCGTTGCCCGACACCAGGTTCACTGACATGCCGCCCACCTGGTCGCGGGGCAATGGGTCGCCCGCCCCCAGGTGGAGGTTGACTCCCAGGGCGCGCACCCAGTCGGGGGCCCTTCCTGCCATTCCGTCGTGGGTGTACACGTGCCAGGAGTAGCGGGCACCATCGGCGAGGATGCCCGGCTCGGGGGTGTAACAGATCCGGTTGGGCTGGCCCGCACACGGCCCCTGGGCAGGGGTGATCCAGCCCGAGTCTATGGCCTGAGTGCCGGTCTCGGCGTCGGGTGCAGGGGTGCCTCGGAACCAGTACCACAGGGGGTCGCCGTCGGCGTCGGTGGCGGCATTGACGGTCAGGGTGGGTGTGTCGGTGGCTACCGCCGCGTTGTCGATGGGCGACACGGGGGTGGCCACCGTGGGCAGGTGGTCGTAGGTGATGGTCAGGATGGGGCTCACCGACGACCCAGCCTCGGCCGAGTAGAACCACTTGAACTGTGAGTTGTCGGCCTCGTTGGCGTCCCGCAGCTCGAGGCCGAAGTTGGGCGCACCTCCGCCTAGCCAGCGTTGGGCCAGAGACGTGGCGTCGATTCCCTGGTAGCCGCCTGGGCACGGCGAGCCCGAGTAGGTGTAGCGGGCGAAGCTGGTGGTGGAAATCACTCCGGCGGCGTCCAGTGGCGGCTGGCTGTTCCAGGTCAGGGTCGGTCCCTGGTTGGCGGCGCCCAGGCCGAACAGGTTCACGGGGCGGGGGTCGCACACCGAGGCCGAGGCCCAGTTGTAGAGGGAGAGCTGCGAGCTCAGCACGTAATCGCTGGGGTCGGGCAATGACCCCAGGTTGAACCACAGCACACCGCGGGTCACGTGCACGCCACCGTCGTTGGTGCCCACGGCCAGATAGGCGTTGGCGGAAAAGTCGGTGTTGGCGTACTCGCCGTTGTCGATCCAGGTGTCGTAGCCGCCGTTGCCGGTGCTCTGGACGAACGACAGGTAGGGGTCGATGCTCACGGGGAAGACTCGGGCAGAGTCGCCCAGCCAGGCGGGGTCGACGCCCACCTCGACGGTGCCACGGAGGTGACCGCCATGCCCTTGCCCACCACGTCGGCGGCGGCAGCCGGAGGAGACACGGGTGCGGCGGGGGCGGTGCCCATCAGGCGAACCGACACGGGGACGAAGCTGCCGGGGCCTCGGGCGCTGGGAGCATCGCGGGCCACCCCGCCGGTGAAGGTGGCGACCACCGCCCCCGAGGCGTCGGCCAGCTCCACCCCTCCGCCCTTGCGTTCACGGGCGCTGACGCCGGCGGGAAGGGTGAGCTCGTCCGTGTAGGTGGGAGAGGCGGTGGCATCGGGGAGGCTCACCGTCTCCTCCACGCCGTCGCTGGTGGCGGCCATGGTGAGGTCGTGGCCGCCCACGGCCCCCTTGTAGTTCGCCTTGGCGCCTTCCATCACCGCCGCAGCACCCAAATCTGCTTGCTCGCCAGGGTGACGGAGACCAATGCTGCCCGCCGAGGTGTCGACGGCGGCAACGGTGGCCTCGCCGTTGTAGGCCAGACGGGCGCCCGAGGGGGCGGCTTTGGGCCGCAGGGTCCCGTCGGGGGCAGGGCTGAGGGTCGGGTCGATGTCGCGCCAGGCACCAGCCGAGCCAGGATCGCGGAAGCGCACCGGGTGGGGGCTGACCTGCACCGTCTTGGTTCCGTCCGGGTTGACGAACTGCTTCTTGGTGGCCGTGGTCTGGTCGTCCACGGTCTTGGATCGCGCCGGGTCGAAACCGGTCGGCTTGGGCTTGGGCCGGGTCTTGTCAGCCGACAGGTTGGGCCCGGGGCCGGGGTCACCGGGCTGGGGCGGGTTCGAGAAGTCACCAGCGGTCACCCGGGGAGTGGGCTTGGGTGCCGGCGTCGAGACCAGGCCGGGCAGGTCCCGGGCCGGCTTGGGCTTGGCCGGGGCGGCTGAGGCGCTACCGCAGGGAGGGTGCCGACAACGGCGGCCATGGCACACAACGAGACGAGGCGGAGCCCGCTGTGCGTGGTCGACGGCGAACAAGGCGCCAAGCCGCGTACGCCAGGGTGGTACTTCATCGGTTTCCAAACCGCCGCCACGCCAGCCGCGACCCGTATGGGATGAAAGCGGCACTGGCGATTGAGACCGCTCGGGCTCCCCAATCTCATACGTCGGGGCGAGGAACTCTAGACGGACCCTACACCCCGTTCACGATGACCGGTGCGGACAAACCGCGGCCGTCGTCCTGCACCACAAGTGCACCACAAGCCAGGCGCAATCACAGACAACTGCGGGCAACTGCGGTCAGGTCAAGAGGGCCGCTGACTTGACCCCCCGGCGTCGTCGAGGAGGGGGCTGGCCAAGCGGGTCGAGCCCGTTGTGCTCGACCCGCCGAGTCCCGGCGGAGAACCACCGTCCGTCCACGAGAGGAGACACGACCATGTCCGACACCACCGGCCCCTGGGGGCCGTGGCACGACCACATCGGCGAGGGCCTGGCCCACTGCGCCGACTACCTCGGGCGCCTACATCGCTCGCTG
>JBPCJQ010000032.1:0-9850 GCA_051005135.1 Acidimicrobiales bacterium
GGCGACGGCATCAACGGGATCACCGAGGCGCTGCGGCGCCACCAGGACCGCATGCGCTTCGTCCTCGTCCACCACGAGGAAGCGGCCGCCTTCATGGCCACCGGCTACGCCAAGTCCACCGGTCGCCTGGGTGTGTGCCTGGCCACCTCCGGGCCCGGTGGGGTCCATCTGCTCAACGGCCTCTACGACGCCAAGCTAGACCACCAGCCGGTGCTGGCCATCACCGGCATGCAGGAGACCCAGCTGCTGGGCACCGGGTACCAGCAAGAGGTGCACCTGGAGAAGCTGTACGAGAACGTGGCCGATTACGACGTGATGGTCCACGTGCCCGTGCAGATTCCCACCCTGGTCGACCTGGCCGTGCGCCACGCCCTGGCCCGGCGCACCGTCTCCCACATCACCTTTCCCAACGACATCCAGCTCGCCCCAGCGGATGAGAACCCATGGAGCTCGGTGGCCCCGGCCACCACGCCCCACACCGCACCGGTGTTCATCGCCGCCCCCGGCGTGCCCCGGGCCGCGGATCTGGCCCGGGCCGCCGAGGTGCTCAACGCCGGGACGAAGGTGGTGATGCTGGCCGGCGCCGGTGCCCTGCGGGCCGGCGACGAGGTGCTCGCCGTCGCCGATGTGCTCGGATCACCCGTGGTCAAGACCCTGCCCGGAAAGGGCGCGGTCCCCGACGACCACCCCCTGACCACCGGCGGGATCGGCCTACTGGGCACCAAGCCGTCGGAGGAGGCCATGGAGGGCGCCGACACCCTGTTCATGGTCGGCACCAACTTCCCGTATACCAAGCACCTGCCCGATCCGGCCAAGGTCCAGGTGGTGCAGATCGAGGCCGACCCGATCCGGGCCGGCAACCGCATGCCCACCGCAGTGCCCCTGGTGGGCGACTCGGCTGAGACCCTGCGGGCGCTGCTTCCCCTGCTGGTGCGCAAGCCTGACCGCAGCTTCCTCGAGACGGCCCAGGACGGCATGGTCGACTGGCGGGAGAAGATGGCCGCGCTCGAGCAGCCTGACCGCGACCCCATCCAGCCCCAGTACCTGATGCGAGTCATCGACCGCCTGGCCGCGGACGACGCCATACTGGCGTCGGACTCGGGGACCATCGCCACCTGGTCGGCCCGCCACTTCGACATCCGCGGCAACCGCCAGTACTACCTGTCGGGAAACCTGGCCACCATGGCCCCCGGGCTGCCGTACACGATTGCCAACCAGTGGGCCCATCCCGGACGCCAGTGCATCGCCTTTGTCGGCGACGGCGGCTTCGCCATGCTCATGGCTGAGTTCCTCACCGCCGTGCGCCACGACCTGCCCGTCAAGGTGTTCGTCAACAACAACGGCGAGTACGGTCAGATTCTGTGGGAGCAGATGGTGCTGGGCTTCCCCGAGTTCGGGGTGCGCCACCGGGGGCTGGCCAACTTCGCCCCGTGGGCCGAGGCGTGCGGGGGCAAGGGCATCCGGGTCGAGAAAGCGACCGATCTGGAAGGGGCAGTGGCCGAGGCCCTGGCCTATCCCGGTGCCGCCCTGGTGGACGTCGTCGTCAACCCTGACGAGCCACCGATGCCGCCCAAGGTCACCTACGAACAGGCCAAGGGCTTCGCCCGGGCCTTCCTCAAGGGCCAGCCCCACAAGGCCACCATCGCCAGCACCCTTTTCCGCGACAAGATCGCCGAGCTGAGGGGCTGAGCGGTGCTCGGTCTGCACACCGGCGGTCGAGACAAGCTGGTCGAAGGTGCCGTCGGCGCCCTCGACCGCCTGCTGGCCGACGTGGCCCATGGACGCTTCGAGCGGGCCTTGTCGGGCATCACCGCCGTCTCGGCCTTGGTCACCGGCGCCGAGATCTTCCTGGAGCACGACCGGGCCAGCTTCGGCAACCGGATGATGTGGGTGCCGGTGGTGCTCACCCCGTTCGTGGCCGGCGCCGGCGTCGGCGGTGTGTTCAGCAAGAGCCTGGCCAAGACCATCCTCCCGGCCGTTTCGCTGCTGGCGTTGGCCAACGGCCTACAGGGCACCTACCTCCACGTCAGGGGCATCGCCCAGCGCCCCGGCGGGTGGCGCTACGCCCGCTACAACGCAGAGATGGGCCCGCCGCTGTTCGCCCCGTTGCTGTTCTCGATGGTGGGCGGGATGGGCCTGCTGGCCGCCGTGCTGCGCCGGGAGGACTGAGGTGGGCGCCACCCCGGGCGACCACGACCGGTTTCCCGGCTTCGACGTGCTCGGCCAAGCCCCCGGCTGGGACGCCGTCACCCAGGGGGTGGTCCTGGGTCGCCTCGGAGCGCGGCCGCCCTTGCGCTTTTTCAGCGTCGACGAGGAAGCGGCGTGCCGGCCTCTGCTCGACCGGCTGCTGGCCCAGGACAACGAGCCACGGATCCCGGTGTTCGAGCTAATCGACGTTCGTCTGGCCGAGGACGAGACCGACGGCTATCGGTACGACGACATGCCCCCCGACGCCGACGCGTGGAGAGTGTCGCTGCGCGCCCTCGACGACGAGGCGCGCGAACGCCGCCAGCGGATGTTCGCCGAGCTCGACCGGGCCGAGCAGATCGAGCTCCTGGAGGCGGTGCGCACCGGCGGGCACTGGCGGGGCCTGCCTGCGGCCCGGCTGTGGAGCATGTGGCTGCGCTACGCGTGCGCCGCCTTCTACTCCCACCCGTGGGCCTGGAACGAGATCGGCTTCGGGGGCCCGGCCTACCCGCGGGGCTACAAGGCCCTTGGCCTCGATCACCGCGAGAACTGGGAGCGGCCCGAGGCCGACGCCCGCGACCCGCAGCCGTGGGCTCGGCGGGTCGAGGCGGCCCGGGCCCGGCACCGGCCGTGACGCGCGGAGGGGTCCGGGCCCGCAACGCCTCGGCCTGGCTGCTGCCTAACGACGGCACCCGCACGAACCACGGCTTGCGCGACGGCATGCGGCGCTTCGACGACCGCGACGAGGTCGACATCGTGATCGTGGGCTGCGGTGCCGGCGGCGGCGTGCTGGCCCAGCGCCTGGCCCGGGCCGGGTGGTCGGTGGTGGCCATGGACGCCGGTCCCTTCTGGGATCCCGACCGCGACTGGGTGAGCGACGAGCGGGGCTCGCATCACCTCTACTGGACCGAGCCCCGGGTGATCGCCGGCGACGACCCTGTGCCCCTCGGTGCCAACAACTCGGGGCGGGGTGTGGGCGGCGGCACCGTGCACTTCGCTGGCTACACCCCGCGTTTGCACCCATCGGACTTCCACACCCGCACCCTCGACGGTGTGGGCGCCGACTGGCCCATCACCTACCGGGAGCTGAAGCCCTACTACATCGACATCGAGGCCGAGTTGCCCGTCGCCGGCCAGCACTGGCCCTGGGGCGACCCGCACCGCTACCCCCAGTCCCCCCACCCGGTGAGCGGACAGGGCCTGCTGTTCATCCGGGGCTGCCAGCGACTGGGCATCGACGTGCGGGTCGGGCCGGTGGCCATCACCAACGGCCGCTTCGGCAACCGCCCCCACTGCATCTACCGGGGCTTCTGCCTGCAGGGCTGCAAGGTCAACGCGAAGGCGTCGACGCTGATCACCCACGTGCCCGACGCCCTTGCTCACGGCGCCGAGGTCCGGGCTGACTCCATGGTCAGCCGGGTGGAGATCGGCCCCGACGGGCGGGCCACCGGCGTCGTGTACTCGCGCGACGGCGTCGAGCGCTTCCAGCGGGCCCGGGTGGTGGCCGTGGCCGGCTACGCCATCGAGACCCCCCGGCTGCTGCTGAACTCGGCGTCGCCCCGCTTCCCCAATGGCCTGGGCAACGACTTCGACCTCGTCGGGCGCTACGTGATGGTCCAGGGCGCAGCCCAGACTGCGGGGCGCTTCGCCGAGGAGGTGCGGATGTACAAGGCGCCGCCGCCCGAGGTCTCCACCGAGGCGTTCTACGAAACCGACCCCGCGGTCAACTACAAGCGCGGCTTCTCCATCCAGTGCGTCGGGCCGCTGCCGATCACCTGGGCAGAGCACGTGGTGGCCGAGGGACATTGGGGCGACGTGCTGCGGGAGTACCTGCGCGACTACGTCCACTGGGCCACCATCGGCGTGCTCTGCGAGTTCCTGGCATTGCCCGACAACCGGGTGACGCTGGCGGATGAGACCGACCGTCGAGGCCTGCCCGTCGCCCGCTTCTCCTATTCCCAGTGTGACAACGACCGCGCCCTGATGCGGGCCGGCACCGAGAAGATGACCGAGATCATGCTCGCGGCGGGGGCTGAGGACGCGGTGACGATCAACCGCTACGCCCACCTGGTGGGCGGTTGCCGGATGGCCGCCGACGAGCGCTCCGGTGTGGTCGACGCCAACCTCCGAAGCTTCGCGGTGCCCAACCTCTATATCACCGACGGGAGCGTGCTACCCACCCAGGGCAGCGCCAACCCGGCGCTCACCATCATGGCGCTTGCCGCCCGGGCCGGCGACTACCTGGCGGGGGCCAACCGCTTCGGCGCATGAGATGCGCAGGGAGAAGGTGTCGGCACGAACTCAGCGCTTCGACAGCTCCTCGGTCCGGCGCTTGCGGTTGCCGAGGCGGCCGAGTGCCCGCAGCACCGTCCACACCCACCCGGTGCGGGGGGCTCGCTCCGGCCGGCCGGGCTGGGCGGCCGGCGAACGGTCCCCGTCGTCGTCGCCGCCAGATAGGCGCTGCCGGATGCGCTCCTTGTCGTCCTCCAGCTCGTCGGCGCCGGAGAGGTCGCGGCACACCTTCCAGGTGATCAGCGCCGCCAGCACGGGCGCGACCACCAGGAGCACGTCGAGCACGACCGTCACCGTGGGGATCGGCGTGGAGAACTTCTGGGCCACGACGTCCTGGGACCCGGCGACGAAGAGCACGAAGTAGAAGGCCAGGGTGGCAACGCCGATCGAGGTCCGCATCGGGTGCTCCCGGGGGCGGTCGAGCAACTGGTGCTCAGCGGTGTCGCCGGTGACCAGTCGTTCCAGGAACGGCCACAGGTACAGCAGCCCGAAGGTGAGGCCGGGAAGGACCACGGCGGGAAGGAACAGCTCCGACACGGTGTAGCCGAACACGTCGAAGCGCAAGCCCGCCGGGGCCAGGCGGAGAGCTCCCTCCACCCAACCCATGTACCAGTCGGGCTGTGAGGCGGTGCTCACGGCCGACGGTTGGAAGGGGCCGTAGAGCCAGATGGGGTTGATCTGGGCCAGGCCCCCGAGGAAGGCGGTCACCGCGAAGACGCCCGCCAGCAGCCCGACGGAACGAGCGGTGTAGGTGGGCCAGAGGCGGGAGCCGACGATGTTGGTTTCCTTCCGCCCGGGCCCGGGGAACTGCGTGTGCTTCTGGCGCCACAGGATGGCCAGGTGGGCGCCCAGGAGCCCAGCGATCACGGCGGGGATGATCAGCACGTGGAGCACGAACAGCCGGGAGATGATGTCGGGCGACGGGAACTCGCCGCCGAAGACCAAGAAAGCGGCCCAGGTGCCCACGACGGGTACGGCCAGGGCGATGGAGTACCCGATGCGCAGGCCGGTGCCCGACAGCAGGTCGTCGGGCAGCGAGTACCCGCTGAAGCCGTTGAAGATCACCAGCACGAACAAGGTCATCCCGATGATCCAGTTGACCTCGCGCGGCCGGCGGAAGGCGCCGGTGAAGAAGACCCGGCAGAGGTGCACGAAGATGGCGCCGGCAAAGATGAGGGCGGCCCAATGGTGCATCTGGCGGAACACCAGGCCGGCCCGGACATCGAAGCTCAGCCGTACCGTCGAGTTGAACGCCTCCGACATGTGCAGGCCCTTGAGAGGGACGTAGCTGCCGTTGTACACGACCTCCTTGGCGCTGGGACTGAAGAAGAACGACAGGTAGACACCGGTCGTGATCAGCACCACGAAGCAGTACAGGGCGATCTCGCCGAGCATGAACGACCAGTTGTCGGGGAAGATCTTGTCGAGGGCGCTGCGGGTGAAGTGGGCGATGCCGAGTCGGTTGTCGAACCACCGGAACGTGCGGTCGATCACGGGGTGGCCACCGGTACGAGGGGGCGCCCGGGAGTGTCGCGCTCCAGGCCGCTCAGCCAGACGCCGAACAGGCAGGCGGCGGCCACCACGTAGGCCACCCCGGCGAAGGCCCACATCACCACGCCCGCCATCTGCTGGTCGGCCAGGGACGGGTACTCGGCGTACCACTGCCGGGTAGCCAGGGTGAGTGCGGCGCCGAGGGCGCTGCCGGGCAGGGCGGCGACGAACACCACCGCGACCGCCGAGCCGTGGCGGCGGGCCGAGCCCACTCCGACGGCCCACGAGAAGACGACGGCGGTCACGAGAAAGCTGGCGTGCTCGGCCACGTGCAGGCCGTCGTGGTGGAGGGCGGCCCGGTAGGCGACAGGCAGGTGCCAGGCGACCATGACCAGGCTCTCGGCGACGAGCGCCCCCCCGGCCCACACCAGCCAGTGGGCGCTGTGGCTGCGCAGCAGACGGCGCCAGGCGGCCGAGGCACGCGGCCGCAGTCGCTCCGGGAGCGCCCAGATCAGGGTGGGCAACGGAGCGCCCAGGGCCAGGAGGGGGGCGGCCACCACGAGCAGCAGCACATGCTGGATCATGTGAGCGGTGAGGCTGTGGTCGGTCCTGGTCTCCAGGGGAGGCAGCAGGGCCAGGGCCAGGGCGATCATCCCGCCGGCGAAGACCAGCGCCTGGGAGGTGCGTACCAGGCGGCCCCGTCCGGCGGCCGCCCACGCCCGGGAGAGTCCGAGGACGTAGGCGCCGGCGATGGCGACCAGGAGCACCACGGTGGCGGGCTCAGCCACAACGCCTCGAGTTGAGGACGATGACGTAGATCTCCTCGAGGGCGATGAGGGCGAAGTTGATGACGCCGATCAGCAGGCCGAGACGGGCGATGAACTGGGCCCGGCCGCCCTCGTCGTCGGAGGACTCGTCCCCGTCGGACGACCTCATCATGTGCAGGCACAGGGCGATGGCGGCGGCTGTCAGTGCCAGGGTGACGACGGTCGTCAGGTGCATCACCCACACGTAGCCGTGGGCGTTGCAGGTGTAGCGGACGATGCTGACGAACAGCAACAGGTGAATGGCCCAGGCGACGATGCCGCCCAGCAGGGCGAACCACACCAGCACTCCCTCGCGCACGGCGGAGGCGATGCTGTGGGCCCGCCGGGCCTCCTCGCCGTCGACCGTCGGGTCCTCCACTGCCGAGTCCTCGACCTGCGGGGAGTCGGGCGCCAGCGGCCCACGGAGCGGGGTGTCGGGCCCGAGCGGCCCTCGGAGCGGGGTGTCTGTCATCGGATGTGGGCGGAGAGGAAGAGGATGGGGAACACGGCCAGCCACACGACGTCGACGAAGTGCCAGTAGAGGAAGAACACCTCGGCGCTGGCATAGCGCCCGCCGTCGTACCGGCCCGACCAGGCCTTGATCTGGACCATGGTGCTCAGCCCCAGGCCGAGGAAGACGTGGAAGGCGTGGAGACCGACGATCGTGTAGTAGATCGAGCCGTAGGCGTTGGTGCGCCAGCCGAAGTGCAGGTCGTTGAAGTCGTAGAGGGTGAAGGCGAAGAACGACAGGCCCATCACGAAGCTGATCGCCAACCCCGCCTTCATCCGGCCCACCCTGCCGTTGCGGATGCTGTGCTCGGCCCAGAAGATGGGGATGCTGCTCCCCCACAGCACGAAGCTGAACGGAATCGAGAGCTCAAGTTTGGGCACCTCGATGTCGCCGAGCGGCCATTGCTTCGACGCCGCCCGCAGGAACAGGTAGGCGGCCAGGAGGATGGCGAAGATCATGGCCTCGGTCATGATCACCACCGCCATCCCCCACCACGCCGTGGGATAGGTGCGCCGGGTGGCCGGCCGGGTGATCCCCGGGGTCACCGTCGCGCTCGGAGCAGTCATGCCTCGTCACCTCCCGCCTCGGCGGTGACGCCGGCGTTCACCGGAGCCTCCGGTCCGGGATCGGGAGGCGCGAGGTCCTCCTCGGTGCGCCAGGCCCACCACCACGCTCCCAGCACCACCAACGCCGCCCCGATCACCCCGACGACCACCGCCCGCACGAGGAGCCCCACGAACAGCGCGGCCAGGCCCAGGGCCACGACGAAGGGCAGGTAGGTCTCGTGGGGGATCTCCAGGTTGCCTTCGGGACGGGTGTCGATGCCGCTGGTCACCGGCGTCTCGCGCGCGATGGCCCCCTCGACGCCCAACCCCTTGGTCTCGGGCTCGTCGCCCGAGGTGGCGAATGGCAGGGGCCGCTGGTCCCAGAGTGGGTGGCGGCTGGCCACGAGGGGGATGGCGGCGAAGTTGTAGTGGGGAGGCGGCGACGTGGTCGACCATTCGAGGCTGTCGGCGTCCCACGGGTCGTCGCCCGCGGCATTGCCTTTGCGCCGGCTCCAGAGCCAGTTGAACAGGGTGATGGCGGTACCCAGGCCGAAGATGGCCGATCCGATGCTGATCATGGCGTTGAGGCCGCCCCAGCCCAGGCCGTTGTCGTAGGTGTAGATGCGTCGTGGCATCCCCAGGAAGCCGAGGATGTGCATGGGGAAGAAGGTGATGTTGAAGCCCACGAACATCACCCAGAAGCTCAGCTTTCCCAGCTTCTCGCTCAGCATCCGCCCCGTCATCTTGGGCATCCAGTAGTAGATGGCGCCGAAGATCGGGAACACCACCGCGCCGTTGAGCACGTAGTGGAGGTGGGCGACCACGAAATAGCTGTCGGTGACCTGCCAGTCGAAGGGCAGCACCGCCACCATGACGCCGGTGATGCCGCCCAGGAGGAAGATGAGGAGGAAGCCGATGGCGAACAGCATCGGTGTGGTCAGCCTGACCCTGCCCTTCCACATGGTGGTGATCCACGCGAAGAACTGGACCCCGCTGGGCAGGGTGATGATCAGGCTGACGCCGGAGAAGAACGCCATGGCCAGTGCCGGCAGGCCGGTGGCGAACATGTGGTGGACCCACACGCCGAAGCTGATGAACCCGACGGTGACGAGCGAGCCTGCCACCCACAGGTAGCCGACGAGGGGACGGCCCGAGAAGGTGGGCACGATCTGGGAGATCATGCCGGTGGCGGGGACGAACAGGATGTAGACCTCGGGATGGCCCCAGAACCAGAACAAGTGCTGGTAGAGCAGCACGCTGCCGCCGAGAGCGGGCACGAAGAACGAGGTGCCGAAGAGGCGGTCGAGCTCGTTGAGACCGGTGGCCAGGGTCACCGCGGGAACCGAGAAGATGGCCATGAACGAAAAGACGAGCATCGACCACACGAAGATGGGCATGCGGTTGAGCGACATGCCCGGGGCCCGCAGCTTGAAGATGGTGACGATGAAGTTGATCGAGCCCACCGTCGTGGACAGACCGGTGAACACGATGCCTAGGCCCCAGAAGTCGATGTTGAGCCCTGGCGAGAAGGTCTTGCCGGTCAGGGGCACGTACCCGAACCAACCACCGTCGGGCATGCCGAAGAAGAAGCTGCTGTACATGAAGATGCCGCCCAGCAGGAACACCCAGTAGCTGAAGGCGTTCAGCCGGGGGAAGGCCATGTCGCGCGTACCGATCTGCAACGGGATCAGGTAATTGCCGAAGCCGGCCAGCACGGGCGTGTTGAACAGGAAGATCATGGTCACGCCGTGCATGGTGAACAGCTCGTTGTAGAGCTGGGGGCCCAGCACCTTGGCATTGGGCTGGGCGAGCTGGGTGCGCATGGCCAGGGCCATCAGCCCGGCCACGAAGAAGAAGAAGAAGCACGTGTAGATGTAGCGCATGCCGATGCGCTTGTGGTCGACGGTGGAGAAGAACCCGGGGATGCCCGGCGCGTCCTCCCAGAGCTCGTTGAGATCGCCCTGGTCGGCGGGGGGCGCCTCGGCGATGGCCATTACTTGAGACCCTCCAGGTAGGCG
>JBPCJQ010000033.1:0-32484 GCA_051005135.1 Acidimicrobiales bacterium
CCCCCCCCCCTCCTTTTTTTTCCGCTTTCCCCCCCCCCTGGCGAGCCAAAACCCGACCAAAAACGAGGCGCGGTAGGATGGCCGGAGTTCCGTCCTGGAGGAGACCCCGCTGCGGACCCTCGTTTTGGTGGACGGCGAGCACCTTCCGTCCGTAGTCAGGGCGGCGATATCCCACCTCTCCGGCCACCTGCCGGGCGCTGAAGCCATCGGTGCCGCCCTAGTAGGCGGGGGGGAGAAGCTTGTCGGCCCCAATCACCCCGATCTCGGCCTGCCGCTCGTCGGCGGCCCCACGCCCGAGGCCGCCCTGGCCGCCGGGCTGGCCCGCTTCGCCCCCGATCTGGTCTACGACCTCTCCGACGTGCCCGTCGTCGACTCTCGCCGCCGCATGGGCCTGGCTGCTCGAGCCCTGGCCGCCGGAGTCACCTACGCCGGCGCCGATTTCCGCTTCGACCCCCCGTTGCGGCCCCGGCTGGCCACCAAGGCGTCGGTGGCGGTGGTGTCCACCGACAAGCGGGCGGGCAAGACGGCCGTTACCGCCCACCTGGCCCGGCTGCTGGCGGCCCGGGGCACACCGCCCGTGGTTGTAACCATGGGCAGGGGTGGCCCCCTGATGCCCGAGGTGGTCGACCCCGCTGTCGCCGACCTCACGCCCACCGGCCTCCTGTGCATGGCGGACGCCGGGCGTCACGCCGCCAGCGACCACCTGGAGGACGCCCTGATGGCCGGGGTGGCCACCGTGGGCACCTCCCGCTGCGGCGCAGGGCTGGTCGGCGCTCCGGCCGACGATGGCTTCGCCGCCGGGGTGGCGGTGGCCAACGAGAGGCCCGAGACGATCTTGCTGTACGAGGGCAGCGGGTCGGCGCTTCCCCCGGCGCACGCCGACGCGACCATCCTCGTGGTTCCGGCCACGGCCGACCCCGAGCTGGTCACCGGCTACCTGGGTTCCTACCGCGTGTTGCTCAGCGACCTGATCGTGGTTACGATGGCAGAACCAACGTTCGCCGTCTCGGGCGCAGTGGGTACCGCAGAACATGCGGTTTCTGGTTGGAAGGACCGGTTCCGGGGCCTGGCAACCGGGGCAGGGGTCGTGCGCACCACGCTCAGGCCTTTTCCCCTCCAGCCGATCTCCGGGCGTCGTGTCTTCTATGTCACCGCTGCACCAGCCCACGCCATGAGAGACATGGTCGGCCATCTCGAGCACGAGCACGGTTGCAAGGTCGTCGGAATGTCCTCCCACCTGGCCTCTCGCCACCAACTAGCGGCAGATCTCGACAGGCTGGACACCGCCGACGTCCTGGTCGTCGAGCTCAAGGCAGCGGCGGTAGACACAGCTACGAGAATCGCTCTGGAGCGGGGTATCGACGTCGTGTACTGCGACAATCGGGTGGTTGCCATCGGAGATGGGCCGAGTTTCGACGAGTTGGCACTGGCGACCGCCGATCTGGCCATGGAGCGGTTCCAAGGGTCCGCAATCTCATGAAGTCACCCGCTCACTCCCGGCATCCCGCGCTTCACCCAACCGTCACCGCCGCCGCCACGACAGGCGCGGCGCCCAAAGGAGCCCACATGGCCGGAGGACGACTATGAGCCTTGCGCCCCAAGCGCTGGAACGATCCGTGCTCGAGAGTAAAGAGCGCGAGGAGCTGGCCGCCATCGCCGAGGCGATGGGCGTCAAGCCGTCACCTCGCGCGTCCAAGACCACGCTCATCGACCACATCCTGCGGGAGGCCGGCATCGAGACGGCGCCCGAGCGGGCCAGGCGGCCGCGTTCGTCGAAGCCCGATCTCGCCACCAACGGCGCCGGTTCGCCGGCCGGCGGTGATACCGCCGACACGGCCGGCACCGCGGTCGACGCTGCCGCCACTCCTGCCAACGGCAGTGCCTCCGGTGGTGGTGCTGGGGTGCTGGCCCCGCCCGAGCCCGACACCCTGCCCGGTACCTCGCCCGACGGCCCGGTCACGATCCCGTCCGAGCCGTCGTCGCCGGATCCCGAGCGGCCCGGTCCCGACGCCCCCGACGAGCCCGAGCCGGGCACTTCGGGGCCGGCTGAGCCGTCCCAGCCGGCGGCCCCGAGTCCCGCCGATGGTGGCCGGCCGACCCAAGCCATTCCCGCCGGCGACAACACCGCGCCAGCGCTGGCCATGGGCTCCGACGGGGGCCAGGCCGACGCAGGAGGCGGCACCCGCATCGACGAGCGCCCCCGCAACCACGACCACCGGACCGGCCAAGGCCAAAGCCAAGGCCAAAGCCAAGGCCAAGGCCAGGGCCAGGGGTTCGACAACACAGATGGCGGCAACCGTCGCAGCAGCCGCCGGCGCCGGGGTCGCGACCGGGGCGACCGGGCCATGGCACCCCAGGGCGGGGGCGACGACGTCGCCTACTCGGGCGAGCCCATGGCGGCCGAGGGCCTCGTGGACCTCCACGAGAAGGGCTACGGGTTCCTGCGCACCGCCGGCTACCTGTCCAGCCCCCGCGACGTGTACGTGTCGGTGAGCCAGGTGCGCCGCTTCGGCCTGCGCAAGGGCGACTATGTGAAGGGCGCCAGCCGCCCGGCCGGCAACAACGAGGCGTGGCCGGCCCTGTTGCGCATCGACACGGTGAGCGACATGAGCCCCGACGAGGCCCGCCAGCGCCCCAAGTTCGAAGAGCTCACGCCACTGTTCCCCGACCAGCGCCTGCGCTTGGAGGTGCCGGGCGAGACCACCAACATGGTGGCCCGCATCGTCGACCTGATCTCGCCCATCGGCAAGGGCCAGCGGGGCCTGATCGTCTCTCCCCCCAAGGCAGGCAAGACCACCGTCTTGAAGCAGATCGCCCACTCCATCGAGACCAACAACCCCGACGTGCACCTGATGGTGTTGCTCGTCGACGAGCGGCCCGAGGAGGTCACCGACATGCGGCGGTCGGTGAAGGGCGAGGTGGCGGCGTCCACCTTCGACCGCCCCTCCGAGGAGCACACCCAGGTGGCCGAGCTCACCCTGGAGCGGGCCAAGCGCCTGGTGGAGACGGGCGCCGACGTGGTGATCGTGCTCGACGGCATCACCCGTCTCTCCCGCGCCTACAACCTGGCCGCCCCCGCCACCGGGCGCATCATGTCGGGTGGGATCGACGTCGGTGCCCTTTACCCGCCCAAGAAGTTCTTCGGCTCGGCCCGCAACATCGAGGAGGGGGGCTCGCTCACCATCCTGGCCACCGCCCTCGTCGAGACCGGGTCGCGGATGGACGAGGTGATCTTCGAGGAGTTCAAGGGCACGGGCAACATGGAGCTGCGCCTCGACCGCAAGCTGGCCGAGCGCCGCATCTACCCTGCCCTCGACGTGAACGCCAGCTCCACCCGCCACGAGGAGCTCCTGTTCGAGCGCACCCAGCTCCAACAGGTCTGGAAACTGCGCCGGGTGCTCAACGCCCTGGAAGGCGGGGCGGGGTTGGAGTTGTTGATGGACAAGATTCGCAACACCAAGAGCAACGACGAGTTCCTGGCCGAGATCGCCAAGGCGCCTGCCCCCACGGGATAGCTTGATAAGGGAGACTGCAGCCATGAAAGCCGACATCCACCCCACCTACCAGACCGCCTCCGTGCGCTGCTCGTGCGGCAACACCTTCATCACCCGGTCCACCAAGGCCGAGCTGCGAGCCGAGCTCTGCAACGAGTGCCACCCCTTCTATACCGGCAAGCAGAAGCTGGTCGACACCGGCGGCCGCGTCGAGCGCTTCGAGCGCCGCTACGGCCGGCGCAAAGCCGAGAAGAAGTAAGGGCCTAGTGTGAAAAAAGCGCTCCGACGGGTGGAGCGCATCTAGGTTCTAGGGACGGGTCGGGTACCCCGTCTCCTTGTTGTCGACGATCGACACTTGGGACTGGGTGAGTCGAACCGCCACGGATCGAGGAGGGATGAAGGCGACGTTGTCACACGCCCCGTTTCCTTCATAGATGATCTTGTTTCCCGTTATCGATCCACCATGCACATCGGTGAGGCGGATCGCGTCACTTATCGTTCGGAGGGTGTTGCTGGTTATAGTATAGCCCTGCTTTGGTAATCCCGTGTCACCCACATTGACGGCCGGGTAGCAGGTATCAGGTGGCGCCTCCATAATATTCCCGCTGAACGTGACATCGCCAGCGTCCGGAGCGCTGCCGGGCACATTCGACAGCACGGCGAAGTAGACGGGGCCGAAGCGGTTGTCCAGGATGCGGATATTACGCGTGACCTCCCCGACGACATCAATCTCTATGTCTATGGAAACCTGGGAGACGTCGCTGATGCGAGAGTTCTGGATGAGGAATCCATCGATGTTGGTCAGACCCAGGCCTTGCCGGTCTGCGCGTTCCATGCGTACCCGGTCGACCGTAATGTTCCGAGCGGGCGGCAGTTTGGAGTAGTCCTGACCCTTACGGATGTCTGGCTGCACTTCAACAAAGTCGCCTCTGACGTCATAGATCTCAGAGTTGGTCAAGCTGGCTCCGACTACACCTTCGAAAGATATCCCATGTTGCGTGGACTGGCCATTGCCCTGCTTGCCACGGGGCACTATCCGTCCGATCCCTCGAATGATCATATTCCTGAGGTGAACATCGTGGCCGCCGCGGATGCGCCAGCTCGCCCGATTTGTCGTGCCCGGCGTAAGGGCCTTGAAGGTGGACCCCTGTCCATCGACGGTGATACCGGAGCCATCGTCTATGAGCAGTGTTCCGTCGTAGCCGTAACAGGCGTTGCGGTCGAACCGGGCGGTGACCCCGGCCGGGAGGTGTGCCAGCCAAGCGTTGATCGCGGCATCAACCGGGCGTGAACAGTCGTGAGCGATGGATGCCGGCACCGTGCGGAGGCCTGGGGCGGTTGCCGTATCGGAGCTGAGCCACACTCTCAGGATCGCCACCGTGACCAGTGCGCCTACGGCTACTACTCCGGGAAGGACCCGCCGACGTACCCTCCATTGGTGCGGTTTGGATGTGCCGCCGCTAGCCTCGGCCGCTGACCGCTCGTCACCAAGTGGGCCAGGTGGGCGAGTCTCGGCCATGCGCGTAGGAGTTCCTTCCAGCTGAGGCGGCAGATGCTAGCGTGCGGGGTGCTTGCTCGAGAGGTCCGCTTGGACCGCCCGGCATCCATCTGAGAATGGTTACGCTGCCAACGATGACACGGCCACTCCGCGCCGTAAGAAGGTCCGTTGGCCAGGCTCGCTGGCGTGCTTCGAGCCCGATTCGGTCGTTGTCGCAGTCCAAGCCTCGGCCATCGCGGCCGATCATCCAGCTCGTCGAGCACTATGGGGCAGCAGGAAATAGTCCCGAGGTGCTCTTGTTCGGGGACTCAGTAATGCGTCACGTATCGCGCCACGACCTCTGCGACGCTTCCCTCGGACGAATGATTCAGGACGGTCTTGCACCTCGGTTCCGAACGTGCGCGATCGCGGAGTCCGGCTACCATCCAGAGGTCTTTCGCGCCCTCACTGAGGTGCTAATGGTTCTGCCGAACCAACCAAAACTAGTGATTCTTGCGGTCAATATCCGCTGTTTCTCAGCTCAGTGGGATCTCAACCCTGACTGGCAGCATCACGATGTTATAACTGCGGCCCACAGCTTTGTTGCCTCTCCTTCGGCGGGCGTCCCAATGACGGTGGTGCCAAGACAGAGTGAGGTTGACCGGGCCCGGTACCTGGCGACGGCTGTTTCTTGCCCAGGACGTCCAAAGGCCAGTGTCGCCGACTATGTGCGCCATATTAGCACGCGACCCGTCAGTCCGGAGGCGGCTCTCGAACGAAGCCGCGCCATCTTCGTCTTTCACTATCTCTCCATCACCGCCTCCCAGAGCCGCAGGCTGCGCTCCTTTCGGGCGCTTTTGATGCATCTGCAGCAGATGGGCTGCAAAGTGTTCTCCTACCTCACTCCTGTGAACTGTGAAGCAGGGTACCGACTGCTTGGTCCGGAGTTCCGTGCATCCGTAGCCTCCACGGTAGCGACTATCCGGCATACGGCATCATCGGTGCCTTGGTCGCCCAACCACTTCTCGCTTTGGGACTGGACCGAGTTGCTTCCAGCCCGGTCTTTCTTCCATGATCTCGATCCGACGGAGCACCTCAATCAGGAAGGCCGTGCCCGGGTAGCAGCTGAGGCGGTCGACAGGGTGGTCCGCTTGCTTGTAACCGAGAGTGCTGGCTGATGATGTTGGTCGGCCAGCCTCAGGCCCAGAATGGGCAGGGAACGCGGTGATGGTGGGTGATTCGTCTCGTCAATAGGCTGCTGTCGTCCGTGGGTGCGACGGTGGTCCGGCAGCAACGCCCCCCATCTTCGGTCAGGCGCGAGTATGCCGCTCGTCTTGGCGCCCTTCGTCGGCGCCCACCCGAACGTTTCGCCGCCGTTGTCGGAGATTCCCGCTTCGATCTGGGCGATCATCCGGCCGGGTACGTCGATTGGGAGTGTGCCTTCACGGCCGAGCAGTTGCGACGTATCCAGCCGGGGCTCACGTTGGACGTCGGTTCCTACCGTCACTTTGTGATGGGATTGTTGGCTCACTACTCAGTAACCACCGTGGACGTCCGATCGCGCCAAGCGATGCTGACCGGCGAGAGCGTAGTCACCTGTGACGCGAAGGACCTTCGTCTGCCCGATGCTTCGTTCGATGCTGTGGTCTCGCTGTGTGCCCTTGAGCACTTCGGTCTTGGGCGGTACGGTGATGATTTCGACATCGACGCTGATCTGAAGGCGTTTGGCGAGATGTTGCGGGTGTTGAAGCCGGGTGGGCGGATCATTTTCACTACCACTGTTCGAAGAGGCGAGCCCCTCCTGGCTTTCAACGCCCACCGCATCTACAGCTTCGACCTCTTGCGCTCCCTGACGTCGGGATTGTCATGCGAGGAGGAACGCTTCTTCAGCCGTTCCAAGGGAGGGTTCTGTGCTCTGAGCGAGTTGCCTCTGACCGACTCGCCTGACGGTGGTTCCTGGGACGTCTACTGCGGTTGCTGGCGCAAGGGCCTTCCCTCTCCGGTTCCGGACACGGTGTGAGGCTGCCAGGATCACGCCGGGCAGGTGCTTTGCAGGCCTCGGACGGCTTGTTCGGGGTGACGGCGGGCGTGACGGCATGGAAGGTCTTGTCGGCACTGGCGACGGCGCTCGTCGCGGTCATCTCGGCTCGCCAGCTGGGCCCGAGCGGCCGCGGCATTTTGGTCTTGCTCGTCACAGTGGCGGGCCTGGCCTTACTTGTTTGCAGCCTGGGAATCAACGTATCGGGTCGCATCCACCTGGTTGGCAAGGCGAAGCTGGCTGATTCTGGTGACTATCTCGGATTGTCGGCCGTCCTGGTAACTGTTCAATGCGTGGTCACGGTCTTGGTCGGTGTGACTCTGCTGAGACTCGCTCAGGTGCGACTGTCTGTGCACGACCAGGTTCTCTTTGGCTTGCTGGGCGGTTCCCTCCTTGCCCAACACCTGACGACTGAGGCCATCTACGCGTACGGCCATGCCCGGGTGGCCGCCGCGGTCGACGCCGCCGGCAGCATCGTTCAACTAGGGGCGGTCGTCATACTGGCCCAGGGGTCGGTCACAACCGTCAGCCCCTTCCTGGTCGCGCTTTTGGTAGGGGGAGTGTTCCAGGTGGCCCTTGCGGTTGTCACCCTCCGGCGGGTGGGCGTGAGCATCCGTCCGAGATACCGCCATGGCCCTTGGGTGCTTCTCATCAGACGGGGTCTGCCTGGCATCGCGACCGCCATCGCCCAGGTGCTCACCTTCCGGATGGATCGGTACCTGGTGGGCGTGTTCCTCGCGCCTGGCGCGGTCGGCGTCTACTCCGTCGCCGCTACCGCCCCCGAGCTTCTCAGGTTGCCGCTCGTAGCACTCGGTCAACCGATCTTTTTTCGTCTTGCCTCGGGATCAGCCGAGCTCCGAGACTTCAGGCGAATCCGCCTCGTATGTTTCATGGCTACCGCTTCGCTTGCAGTGATCTTGGCCGTGCTCGCGCCCTTCTTGGTGCGTACCATCTTCGGTGGCGAGTTTGCCGGGGCGGTGACGCCCATGCGCGTGCTGCTCCTGGCCGAGGGCGGGATTGCCATCTACTCGGTGGACGGTCCTTCTCTGGTCGGAGTAGATCGCGTACGAGACGCCAGCCTGGCGGCCGTAGCCGCACTCATCGTTGTGGCGATTGGTGACCTGATCTTGATTCCTGCGTACGGTACGGTAGGCGCGGCTTGGGCCAGCGTGGTCGCCTACTCGGTGATGGGTATTGTTGCCCACATCTTGCTGAGCCGATGGGCTCGAGCAAGCTCCGTTTCCGTCGCATGACAGGCGGGGACCGTGTCGTTGAGCCACGCGCCATGGCCGACCTACGGCTTACTCCAGCCAGGTAATGTTGGATGCCGGGGACTTCCCAGCACAGCGAGAAGCAACGTAGGAGCGACGCGTGGCGACTGGAAATCTGGGATCACAGGCAAGTTCGCGCCGGCTCTCGGTCCAACAGCGTGTGATCTCCGGAGCGAAGGGCGTGGCCCGCGCGGCGATCCGCCCAGTGAGAACGGCTCGCCAAGTTCGGAGGTGGGAGCGGGAGGGTCGCCCAGTGCCGTCTCCGCCGGTAGTGAAGCAGCGGGAAATCCTGCGGTACGCGCGGGCCGCCTCCACCTGCACTCTGGTGGAGACGGGCACCCATACGGGCGAGACGGTGGCCGCGACCCGGCGACACTTCGACCGGGTGTACTCGATCGAGCTGGACGACGCTCATTATCAAGCTGCCCGACGCCGCTTCGCACAATGTCCGTCCGTGTCCATCCTGCACGGTGACAGCGCCTCCATGCTTCCTGAGGTACTGGTACATCTCGATGGCCCCAGCCTCTTCTGGCTCGACGCCCACTACTCCGGGGGTGACACGGCGAAGGGCCCGAGAGAAACTCCCATCGAGGAGGAGCTCGAGTTGATACTCGACCACCACCTTGACGGGCACGTAATTCTCATCGATGATGCCCGGCACTTCGTGGGGGAACACGATTATCCAACCATAGAGGAGCTCGAGGAGCTCTTCCGGAAGGAGCGCCCCAACTGGGTATTCGAAGTTCGCGACGACATAATCCGCTCTCATCCACCGCTCCCATGAAGCGAGCCTTGATCACGGGTAGCAGCGGTCTGATCGGGTCCGAGGCGGCCGAACACTTCGACAGCACCGGATGGGATGCTCACGGGCTCGACAACAACATGCGTCTAGAGTTCTTTGGTCCCGCTGGCGACACCACCTGGAACCTTCACCGTCTCCGCGGAGTCACTCGGAATTTCACGCACCACGATTTGGACATCCGCGACAGAGATAGCCTGTTCGACCTCTTCAAGCAATGCCATTTCGACCTCATCATCCACTGCGCCGCCCAGCCCTCACACGACCGAGCCGCCCAAATCCCCCTCGATGACTTCGATGTCAATGCGGTGGGCACTTTCAATTTGCTGGAAGCAACTCGCCGTTACAGCGGCGATGCCGTGTTCATCCTCATGAGCACGAACAAGGTGTACGGCGACGCGCCGAATGAGCTGCCGCTCGTCGAGCTGGAGACCCGCTGGGACTATGCTCGTCACGAGGATTACCCTGGTATCAGCGAGGAGTGCCGGATAGATCGGTCCCTTCACTCACTGTTCGGGGCGTCCAAGCTCTCCGCTGACATCGCCGCGCAGGAGTATGGGCGGTACTACGGGATGAAAACCGGTGTCTTCCGGGGCGGGTGCCTCACTGGGCCAAGCCACTCGGGAGTTGAGCTTCACGGGTTCCTCAGCTACCTCGTGAAAACGGCAGTTCACGGCCAGGAGTACAGGGTAATCGGCCATCGGGGCAAGCAAGTGCGGGATCAAATTCATAGTGCTGACGTAATTGCCGCCTTCGAAGAGTTCTATGCTGCTCCACGGCCTGGGGAGGTCTACAATATCGGGGGAGGTCGAGAGAACAGCGCGTCCATCCTGGAGTGCTTCTCTCTGATCGAGGATAGGCTGGGGCAGTCCGTCCGCTGCCGGTATGACGACGCTCCCCGCCGGGGCGATCACGTCTGCTACATCTCTGATATGGCCAAGCTGCGCAGGCACTTTCCAGGGTGGAACGTCACCCGGGGGCTGGAGGAGATCGTGGCAGGTCTCATCGATGCCGAGCTGGCACGGGCAGCGTGCGGGCGGTGAGGACGCCGGCCGGCTACCAGCGGTGGAAGGCCTACCGTCGAGCGTCGGGTGCGTGGCAAAGGAGCCGGCTGGAGCACCACTACCTGGCACGGCGTGAGCGCTACGCGGCCGAGGCCAGGCAGCGGGGACTGAGCTACCGCGAAGGGCAGGTGTGCGGCGCGATAGGGGCGCGACTTGGGGCCCGCGGCTACACGCCCCCGGTCAGGCCGATGGGGAAGGTGCATACCTTCGCGTTCATCCCCCGGATCAGCTGGCACTGCGCACTCTACAGTGATCTGCACGAGCTCGGACCCGTTACTGAGTTCGACTATGTGAAGTCGGGACATCAAATCGAAGACCTCCGCGGCGTCGATGATAAAGCTGGCGCCCGGCGGGATGACATCAACAGTCGCATGCTCTCTGCCCTGCGTGCGGCTCACAACCGGCGCCCGGTTGACTGGTTATTCGCGTACGCCAACGGCTGGGAGATCCAAGCGGATGCCATTCGGGAGGTGGTTGAAGAGCTGGGTATCCCCACGGTGAACATGTGCCTTGACGACAAGCAATCATGGACGGGACCCTGGTTGGGGAAGCAACGTGCGGGGCAGATCGATATTGGCCCTGCTTTTGACGTCTCCTGGACGTCAGCTCGTGTGGCGTGCGAGTGGTATCTGGTCGAGGGCGCTCGGCCGATATACCTCCCCGAGGGCTTCGACATGCACACTTTCCGCCCCATGCCCCTGGAACGAGACATCCCCGTCAGCTTTGTGGGCGCGGACTACGGCTTCCGCCCTGACGTGATCGAGCACCTGAAGGATTGCGGAATCCCGGTAAGGGCGTTCGGACCAGGCTGGGGGGCCGGATCGGTGACCGGCGATGATCAGGTTGCGGTATTCAACCGCAGCCGGATCAATCTCGGCATGGGCGGCATCGGCTGCTCTGAGGACCTGACGAACGTCAAGACGCGTGATTTCGAGGTGCCCGGCACCGGCGGAGGCGTCTACCTTACGTCCTTCAATGCGGATCTGGCCCAGCACTTTGAGATCGGTCAGGAGGTGGTGTGTTACGGCAATCGGGCTGAGCTCATCGAGCTTGCCCGTTACTATCTGGGTCGGCCCGAGGAGGCTGATGATATCGCTCAGCGCGGGCGAGAGCGGTGCCTGGCCCAGCATCGGTGGCTTCACCGGTACCAGCGCATCCTGGCCATATTGGGGGTGTTGAAAGATTCCGCGGGGTCTCGACCGTCGGCTGTGATGTGAGAAGCGCAGTGGCTGAGGGCACGACCACGGTGACGCCTTGGGGGGAAGCACCGTCGCCCGTGGGTGGATTTCCGCCGGTGTCCGTCGTGGTGCCGGTCCGGAACGAGGTGGCGTCTCTGCCGGCGTTGCTGAATGGCTTGCAGGAACAGACCCACCCGGTGGACCAGGTCGTGATCGTGGATGCCGGTTCGTCCGACGGCACGCGGGAGCTGGCTCAACGCCTGGTAGGCCATGATGCGCGCTATCGCGTTCTGGAGGTGGGCCCGGCCAGCCCCGGCACCGCCAGGAACGCCGGCATCCGGGCGGCGCGGAACGACTGGATCGCACTCACCGATGCTGGTATCCGGCCGGAGTCCTCCTGGCTGGAGGCGTTGGCTGATGTGGCCAGGACAGACCCCGACGTGAAAGTGGTGTTCGGCAACTTCGAGCCCGTTGGGGGATCGTTCTTCCAACGCTGCGCCGCCCTCGCCTACGTCTCACCGAAGCGAGCCACGCCCGCAGGTGCGGCACGTGACCCATTCATCGCCTCCTCGCTGCTCCATCGCGACGTGTGGAAGGCGGCTGGAGGCTTCCCCGATCTCCGGGCGGCCGAGGACCTCATTTTCATGGAGCGTGTCTCGGCGTTGGGCGTTGCGGTCAGGCGGGCTCCGTCGGCCACGGTCTGGTGGACGCTGGCTCCGACACTGAGATCGACCTTCAGGCGGTTCGAGCTCTATTCGAAGCACAACGTGTTCGCAGGACGACAGCGGCACTGGCACTATGGCGTAGCCCGGAAATACCTCGTGTCGTTGCCCTTCCTCGTCCTCGGAGTCTGGCGTACGTATTGGTGGCTGGTCGTCCCTACTGCGGGAGCGATGGGCCGTGTGGCCAAGAGCATCCTCTCCCGCCGTGAAGGAAGAGGTATTGCCTGGGCGGCCAACCCTGCCCAGTTCGTCATGGTCGGGGTTATCATCATCGTCATCGATGCCGCGACCTTTGCTGGCTGGATCGAAGCCATCTGGCATCGGACACACGCCGCAAGTGGGCGCCGGCCGGGGGAGGAACCCAGAGCCCTGGCCGGACCAGGACCCGGGAGGTGACACTCAGGCCGGTCGTGACCTATCTGACGGTCGACTCGATGGCCGAGGGAGTGGGCTGGTCCCAAGTCTTACCGTACGTCGAGCGCCTCGTTGGGTGCGGCTTCGACGTCAAGCTCCACTCATTCGAGAAGTCGATGCCCAACAGCGAGGTCGAACACCGCTTGTCGGGGGCCGGGGTCGGTTGGCACCCCCACATGTTCAAAGGGGGGGGATCGGCGGCGGGCCTGGGAAGGGTGTTGCTGGGGGCTAGCTTGATCCGGGGGGCCGAGCTCGTGCATGCCCGCAGCGACCTTCCGGCGGCGTCATGCCTGCTCGCTCGGCCTCGTGCCTGGGTCTGGGACATGCGCGGACTATGGAGGGAGCAGCGTGTGAGCCTGGGCCTGCTCAAGTCGAGGTCGGCTCAGGCCAAGATCATGAAGGCGGTGGAGTCGGCGGCGGCTCGATCTTGCACGGGGTTGGTCACGCTCACCAAGAGCTCCCTCGAGGTGATGGTCGAACGTCACGGCCCTGATATGGCACGCAAGAGTCGGGTCATACCGACATGCGTCGACCTCGCGCTGTTCATACCGTCGCCAATGCCACCCCCACGACCTCTCCGCCTATTGCTGGCCGGCACACTGAACCGTCTCTACGACGTTCCCGCCATGGTCCGCCTCTTCCACCGTATTCAAGCTCGATTACCGGCCGAGCTCACTGTGCTCGCACCTGCAGGTTCACCCTGGCGGGCCGAACTGGAGACCGCAGGCGCCTCCATAGCAAGCGTCTCGCCGTTGGCCATGCCTGTTCGGATAGCCGAGCACCACGCCGGTCTTTGCATGCTGAGGGCGGACGTGGGAGTAAGCAGCTTGGCTGCCGCCCCGACCAAGCTCGGCGAGCTCCTCGCCAGTGGGCGCCCAGTCGTCGTGAGCGCTGGCCTCGGGGACATGGACACGCTGCTGGCCGATCGCAGATGCGGGGTGGTAGTCGGGCAACCGTCCGACCTCGAGCTCGACCGCGCTGCCCAAGCTCTGGAGGCGCTCGTCGTGGATCCCAGCACCCCCACCCGGTGCCGGGCCCTGGCCCAGTCCCACTTCGACATCGACACTGGCATCAAGGACCTGATGGAGCTCTACCGGGCGTCGCTGCGGCACTGACCTCCTCTCACCTGCCGTCAACGACGCGGTCGAGCACCTGGGCTACCCGGGGCATGTGGATCTCAGCGGAGAACCGCTCGACCACGGTGTCCCGCGCCGCTTCCCCCATCCGGCGCCGCAGACCGGGATCGTCGACGAGGGTCAGTAGGCGCTCGTACCACTCGTCCTGTGTTTCCACCAGGAAACCGTTTACGCCGTCTTCGACGATCTCCACGTTGGAGCCGAGACGTCGGGCCACGACCGGGAGCCCGACCGCCATGTACTGGATGGTCTTGAAGAAGAACTTCCAGCGGTTCCAAGCAAGATCGGTCAGGGGCACGATCCCGATGTCACAGTCCTGGAGGTCAGCGACTTCTGTCGACTCCGACCACTGGCGAGTCTCCACCTGCAGGCGTGGCAGGTCCAGCTCTCCGGCGCCCACCGCCAGGAGGGGCACCTTCCGTTCCGCCTGGAGACGAGCGAGCGCCGGGGCGATCGTGCTGAGGTTGACCATTGTCGTGTGACTGCCCATCCAGACGAGGCGAGGAGAGGGGCGCGGTAGCCCAGCCCGCGGGTGAAAGTGCCCGGTGTCCAAGAACATGGGAATGACCGTCACGGAAGGGTTGTGACGGCTGGCGAACTCACCGATGAGCCCATTTATCGTGGTCACGTGGTCAGCCATCCGACAGAGCGAGCGAGCCTTCCCTGGGAGCTTGAGCAGGCTGGTCCACCCGCTCGTCGGGCTCCGGTAGGGCAGGAACGTCGGGTCGTCGAGGTCGTACACCATGGGAACGCCGTTACGGACGGCCAGACGCTCGAGCACCGCGGGACCCAAGAGGGCGGCTTCCCGGTACACGAGCACCGCGTCGTAGCCGCGCATCGCCATCACGCGACGCAACTGTCGGCCGTAGAGGAACGTCATCTGGGCCGCCTTGGACGGGAAATGCCCTGCCTGGTAGAGGACCTGATGCAGCCCTGGGTCTTCGAACGGGTAAAGGTCTACGTCCCAGCCGTGCTCGGCCAGACGAGGAGCCCAGAACTCGATTCTGGTCCGCTGCCCGGGTGCGACGCCGAGCATGTTCGGCACCAGGGCGGCAAGTCTCTTCACGACTCAGTCAAGGCCCGAGAGCACCCGAGCCGGAAGTGCTTCGAGACGGCTGCGGAGGAGGGATAGGCGCCAAGCGCGTCGAGGGTAACCTCTTGGCCTGATGTGCGGCATCGCCGGATGTGTCGGCCCGGCAACCGACGACCACACCGGCCAAGCCGAGCGGCAGGTGCGGACACTCCACCACCGGGGACCTGATTCATCTGGAGTCTTTCCGGGCAAAGGTGCTGCCATCGGACAGACACGGCTGGCCGTGATCGACCTCGTCACCGGTGACCCGCCGGTCACCAGCGAGGACCGGACAATCGGCGCAGTCCTCAACGGCGAGATCTACAACTACCGGTCGCTGCGCCAAGACCTTCGTGCTGGCGGCCACAGTTTGGCCACCGAAGGTGACACCGAGGTGCTCGCCCACTTGGCCGAGTCGCTCGATCCAGCAACGCTGGCCCGCCGGCTCGACGGCATGTTCGCCTTCGCCATTTGGGACGATCGTCGCCGACGGCTGGTGCTGGGCCGTGACCGCTTCGGCAAGAAGCCGCTGTACTACTGGGCCGCAGGCGGCCGGGTGGTGTTCGGCAGCGAGATCAAGGCGGTGCTGGCCCACGGCGCGGTACCCCGGTGCCTCAATGCTGCGGCCATCCCGGCGTACCTCACGTTCGGCTACGTCCCCACACCTCAGACCTTCTTCGACGGGGTCACCAGCGTGCCACCGGGCCATGTCGTGGTCGTCGAGGGTGACGGGCGGGTGTGCATCGAGCGCTATTGGGAGCCGGCGGTGGCCGGACGCGAAGGGGTGGATGTGCTCGACTTAGACCTCGAGGAGTCGGCTCGCGAGGTCCGGGCCCGGCTGACGGCTGCGGTCACGCGGCGGCTGGTCGCCGACGTTCCCCTCGGCGCGTTCCTGAGCGGGGGGGTCGACTCGAGCTCGATAGTCGCCATCATGGCCGGGGTCAGCCAAAAGCCGGTCCTCACCTTCACCATCGGTTTCGAAGATGACCAGGGGTTCGACGAACGCCCCTACGCCCGTTCGGTGGCCGAACGGTTCGCGACCGAGCACACAGAGTTCGTGGTGAAGCCCGAAGCGATCGACCTGGTGGAACGGTTGGTGTACCACCACGACCAGCCCTTCGGCGATAGCAGTGCCATCCCCACCTTCCTGCTCTCCGAGCTCACTCGCCGTCACGTCACCGTCGCCCTCTGTGGTGACGGCGGCGACGAGCTGTTCGCCGGTTACGAGCGGTTCACCGGCGCCCTCTTGCTCGAGCGTTTCGGGCGCCCTCTCAGTCGGGTGAGCAGGCCCATCGTCGCGGCACTGGCCGCGACGATGCCCGGCCAATCCCGCAGCCGGATCAAAAGCGTCGGGCGTTTCCTCGCCCGGAGCGATCTGGGCCTGCCCGAGGCCTTCCTCGCCTGGAACAGCTTCCTGGGCCCGGAGCTGCGCCGGTCCTTCCTCGGTGAGGCTGAGAACTGGGCCACTCATGACTACCGCCGCATCTGGGAGGACAGCGAGGGCTGCGACACGCTCGACCGCCTGCTCGATCTCAACGCCCGCACCTATTTGCTCGACGACCTGCTACCCAAGGTCGACCGCATGGCCATGGCCCACGCTCTGGAGGTACGGTCACCGTTTCTCGACCATGAGCTGGCGGAGCTCGCCCTGCGCCTCCCGCGTTCGCACCGGGTGAAGGGGCTTACGCGCAAGAGGGTTCTCAAGGCAGCTATTCGGGACCTTCTCCCGCCAGAGATCCTCAACCGCCGCAAGCGGGGATTTGGGGTGCCGCTCGACCGCTGGTTCCGCACCGACCTCCGTTCCTACGTCGAGGCCATGCTGGGTTCTGTCGACGCCCGCGTGCGCTCTCATGTTGCACCCGATCCGCTCGACCGCCTTCTGACCGAGCACCGGGAGGGGACTTGCAACCACGGCTCTGCCCTGTGGGCTCTTCTTACTCTGGAAGTGTTCCTGCGACGGGAGGGATGGTGAGCGGTGAACGGTGACTCACCCTCGCCCAGGGTCCTCAGATTGATCACCCGGCTGAACGTCGGCGGGCCGGCCCGCCAGGCCCTGCTCTTGGCCCGCGGGCTTGCCCCTGAGTACGAGACGCTCGTCGCGGCCGGCCGACCGACCGAAGTGGAGGGCGAGCTCGGCGATCCGGCGGTTCCCGTGCATCGAGTGCCGCTCGTGCGCGCGCCGGACCCTGTGGCCGATGCCCGCGCTCTGAGCGCGGTAAGGGGATTGCTGGTGACCCACCGACCAGCTCTGCTGCACACCCACATGGCCAAGGCAGGAGCGGTGGGTCGTCTGGCTGCGCTAAGTGTCCGCCGCCGCCCCCGTGTCGTCCATACCTTCCATGGGCATGTGCTCGAGGGGTACTTCGGCCCCCGAGGCCAGCGCGCCGCCATTGAGACCGAACGGGCCCTGGCTCGCGCCGCCGATGCCCTGGTGGCCGTGAGCCCGGAGATCCGCGACGAGCTGCTGGCGCTCGGCGTCGGTCGCCCCGTCCAGTTCCACGTGATCGGGCTGGGACTCGACCTGTCTCCCTTCCTTGCCGTCGAGGAGCCCAAGGGCGGCCTCCGCCGATCGCTCGGGCTGACCCCCTCGGACCCGCTCGTCGGCATCGTCGGGCGCCTGGTGCCCATCAAGGACCACGCGACGATTCTCGAAGCCATGGTCCGGATACCAGGCGCCAACCTGGTGATCATCGGCGATGGTGAGCTGAGGGGCGACCTCGAAGGCCAGGTGGAAGTGATGGGCCTGCGTGGGCGCGTCCACTTCACGGGATGGTTGTCGGACATGGCAGCGGCAATCAGTGACCTCGACGTTGTGGTTCTCACCAGCCGCAACGAGGGCACACCGGTTGCCCTGATCGAAGCGTCAGCAGCGGCCAAGGCGGTGGTGGCCACCGATGTGGGTGGGGTCCGCTCCGTCGTCGTCGACGGCCTGACGGGGCTTCTTGCCCCCGCCTCCGACGGGGAGGCGGTATCGGCCCTGATCGCTCGTCTCCTCGCCGACGCTGATGTTCGTTGCCGACTGGGCCGGGCCGGGCGAGAGCACGTGAGGGAACGCTTTGGGGGCGCGGCGCTGCTGCGGGAGATCGGAGCCCTGTACGCCGATCTCCTGTCGGCGCCTCCACGTGGAGGCACGCACCGCATCGCCTTGTCACCCTCCCTGGGAACCAAAGCATGAACGGGCGCGTGTTGGTGCTGAGTCTCATCGCCCTTTGTCCATCCCGCCTGAAGCCACCGCTCTACCGGGTCATGTTCGGCTACCGGATCGGTCACAATGTCCGCATCGGCCTGAGCCTCATCGACGCCGAGCGGTGTGAGATCGATGACGACGTGGAGATCGGGCACCTGAACGTGGTCACCAGGGTGAAGCACCTCACGATCGGAGCCCATACCCGCATCGGCTTCCTCAACGTCATCCGCGGTGGCGACGAGGTCACCTTGGGGAGTTATGCCGAGATCGCCCGGATGAACGAGATCAACTCGATCCCGAACCCTCGTGTGGTCAACGCCTGCCAGCCGCGCTTCATCCTGGGTACGGGATCAGCCGTCACCGCAGGACACAAGATCGATTTCACCGACCGTGTGGAGATCGGTCGGCGAACCGTGCTGGGCGGACGCAACTCCTCGTTGTGGACCCACAACCGCCAGCGGACGGCGCCCCTTTCCATCGGCTCGTGCTCCTATGTCGGTTCCGATATCTGCATGGCACCAGGCAGCGCAATACCGTCTCGCTGCATGGTGGGCATGGGAGCCGTGGTGGTTCACTCGCTTCGAGAGGAGGGCTCGTTCATCGCAGGGGTACCGGCCCGGGTGGTGCGCCCGCTCGAAGCCGACGACGAGCCTCTCCTGAACTGGCAGTGGCGCGACGACCTTCCCCCGGAGCTCTGAGCGACCGGTCCACGGGCGCGGGTTAGCGTTCCAGGGTGATGCAAAAGGCGCCGCGCCTGACCCGCTCCGCCGTCGCCACCCTCGGCGCCATCTTCCTCGGTGGGCTGATCGTTCGCGGGTCCGCGGTCATCGCCCTGCTGGCAACCGCTAGTACCGGCATGATGGTGCTGGTCGTCCTGGTGCGGCTCCTCACTACGTCCCTGGACGATCCAGAGGAACGCCGGCGCGTCCTGTGGTGGACGCTAGTGACCTTCGGCATTCACCTGTTTCTCGGCCTGGTGGTCACCAACCTCGCCTCGCCGTTCAACTTCTTACGTTCCGACAGCGGCACCTATCACGCTGGTGCCACGGCGCTCGTGAAGCACTGGTCACACGGCGGCCCGACGCCCATCTTCCCGGGCGGGAAAGAGGGCTACTTCTACACCCTCGGGATCCTCTACTTCGTCTTCGGGCTGCATACTGCGGCTGGGCTGGCGCTGAACGCCACCCTGGCGGCAGCCGTCATCCCAGTGCTCTTCGATGCGACCACTCGCCAGTTCGGCCACCGTGCCGCTCGCCATGTCCCGCCGCTGGTGGCGGTCCTGCCCGGCCTGGTCATGTGGACATCGCCCCTCCTCAAAGAAGCCGGTGTTGTGTTCCTGGTGGCGGTGGCGGCCAACTGCGCCATCCGGCTCAGCCACGCTCCGTCGCCAGGTGCGCTCGTCGGGCTGGCCATCTCGCTCGCCGTGCTCTTCACCTACCGCGGGCCCATCGCCATCCTGGCCGCGGCGGGTTTGGTGGTGGGCATCATGGCGGCCCACGGCCGCGTGGCCAGTGGCCTCGGCGCCGGGCTCAGCGCGGCGGCGGCCATCGCCGTCTTCGTCCTGGCGTTCGGCCTGGGGATAACCGGCTACCGTTCGGCGCTCAAACAGTCGAACCTCCAGCAGGTCGGTACTGTGCGTCAGGACCTCGCTGGTTCGGCGAAGAGCGGCTTCGACTCCGGAGCCGATGTCTCCACGACAGGCGGTGCCCTGTCGTACGCCCCCAAAGGGATCCTGAACTTCCTCCTCGGCCCCGCGCCATGGCAGCTCCGCTCTGCGACCCAGGCGGCGGCCCTTCCCGACGTGTTCGTGTGGTGGTACCTCTTCCCGAGCCTCCTTCGCGGGGTTCGGACGGCGTGGCGGCGCGTAGGCGGCGGCATCTCGGTTCTCGCCATCCCTGCTGTCCTGATGATCTTCGTCCTCGCCATCGTTTCGGGGAACTTCGGGCTGGTGGTCCGGGAGCGCTCCCAAGTTGTGGTGCTCCTTCTGCCTCTCATCGCCGTGGGCCTGGCCGAGCGAGCCACCCGGCGCGACGTCGGACCCCGGGGTACCTACAGCCTCGTTTCGTGAGCATCGTGCGGTGGCTGGCGCTCGGTGCCCTCGTCGCCATCGCCGGCATCGGGCTTTCGGTCGCTCGGCTCATATGGCCCGCGACCGACAGCCCGGCGCGGCGGGCTGACGCGATCTTCGTGCTCTCGGGCGACCACGGCGAGCGACTGGCCGAAGCCAAGAAGCTGTTGGCCGCGCGGGCGGCGCCAGTGCTCGTGTTCGACGGCGAGCTGGACACCCCGGAGGCTCAGCAGCTTTGCGCCGGGGCGGCAGCTCCCTACCTAGTCGTCTGCCTTGCTCCCCGGCCGGACAACACCAGGGCGGAGGCCCAGGTCGCGGGATCGTTGGTGCAGCAGCGAAGCTGGAAGCGCATCATCGTCGTGACCACGTCGTACCACGTGACGCGGGCGCGGCTGCTGTTCGATCGGTGCGTCAGTGGATCGGTAGCCATGGTGGCAGCCCCACCCCCTTACGGAAGACGGGTAGCTGCCGGCCAGATCCGTCACGAGTGGCTAGGTGTGGTGTACGCCCTGACTGTCAAACGGGGCTGTTGACTCGCCATCCGCGGTGGCCTGGCCCATACCAGCCTCCCCCTGGGCCGTTGAGCCAACCGCTACCATGGATCAGTGCCTACGAGCGACCACGGCGGAATGGACCTCCGCGATTATGTAGCCGTCCTTCGTCGGCGAAAGTGGCCCATCATCGCCTCGGTGGTGGTTGTCGTCGCGTCGGCGATGCTTTTCTCGTTCCTGGAAACGCCGGTTTACGAAGGTGCCGCACGGCTGTTGATCGAGGCTGATCAACCCGTCTTCGGTAACGGCGGTTCTTCGGCGCCTGATGCCGCCTTCGTGCAGACGCAGATGCAGGTGATCGAGAGCCAACCGGTGCAGGCCCTGGTGCGCTCGAGCCTGGGATCGGCCCCCAAGGTGTCGACATCGATGGTGGGCACGACTTCGGTCGTCCAGGTCAGCGCCCAGAGCACGCGGCCACGGCAGGCCGCGGCCACGGCCAACGCCTATGTCGACGCCTACCTCAGCTATAGGCGACAGGAGGCCACCGACGCTCTCGCCGCCGCCAGCAAGGAGATCCAACGACAGATTGACGTCGTCCAGAAGCAGATCGACGCGCTGGGCTCGCAGCTCGCCGCTCTACCGTCGTGCACTACCGCCTCGTCCGGGGCCTGCTCGCAACGCGATGCCCTCCAGCAAGACCGGGACTCTCTCGTCAGCCAGCAGGTTCCGTTCAAGCAGAAGCTCGACCAGCTCCGGATTGATTCCTCGGTGGGTACCACTGGCACCAGGGTCGTTACCAGGGCATCGGTGCCCACGTCACCCGTGCGCCCTACTCCTGTTCGCAATAGTGCTCTGGGGCTCGGTGTGGGCCTCATCTTCGGCGTGATCCTGGCGTTCCTCTTCGAGTACCTCGACGACTCGATCAAGGGCAAAGAAGGGCTCGAGCGCGTCGCTCGTGACCTTGCCGTTCTGGCCGCCATTCCGTCTGTCCCCGGCTGGAAGGACGCCGCCCAATCCTTTTTGGCGTCGGTGGCCGAGCCCACCTCAGCCTCGTCAGAGGCCTACCGTGCCCTGCGCACGTCGATCAGGTTCATGGCTGTCGACAGGCCGCTGCGGGTGATCCAGGTCACCAGCCCGGGTGCGGGCGAGGGCAAGACCACCACCACCGCCAACCTGGCGGTGGCTCTGGCGCGGGCCGGCGAGCGGGTCGTGATCGTGAGCTGCGACCTCAGGCGCCCACGGGTGCACGACTTCTTCGGGTTGTCGAACACGGTCGGGTTCACCTCCGTCCTGTTGGGCGAGGTTCCCCTTTCGGCCGCGTTGCAGGAGGCAAACCCGGGCCGCGACCGACTATGGGTGCTCGCCTCGGGCCCCCTCCCACCCAATCCTTCGGAGCTGCTCTCGTCGGGCCGGACCAGTGAGATATTCGCTGGGCTGAAGCACCATGCCGACACCGTTCTCGTCGACTGCCCGCCCGTGCTCCCCGTAACCGATGCCGCTGTGCTGTCGGCCAAGGTTGACGGGACGCTGCTGATCGTGGCCTCCGGCACTAGCACAGGGAAGCAGGTGGTGCGCTGCCTGGAGACCCTCCGTCAGGTGGGCGCTCCCCTAGTCGGTGCTGTACTCAACAACGCTCGGGTTGACACGGCCTACGGCAATTCGTACGCCTACTACGGCCCCGATCGGCGCGAGGCCAAGCTGGGTCCCGATGCCAGCGGGGCTCCCGACGGCCAGGAGCCGTCGAAGCCAGGCAAGGAGCCAGCCACGACCCACCCCGAGCCCTGACCACTCGCCGGGGCCTCTAACTCTGAAAGACTGGAGGCGCGGGCCAGCTAGGAAGCGATGGAAGGAACAGCTAGGTGGTCTACGATCCCGTCCCTATGCGGCGGACCTATCTCATCACCGGCGGGGCCGGTTTCATCGGTTCCCACCTGGTCGAGGCGCTGTTGGCCCGTGACGACCTGGTCATCGCTCTCGACAACCTCTCCACTGGTCGGCTTCGTAACCTCGACGCCGTCGGCCAGCACCCAAACTTCCGCTTCGTGCACGGGTCGGTGCTCGACGAGCTCGTGGTCGACGAGCTCGTCCACGAGAGCGACGTGGTGGTTCACCTGGCGGCTGCCGTCGGGGTGAAACTGATCGTCGAGCGCCCGCTGCGCTCGTTCACGACCAACATCCAGGGCTCGGAGAACGTGATCGGGGCTGCCCATCGCTACCGGCGGCAGATCTTGTTGGCCAGCACCTCGGAGATCTACGGCAAGAACGGTGGCGTCCCCCTGGTCGAGGGCGCTGATCGGCTTCTCGGGTCGCCCAGCGTTGCTCGATGGGCGTACAGCACGGCCAAGGCCGTCGACGAGATCCTGGCCTACGCCTATCACCGCGAGCGTGGCCTGCCCACCACTGTGGTGCGGCTGTTCAACACGGTCGGCCCTCGTCAGAGCCCGGCTTACGGGATGGTCATCCCCCGCCTTGTTCGCCAGGCCATCGCCAGCGACCCGCTCACGGTCTATGGCGACGGCTGCCAGACTCGGTGCTTCTGCCACGTGGCCGACATCGTCGACGGGCTACTTCGTCTCATCGACCGCCCCGAGGCCAACGGTGAGGTCTACAACCTGGGTTCCCAGGAGGAGATATCCATGCTGGATCTGGCCCGTCGCATCATCGAGGCGGCCCAGAGCAGTTCTGAGATCGAGCTGGTCCCGTACGAGAAGGCCTACGTCGAAGGTTTCGAGGACATGCGTCGTCGCGTGCCGGACACCACCAAGGTACGGAGCCTGACCGGTTGGCATCCCACCCGCACGCTCGACGACATCCTCAGCGAGACGCTGGCTGAAGCCGCCGCCGAACACGCCGGAGCCACGGCCGGACTGCTGTAGCGGTGGGTCCGACCTGGGCCCCAGCTTTTGTCGCCGCTGTAACCGTTACCCTCGTCGGGACGCCTTTTCTGCGTCGGTTGGCGTTGGCCACCGGTTTCGTCGATCGGCCCGGTGATCACAAGAGCCACCTAGGCCCGGTGCCGTACCTGGGCGGGCTCGGCTTGATTGTCGGCGTCCTGGTCGGTGTCGTCCTGGCCAGGCGCCCTGGGGCCCCGGGGCTCGTGATCGCCGTGAGCGCCGCCGTCCTCGGAACCGCCGGGCTGATCGACGATCACCGCAATCTTGATCCCGCCATCCGGCTATTGCTCCAAACGGCCATGGCGGTGCTCGCCGTCGCGGTGGGAGTGCGCATCTCCGCCACCGGCGTGACCGCCTTGGACATTGGCATCACTTTGGTGTTCATGGTCGGCGTCACCAACGCCTTCAACCTGCTCGACAACATGGACGGGCTGGCGGCTGGAGTGGCCGCCACCGCGGCCGCAGCCATCTTTATGGTCGCCGTGCTCGGCGTCCAGGAGTCGACAGCCAGCATCGCCGCCGCAGTGGTTGGAGCCTGCCTGGGTTTCCTGGTCTACAACCACCGGCCGGCATCGATCTTCATGGGAGACACAGGGAGCATCTTCTTGGGCTTCGTGCTGGCCATCCTGACCATCGAGGTCTCTCCAGACCTGTCGCCTCCTGCCAGTTTCGCGGTGCCCCTGATCCTGTTGGCTCTGCCCGTTCTCGACACCGTCACCGTCACCTTGGCCCGGCTTCGGCGCCGCAGGCCGGTTTCGGTGGGTGGCCGTGACCACTTGTCACATCGGCTGGTTGCTCGCGGGTGCTCGCCCGGCGGCGCAGTCGTCATCCTCATAGCCGTCGAAGCGGTCATGGGCGCGCTGGCCGTCGCCGCTGCCCGACATGCCGTAGCTCTGTGGGCGGCGGTGTCGGTTGGCCTCGTGGCGATCGTTGTTCTGAGCGTCGTCTGCGCTCGGGCGGCGGTCTACGACGACCCCGTCGTCGGGTCGCCACCCTGGCTCGTGCCCCTAGCGGTAGCCGCCGTCGGGGGGCTGGGGCTGCTGAGCGCGCCCGGGATCGTGGCGCTACTGGCGGCGGCTGGGCCGGCGAGATCGGGTGGTGCAGCGGCCAAGCAGGCCCTGGCCGAGGTGGGAAGTGGTAACGGCAGGCGAGCCCAGGCAGATTTCCAGCGGGCTGGCGAGCTGTTGAAGCGAGCCAAGGGCCGCCTCGAGTCACCCCTGGTATCGCTGGGCCTGGCCGTCCCCGGGCTGTCGTCGAACCTGTCCGCCTCCCGCACTCTTGTGTCCACCGGCGAGGGTCTTGCTCAAGCCGGGGCCCGGGTGGCGGCTGTTTCCGAAGCCGGCCAGCTGAGGGTGAAGCAGGGATCGGTCGACGTGGTGGAGCTTCAGCGCCTGACCCCGGTACTGACGGACGCGGCTGAGCTGCTTCACCGCTCGCGGGACGCTCTGGCAGGCGCCAGGCGTCCCTACCTCCTGCCCCCCCTCCAACAGGCGGTGGACGACCTCGAAGGTCGTCTGAGGCGGGAGACCGAGTCGGCCCAGCGAGCCGCCGAGGCTGCTCGCCTGGTCCCCGCCATGCTCGGGGGCGGCCCACCTCGGCACTATTTCATCGCCTTCCAGAACAATGCTGAGCTCCGGGCCACCGGCGGTTTGATCGGCAACTGGGGCGAGCTGACGGCCGATGCGGGCCGACTCCGCCTGACCCGCTTCGGCCGCCTGCAGGAGCTGAACGACCAGGGCGTGCATCCTCGCGTGCTGAACGTCCCCCCCGAGTTCCTAAACCGCTACCGCGGCTTCGACGTCGCCAATTCCTGGCAGCAGGTCAACGTCTCCCCAGACTTCCCGACCACAGCCCGCATCATCGCCGACCTCTACCCCCAGTCGGGTGGCCGGCCCATCGATGGCGTGATTGCCGTCGATCCGCCTGGGCTGGCCTCCCTGCTGCAGTTGACGGGCCCCGTACAGGTGCCGGGTTGGCCCGATCCCGTGACGGCAGCCAACGTGGTCGACATCACCCTGCGGGGTGCCTACGAGCGGTACCCGGTGCAGGAGCAACGGGTGAGCTTCCTCGGCGAGGTCTCCCGCCGGGTCTTCGAGGCCTTTACCGCCGCGGACCTCGGCGGTCCGGCCAACATCGCCCGGTTCATCGGCGGTGCCACCCGGGGCGACCACCTGATGGCTTACCTCCAGCAGCCTCAGGAGCAGGACCTGGTCCGAAGGGTCGGCGCCGACGGGTCGGTACCGGCGGTCCAGGGGGATTCGCTCATGGTGGTCGACCAGAACCTGGCGGCCAACAAGGTCGACTTCTACCTGCACCGCCGTGTCCGCTACGACGTGACTGTCGACCCCTCGTCCCGGCCGGCCCGGATCACGGGGCGCCTCGAGGTCGCCCTCGACAACCAGGCTCCCTCCCAGGGCCTGCCCAACGGGGTCATCGGCCCCTACGACCAGCGGTTCGCGCCGGGGGAGAACCGCACCTACCTCTCCTTGTACACGCCGTTCCTGGGGCGGGGTGCCACTATCGACGGCAGCCCTCTCCAGATCGATTCGCGCCCGGAGCTCGGCCGTCTGGCTATGTCGACCACGGTGAGCATCCCGTCGCGGCAGACGCGAACCGTCGCTTTGCGCCTGGACGGCCGTATACAGCTCGGTCCGGGGGGCTGGTACCGGCTCGATATCGGGCATCAACCGGTCGTCAACCCCGACCAGGTCCAGGTGTCTGTGTCGGTGCCCAAAGGGTGGCGCATCGCCCAGGCGCAGGGTATCCAACGTCAGGACAGTCGTCATGCCGGCACCGAGATTCGCCTCGACACAGGGCGGCCGATACTGCTGAGGATCTACCGCAGTGGGTGGTCGTCGATCTGGCATCGGCTCCTGAATTGAGCTCCATGGCATTCTGAGCGGGCCGAGTGTTAGCATGGGCGGGTTCGAGAACGCCTTCACGACGGCGATGGAGTGACCCCATGTTGAAAAGAGCATTCCTGGTTCTGGCCCTGTGCGCGACAGGTTGGCTACTGACGGCCCCCATCGCCGGAGCCCAGACCACCTATCCACCCACGCCGGTCGTCACCCCGGTGGTCGTCTCGCAGGCGCCGTCGGTGGTCGTGGTGCAGGGGGCTCCGGCCTCGCCCCGAGCGTTGGTGCGTACGGGCTGGTCCGCCGCGGTTCCCCTGGCCGCGCTGGGCGCCGGGGCGGTGCTCCTGGGTGCATTTCTCACCGTCCTCGCTCGTCGCCGCAACCTCGCCGCCTGAGCCGCAGCACCGGCTCTTGAGCCGGCGATCAAGTAGCCAGGAGGGGTGCCCTGCTGAGCTCAGATACCACGACTACCATGGCCGCAGTGGGATGTGTCCGAGGACGGGCGGGCCAATGACCTGCCTGGTGCGAGCGACGGAGGTCGGCCATTCCTGACGGTTTTCCTCCCAGCCGCACTGACCGCCTCCCCGGGCGGCGGCCACACGACGTTGACGACGACGAGTTGGCGCGCGCCCTCGGCGCTCTCCTGAACCTGCCTTCCACAACTCCCATTTCCCCGGCCCCAATGTCCTCGGCGCCGCCCGCTGGCCACCCGCAGACCAGTGCCGCACCCACATCGGTCGACGTCCCAGCGGTTCTGCCTGGCGAGCGTACTGTTTCGGTTCCCACCCCGCCCTCGGCCTCCTCCGACAACGGCAACGCGGAGGCGTTGTTGTGGGCCCCTGATCCCGTCCTCGACGGGCCGGCCGCGGCCGGCGCCGGCAACGATGTGGATACGGCGGCTTCGGCTGCCGCCCTCCACGAGGCGGGCTTCGGCGGCCCCCTCCACCTCGCACTGGGCGATCTTCGCCGCATCTCCGACGACGATCCCGCGCCCACGTCGGCGATGGTCAGCACTGGCAACAGCGACTACACCTCGGCTGGCCCGCCCCACCGTCGGGGCGGGGTCGGAGGGGCCTGGGCCGCCACTGTGGCCGACTGGTGGACTGCCCGCTGGCGCGACCTGTTGCCCGGCATGGTCGTGGCCGCGCTGGTGGTGATCGCCTTCGCGGTGGTGCTGATCACGGGAGGCCGCCACGACTCAAAGGTCGACACCACCTCACCCACGTCGAGCGATGTCACCACCACCGTGCCCGATGGGATCACCGCCGCCTCCCTGCCGCCCGACACCTCCATGCCCGGCACCACGCTGGCCAGCGGCTCCGCCACCTCCGGCGGTGGAGGAGCCACGCCATCGCCCGCAGGCCACGCCAGTTCCACTGGGGTACCCGCTCGCACCCCGGTGACCTCGCCGCCACCCCATGGCGGCACCACCAAGCCCCGGGGCACGGGCACCACCACCCCCACCGTCTCCCAGACCACCGTTCCCCCGACCGCCTCCACGACCACTTCGACCACTACGGCCCGCGCCACCAACTCCCATCCGACTGACGTCTCGATACCCAAGGGTTGGTAGTCCCCGCCTGACGTGGCCCCGGTAACCTGGGCCGATGTTGGAGCGTCTGGCCCGCCTGGCCCGTGAGTACGACGAGGTGCTGGCCGCGCTGTCGGATCCCGAGGTGCTGGCCGACCAGAACGCCCGCATCGAGCGGTCGAGGCGGGCCAAGGAGCTCGAGCCGGTGGTCTCGGCCTACCGCCGCTACCAGGCGGCTCTCGACGATCTGGGGGCAGCCAAGGAGATGCTGGGCGACTCTGGGGGAGCTGACCGCGAATTCCTGCGCGACCAGATCGAGGCCACCGAGGCGTCCATCGCCGAACTGGAACAAGCCCTGCGCCTGCTGTTGTTGCCCGCCGACCCCAACGCCCACAAGAACGTCATCATCGAGATCCGGGGCGCCGAGGGTGGTGAGGAAGCCAACCTGTTCGCCAAGGACTTGTTCGACATGTACACCCGCTACGCCGAGCGCCACGGCTGGAAGCACGAGGTGCTGTCGGTCGACGCCTCCGACATGGGTGGCGTCAACGAGGTCACCTTCCTGCTGAAGGGAGAAGGCGTGTGGACCCGTATGAAGCACGAGGGCGGTCCCCACCGGGTGCAGCGGGTACCGGTCACCGAGTCTCAGGGCCGTATACACACCAGCGCCGCCACCGTCAGCGTGCTGCCCGAGGCAGCCGAGATCGACGTGCACATCGACGACTCCGACCTAAAAGTCGACGTCTACCGCTCCACCGGCCCCGGCGGCCAGTCGGTCAACACCACCGACTCGGCCGTGCGCGTCACCCACGTCCCCACCGGCATCGTGGTGGCCATGCAGGACGAGAAGAGCCAGATCCAGAACCGGGCCAAGGCCATGCAGGTGCTGCGGGCCCGGCTGCTCAAGGCCGAGCAGGACCGCCGAGCGGCCGAGCTGTCCGAGACCCGCCGGGGCCAGATCGGCGGTGGCGGGCGTTCGGAGAAGATCCGCACCTACAACTACAAGGAGAACCGGGTCACCGACCACCGCATCGGCCTCACACTCCACAAGCTCGACAAGGTGCTCCTCGGCGACCTCGACGACCTCCACGACGCCCTGGTGGCCGACGAGCGATCCCGCCAACTGGCCGGCTGATCACTGCCGGTAGATATCGCGACGGTGTCCGAGCGCTACCACGACCACCACCAAGACGTCGTCGTCGACGGTGTAGATGATTCGGTAGTCGCCGACCCGGACTCGACAGCCCGGTCGACCCCGAAGCGCTCGAGCCGTCGGTGGCCTCGGGTCTTGCGCCAACAGTGCAATCGCTCCTCGGATTCGGAGCTGGACATCCCGGTCGAGCTTGCGCAAGGCCCGTGCTGCCGCGGGACGGACTTCGATTCGGTAAGAGCTCACTTCCAGCCGAGGTCGGTCTTCACTTGCTCCCAGGGGATGTTGGCGCCCTCCTCGGCCATGGCGGCGTCGAAGGCGGCTGCGTCTTCAGCGTCCTCGAACGCCTCCAGCATCTCCTCGTAGCGCTCGGGGCTGACCAGCACCGCCGCGGGCCGGCCATAGCGTTCCAAGAAGACCGGTTCGGTGTGGGCCGTCTCGACCGCGTCGGACAGCTTCTCCCGGGCTTCACTGACTGTCATCGTGGCCATCAAACGCATGGTACGATGTATTGCAAGAGTTGTACATCACCCTGGGGCATCAACCGGCGCCGACGTCGCCGGGTGTGCCCACCAGCCATACTCCCCGCTCCAGCGCTTCGGTGGCGATGGGGTTGAATCGGACCAGTTGTTGGCGAAGCTCCTCGGCGGTCCATGCCACTGGCTGGACCAGGGGGGGGCGCGGCCCGAGGGCATCGAGACGGTCGAGGGCCCGGTCGGGGAGGTGGTCGGCAATCACCAGCACGTCGACGTCGCTCCAGCGGTTGAAGTCCCCTCTTGCCACCGAGCCGAAGACGACCACGGCCCGAACCCCCAAGCCCGGGTCCAAGCCAGCGGCGAGCTCGGAGGCCCGGGCCAGGAGCGTCCGCTGCTCGGCCCTCCGCCTCTCGATGATCCTGGCCGCGTCTATCTTCATGCGTCCCCGAGCTGTCGCCAGATGGCGTCGACGCTGGCAAGGATCAGCTCTGCGTCGCCGATTGCCTTGTCGGCGTCAGCCGCGCTGTAGTGCTCGCCGGGATCGCCCGCGGGGTGGGCGTCGGGGTAGCGGGTTGGGATGTAGAGCCTCGAGAGCCGGACAAGCGCGTCGGCTACCTCCGCCGGCAAGGGCTCGCCGAGGGCGGCGGCCATGGCCCGGCCCAGCTCCACCAGGTCGTGGCCCCACGGTCCGATTCCGAGGCCGTGGAGCAGGGCTTTCACGGCCAGCTGGGCGGCCTGCTCGGCGAGGAAGGAACGCCAGTTGTAGCGATCGCCGACTCGCGCCATGTCCAGGGCATTGTCCGCCTCGGTGCGCCATCTCCTGAACTCGGCGCCGTCGAACATCACGAGCAACCGTACCGGGAGTGCCATCGCCGCGAGCGCTAGGTGTATCACCACCCTCGCAGTGATACACTTCGATCATGCCCACGACCCGTCGCCGTCATCTGATCACCGAGACCGATGCCATCGCCGGCGCTCTCGACGACGCCTCGACACGATGGCCCGAAGACCGTGACCGTCGGGCCAAGCTTCTGTTGCACCTGGTTGAAGAAGGACATCGAGCTCTTCTCGATCAACAGGGTCAACGAACGGTGGCTCGCCACGAGGCGGTGACCCGCACCGCCGGGGCTCTCACCGGGCTGTACGGCGCTGATTACCTGAGCAAGCTGCGAGACGATTGGCCGGCATGATCGTCGTCGACGCCAGTGTGCTCATCGGCCACTTCGACGCAGCCGACGCTCACCATGACCGGGCTACCAGGTTGCTGCAAAAGGCCGGTGAGCCTTTGGGGGCGAGCCCCATCTCGATCGCCGAGGTCTTGGTCGGGCCGGCACGGGCGGGCCAACTCGACCGAGCAACCGGCGCCCTGCGAGAGCTCGACGTGGCAAGTGTGGACTTCGACCAGCAGGCGTCTGCCGGGCTGGCCGTCTTGCGGGCGCGAACCAACCTGAAGATGCCCGACTGCTGTGTGCTGCTGGCTGCGGGGCAGGTGAACGGTCGCATCGCCACCTTCGACGGTCGTCTCCGGTCTGCCGCCCGCGAGTTGGGGATCGTCGTTCAGGACCCATAGCGGCCCCATATCCACGGCGTGGTGGTCGCTCTCGACGGCCTATTCGGCAGTGGTGCCAGCGACCAGGCGGCGGCGGCGGAGGTGGCGGGCCACCGCCAGTTGGGTGACCAGCAGCAAGCCGAGCCCGCCAGCCAAAGCAGCGCCGTGTGGGACCCACCGCCGCTGGAGGCGGGAAGAGCCACTGCCGGCCCGGGGGCAGCGGGGGCGGCCGCCGACACGCCGAGTGGGTAGGGGGCGGTGCCGCAGATCACCTGGCCGATGATGGCACCCGCCCCTGGGCCCGAAGTGATGCGGATGGCCCGGCGAGTGACCGATGTGCCCGTGGTGATGACCTCGTTGAGAACGGCGACTGAGCCGTTGGGGAAGTGACGATGGCCGGACCTTGGACGGCGGTGACCGCGGTGGTCGTCCCACCCGGTAGTCCGGTGGTGCCGGCGGACACAAAGACGCCACCACCGGTGGCACCGGTGGTTCCGTCGCACGAGGCGTCGAAGCCTTGCTGAGCCAGGCTTGGTAGCGTGTACTGGCCCGAGGTCCGGGCTATCGGGTTGGCGCCGTTGCACAGCGCCCCGGCGGGCCCGCTCACGGTGAGGACACCGCTCGTCGACGGACCGACTTGGACCGGCGGCGACACCGCGGTGGGGCAGTTGGCCTGGATCAGCGGGCTACCGCCCAGGGCGGTGGCCTGGGCGCCCACGAAGGGGGCCGCTGCGGCCGGCGATGCAGGGGCGAGAAGGACCACGGCGGCGGCCACCAGCGCGCCGAGAGCCGCCAGCCGACGACGGGCGTCCGCCTGCATCCCGGCCCGTGCTCCCAAGATTCGCATTTCCATGATCCTCCGCCTCTCTGAGTAGCTGTCGCGAATGTTTCCCCAGCGCGATCAGGCAAGCGGCGGGGCGGTCAGGCGGCGCAGGAGGAGCCGACTGTGGGCTGCCCATACGAAGCCTTCGGTGACCTTCGGATCTCGCTCATAGTCGATCTGCAGGCGGCGGTTGCACATCAACCACGACCACGTCCGCTCCACCACCCACCGCCGCGGGAGCACCTCGAAGCGATCCGTGTGGATCTTGTTGACCACCTCGACGGCGATGTGGCGCTGGCGGCAGTGACGGGCGAAGGCGACCTTGAACCCGGCGTCGCACCACACCTTGGCGAACCGCTTCGAGTGGGGCCGGACACGGTCGAGGACCTCGATCCCGCCGGCGTTGTCGGAGGTGCTGGCGGCAACGACGAACACGGCGATCAGCAGGCCCAGGGTGTCGACCACGCCGAACGTCTTGCGGCCCGAGATCTTCTTGCCGGCGTCATAACCCCTGGTAGAGCCGGTGACGGTGGCCGCTCCCCGCACGCTGCGGGCGTCCACGGTCCCGGCCGACGGCTCCGGATCGCGGCCCTCCTGGCGTCGGACGGCTTCCGCCAGACGCTCGGCGATGGCCTCCCAGGTGCCGTCACGGGACCAGGCCAAGTGGTAGCGGTGCACGGTGTTCCAGTTCGGGTAGCAGGCGGGCAGGGCCCGCCACTGGCAGCCGGTGGCGGCCACGTGGAAGATGGCGTTGACGATGTCGCGGCGGTCGTTCTTCACCGGCCGGCCCATCCG
>JBPCJQ010000034.1:0-53133 GCA_051005135.1 Acidimicrobiales bacterium
ACACCGTTGTCGTCACCCGCCGGGCGAGCAAGCCGTCGGTGCCAGGCGCCCCCACGGCGGCAGCGGCGCGATCATGATGAACGTCGTTCAGGCCGTACGCGCGGTCAAATCGCGTGGCGCTCAACAATCCCATCACTGGCGTTGGTCGATGAGGCGGTGCGGTCCCCGCAACTCTGCTGGCGCGACCCTCGGGCGGCATGCCGACCAGCTCGGCGAAGCGGGTGCTGAAGGTGCCGAGCGACGAGCAGCCGACCGCGAAGCAGACCTCGGTGACGCTGAGGACCGGCTCGTCGGCATCCAGGAAGAACGAGACGTCCTTGCCTGTCACTGGGCCGTCCGTGCTCAGTCCGCCGCGTGGTTGGCCCCAGTCGCCCGCCTGGTAGTCACAGCATCCGTTGCATGAGGACGACGTCGAGCCAGTGGCCGAACTTGCGGCCGACCTCCCGCTCCACGCCGACCAGGTCGAAGCCGCACGCCTGGTGAAGGGCGATCGAGGCTTCGTGGCCGCCCACCACGCGGGCCATGACGGAATGGAAGCCGTGGGCGGTGGCCAATCGCACCAGCTCGGCGAGCAGGGCGCCCCCATGGCCCTGGCCCCGCCGGTCGGCTCGCACGTAGACCGAGTCCTCCACCGTCGTGGCGTAGGCAGGACGGCTCCGGTAGGGGCTGAGGGAGGCGAACCCTACGATGTCGGCCCCGTCGACGGCCACGATGGCGGGATGGGCACCGGCATGGGCGTCCAGCCACGCCAGCTGCTCTTCGAGGCTGCGGGGAACGAGATCGAAAGTGACGGTGGAACCGGTTACCTCGGCGTTGTAGATCGCCCGGGTGGCCGCGGCATCGCCGGGACGGGCCAGGCGCACCTCCACCCGTTGGTTCACCCCACGAGCCTACTGGCGGCCCTGCCCACTATCATGGGACGCGGCACCGCCCCCTTAGCTCAGTCGGCAGAGCACAGCCATGGTAAGGCTGGTGTCGTCGGTTCGATTCCGACAGGGGGCTCCAGCGTGCAGAATGGGGCCTGCGCCTGGCGGCGTAGCTCAGTTGGCAGAGCACTCGGCTCATAATCGAGTTGTCGGCGGTTCGAGTCCGCCCGCCGCTACCAGGGGTTCGGAAAGAAGAACGAGGGAACGGAGTGAGCGTTGGCAAAAGGTGAGAAGCGGGTCAAGGTGACGTTGGCCTGCGAGCAGTGCAAGCGTCGCAACTACATCACCATGAAGAACCGCCAGAACGACCGGGAGCGTCTCGAGGTCAAGAAGTACTGCCGATGGGACCGGTTGCACACCGTCCACCGGGAGACCCGCTGACCAGTCCAGAAGGCCCCAAAGACGAGCCTATCGACGGCGTCGGAGGACCGAGCGAGTTGGCCGACGGCGGGCCCGACGAGAGCGTTGGTAACCTCGCGGGCCCACCGAAGGTCAAAGGGGCGATGGTGCCTCCCGACGAAGCCGCGTTGGTGACGGCGGCGCGCGGAGGCGACCGGTCGGCGTTCGAGCAGCTCGTCCGCAGCACCTACGCCGACGCCTACACCCTGGCGTACCGGCTGACGGGAAACGAGGACGATGCCCGCGACGTCGTCCAGGAGGCCTACGAGCGAGCCTACAAGGCCATCAAGCGCTTCAGGGGTGACTCCCGGTTCTCCACGTGGATGTACCGCATCACCGCTAACTGCGCCTCCACGCTGCTCGTCCGCCGCACCCGGGCCAGCCACGACGAGCTGTCCCTCGACGAGGCGGTGGCCGACTCCCGCCCTGAGGCTGACCCCGAAGCCATGGCCGAAGCCGGGTTCGTGCGCGACCGCCTCACCGCGGCTCTGGCCGACCTCCCCCCCCGCCTGCGGGCCGTCGTCGTGCTGCGCGACGTCTACGACCTGCCCCACGAGGCCATCGCCGCCGAGCTGGGGATCTCCGAGGAGGCGGCCAAGGTGCGCTTGCACCGCGCCCGCCGCAAGCTTCGTGAACGTCTGTTTCCCATGCCGGGAGAGGAGCAAGCCCATGCGGTCTGACCAGAGCCCGTCCCCGACGCACTCCTACGACGGAGGGGTCACCTGCGCGGCCGTAGCCATAGCCCTTCCGGCCATCGTCGACGGAGGCCAGGTCGCCAACCTCGACGTCCGTCGCCATGTGGAGACCTGCTTGCGCTGCCAGGCGGAGCTGGCCCAGTACCGCAAGGTCCTGCGGGCCCTGCACCAGCTGCGCACCGAGGTTCTCGAGCCCGCCCCGGGGCTGTTGCCCGACCTGCTGGCCAGCCTCCAGGGTGTGGGCGAGCGCCGTGCCATGCGCCACCTGCTCACCGGCCGGCGGGCCGCCTACGTGGGCGGCATCGCCGCCGCCGCCACTGCAGGCGCGGCCGGGGCCATCGTGCTGGCCACCCGCCACCGCCACCGTTCCAAGCTCCGCCTCGCCAGCTGAGCGCTCTGGGCGGCGGAGGCATGGCTGCCCGGGGCGGGTGTTATCCTCGTCGCGACCCCCAAGGGCAGTAGCTCAACTGGTAGAGCACCGGTCTCCAAAACCGGCGGTTGGGGGTTCGAGTCCCTCCTGCCCTGCTTCCCTAGAAGGGTGCCAGCGAAAGGCTGCCAGTAGAGATGGCTGCGAACCGACAGATGAAGCGCATGATGCAGCGCCAGGGGCAGGTAGATGCCGAAGGCGCTCCTGTCGCGCGCAAGGAGTCGCAGCGGACGCAGAACCGTCCCGCTCCCCGTCCCACCAAGGAGCGGGTGGGTCCCGCCGAGTTCACCCGCCAGGTCCGTGCCGAGCTACGCAAAGTGGCCTGGCCCACCCGGGCCGAGGTCATCAACTACTCGATCGTCGTGTTCATGGCCCTGGTCCTGCTCACCGGGCTGATCTTCGGCCTCGACTACCTGTTCGGCAAGCTCGTCATCGTGCTCTTCAAATGATGTCCGAGATCGGCGACGGCCCTACGTCCGAGCAGGCCGAGCCGGCTGGCGAGCCCGTCGTGCTCAGCGAGGACGAGCTGTTGGCTGCGGCCGCAGGCGGTCCGCCTGGGGACGGCGAGACCGAAGACGAGGAGCTGGAGGAGGTCGTCGTCGAGAGCCCCTACGACCGACCAGGCTCCTGGTACGTCGTGCACACCTATGCGGGCTACGAGAACAAGGTGAAGTCCAACCTGCAGAGCCGGATCGCCTCCATGAACATGGAGGACCGCATCTTCGAGTGCGTCATCCCCATGGAAGACGTGATCGAGTTCAAGGGCGGCAAGAAGGTCACCGTCCAGAAGAAGGTGTTCCCCGGCTACCTGCTCGTTCGCTGCGAGCTCGACGACGACTCGTGGCGCGTGGTGCGCAACACCCCTGGGGTCACCGGCTTCGTCGGCCTCGGTGCCAAACCCACCCCGCTATCCCGCAAAGAGGTGGAGAACATCCTGCAGGTGCAGCCCGAAGGCACCGAGGGCACCAAGAAGAGCCGGCCTCACAAGCCCATGTTCGAGGAGGGCGAGAGCGTGCGGGTCCGTGAGGGTCCCTTCGCCGACTTCTCCGGCACGATCGCCGAGATCAACGAGGACCAGATGAAGGTGAAGGTGCTCGTCAACATCTTCGGGCGGGAGACCCCGGTGGAGCTGGAGTTCAGCCAGGTCGCCAAGCTGTAGCAGCGGCGACGACAGGAGAAGGAACAGATGGCCAAAAGACGCGTAGCCGCGGTGGTGCGCATCCAGATCCCGGCCGGGGCGGCAACTCCCGCGCCTCCTGTTGGCACGGCACTGGGTCCCCACGGCGTGAACATCATGGAGTTCTGCCGGCAGTACAACGCCGCCACCGAGAGCTCGAGGGGCACGATCGTGCCGGCGGAGATCACTGTGTTCGAAGACCGGTCGTTCACCTTCATCACCAAGACCCCTCCCACGCCGGTGCTCATCAGGGCTGCGGCCGGCATCGAGAAGGGGTCCGCCACCCCGGGCCGGGAGGGAGCAGGATCGATCACAGCCGACCAGCTCGTCGAGATCGCCACCACCAAGATGCCCGACCTCAACGCCAACGACATGGAAGCGGCCAAGCGCCAGGTGGCTGGAACGGCCCGGTCCATGGGTATCACGATCAGATGACCACCAACGCTCGCAACGGTAAGCGCTACACCGACGCGGTACGCCGATTCGACCACCAGCGCCAGCATGGCCCTGGCGAGGCCGTCGACCTCGTCAAGAGCCTGGCCCAGGCCCGCTTCGACGAGACCGTCGAGCTGGCCGTGCGCCTTGGCGTCGACCCCCGCAAGGCCGACCAGATCGTGCGGGGCACCGTCGGGCTGCCGGCCGGCACCGGCAAGGCGGTACGGGTGGCGGTCTTCGCGTCGGGCGATGCCGCTGCCGAAGCCCGGGAGGCGGGCGCCGACGTGGTGGGCGCCGACGACTTGGCCGAGCGGGTGCAGAAGGGCTTCTTGGACTTCGACGTGGCCATCGCCACCCCCGAGCTAATGCGCTCCCAAGTGGGCAAGCTGGGGCGGGTCCTGGGCCCTCGCGGCCTCATGCCCAACCCCAAGACGGGCACCGTCACCGACGACGTGAGTCGGGCGGTGCGCGAGTTCAAGGGCGGCCGCGTCGAGTACCGCACCGACCGCTACGGCAACATCCACGTGCCCATCGGCAAGGTGAGCTTCAACCGTCGCAACCTGCTCGAGAACCTGCGGGCCGTGCTCGACGAGCTGGGCCGGGCCAAGCCCGCCGCGGCCAAGGGCCGCTACCTGCGGGGTATCACGGTGGCCTCCACGATGGGCCCCGGCGTCAAGGTCGATCCCAACCGCATGAAGGGCCTCGACGACGAGCTGGCCGAGGTGTCTTGACGTGCCATGCGCCGCCGTGCGGGTAGTAAGGTCTTGGCTCTAATCACCACCAGACGCCAAAGACGTTCGGTGCGCGCAGGCGCGTAAGGTCTCGACAGGGCCGCCCAACCAGGCGTGATCGTCCCTTTGGGGGCCTCACCGCCTGACGTGCCACCGCCCGGGCGGGGAGGTCGGCCTCAGGCCATGGAAAATCCCAGACCGGAGAAAGTCGCCGTGGTGGCCGAGGTACGCGGTCGTCTGTCGTCGGCTTCGGCCACCCTGCTCACCGAGTACCGCGGGCTGAAGGTCGACGAGCTGGCCCGCCTGCGACAGGCGGTCCGGGCGGCGGGCGGCGACTACAAGATCTACAAGAACACCCTGGTGCGCCTGGCAGTGGCCGATCTCGGCCTCGAGGGCATCGACGACCTGCTGATCGGACCAACCGCGGTGACCTTCGTCGACGGCGACGCCGTGCTGGTGGCCAAGGCCCTGCGCGACTTCGGCCGTACCGCCCCCAACCTGGTGGTCAAGGGCGGTGTGCTGGGACGGCGCGTGCTGACCGCCGCCGACGCCGGGGCCCTGGCCGACGTGGCTCCGCGCGAGGTGGTTCTGGCCCAGCTGGCCGGAGCGCTCGCTGCTCCCCTGCGCCAGCTCGCCGGTCTGCTGGCCGCCATACCCCGCAACTTCGCCTACGGCCTGGCTGCCCTCGTCGAGAAGGCCGGTGCCGCCGCTGAGGCCCCGCCCGCTGAAACCCCGCCCGTGCCCACCCCTGAGCCAACTACCGACACCCAACCTGGCGAAAAGGAGTAACCGATGGCCACCAAAGAAGAGATCCTCGACAGTATTGCGGGCATGACCGTCCTCGAGCTGAGCGAGCTGCTCACCGAGTTCGAGGACAAGTTCGGTGTCACCGCGGCGGCGCCGGTGGCGGCTGCCGCCCCCGCTACTGGTGGGGGGGCCGAGGCCGCGCCGGTCGAGGAGGAGAAGGACGAGTTCGACGTCGTGCTCGCCGCCGTGGGCGACAAGAAAATCCAGGTCATCAAGGAGGTGCGCTCCCTCACCAACCTCGGGCTCAAGGAGGCCAAGGACCTCGTCGACGGTGCGCCCAAGCCCGTCCTGGAGAAGGCGAGCAAGGAAGACGCCGAGAAGGCCAAGGCCCAGCTCGAGGCGGCCGGCGCCACCGTCGAAGTCAAATAGCCACAGTCACGAGGGGGCGACCACCTCCAATCCGAGGGCTGTGGCCGCCCGGGCCAAGCGGTCGTCGTAGGTGACGAGTGCGATCAGCGCCGGCCCAAGTGTCAGCGCTGAAGCCAGGTGGATAGCGTCGAGGCTACGAAGCGTGGCCGGAGGAAGCGTGCCTGCCGTATCGACCATCTGATCCTCGAGACGCACCAAGTTGGTCCGAGCCAGCACGATCCCGGCATTGACCAGAGCCCTCTGCCCATGTCGGCCGACGGCGCGCCGAACCTCGACACGGGCGATGATGCTCGAGAACGCGAGCCGCCCGGAGCTCAAGAAGTCCTTCAACGCTCGGGATTCCGCCTCTACGATCGCCAGCTTGACGAGCGCTGAGGAGTCGAGGTAGACGGCTTCAGCGCTCGTCGGCACGCAGCTCCTGGAGTACTTCGCTCGGAAGGGGTAGACCCGGCGTTGGAGGGAGCGGCTCGATTTCGAGCAGGTCGCCTCTGGCCGGCGTAAGGCGACCCTCGGCCGTCAGGCGCTCGATGACGCCGCCCTCAGGGAGAGGGGTGAGCCGGGCCACGGGGCGGCCCCTATCGGTGATCTCGAGCGTCTCGCCCATGGCGACCCGTCGCAACAACTCGCTCGCCCGCTGGCGGAGCACCCGAACTCCAACTCGGTCCATGCGTCACATCGTAGCACCTGTACTGCTGTTGACGACCCGGCGGCTGATCAATAGTCCGGGCCAATGACCCTTGACCGGCGGGGTCGTTTGGCTTAGCCTTCCCCCCGGGCACGTCTTCGGCCTTGCCGATGCGCGCCGTTGAGGGTAAGCTGGCTCCTGCCGTGTCGTCTGTGTCCCCGCTCTACGAGCATCCTGTTCGGTGACGCGCGCCCCGGCACGCATCGCACCCTCGGCCGCATCTCCGTACCCCTAAGGGAGTCGCTCTGTGCCCTCTCGTCCCGCCACCCGGGAACGTTTCTCCTTCTCCAGCCTGGGAGAGGTCCTGCCTCTCCCTGACCTGATCTCGGTCCAGCGCGACTCGTTCCGCTGGTTCCTCGACACCGGCTTGGCGGAGACCTTCCGCGACATCAGCCCCATCGAGGACTTCACCGGCCAGCTCCGTCTCGAGCTCGAGTTCGACGCTGCCGATCCCGATCTGCGCCCGCCGCCGAAGTTCACGGTCGACGAGTGCAAAGAGAAGGACATGACCTACTCCGCACCCATCTTCGTGCGGGCCCGGTTCATGAACGCCACCACCGGTGAGATCAAGGAACAGACTGTCTTCATCGGTGACTTCCCGGTGATGACGCCCAAGGGCACCTTCATCATCAACGGCACCGAGCGAGTGGTCGTCTCCCAGTTGGTGCGCTCCCCCGGGGTCATCTTCCAGCCTGGTCGCGACGCCAAGACCATCGCCACCGGAACCATCCATCCCTACCGGGGCGAGTGGATCGAGTTCGACATCGAGCAGAAGCCGGGCAAAGACGTCACCGCCGGCACCCGGGTGGCCCGCAAGCGCCGCCTGAGCCTGTTCGTGCTGCTGCGGGCCCTGGGCTACGACGAGGAGCAGGCTCCCGGCTTCCTCGACCGCTTCGTCCGCCACTTCGACTTCCTCGAGGGCCAGTGGGAGAAGGAGCGCGAGCTCGCCCCTACCCGCGAGGAGGCCCTCGTGGAGATCTACAAGCGGGCCCGTCCTGGCGAGCCTCCCCAGGTTGAGGCAGCCCGGGCCTACTTCGAGAACGCCTTCTTCAACCCCAAGCGCTACGACCTCACCCGGGTGGGCCGCTACAAGCTCGACCGCAAGCTCGGCCCCGAGATCGAGAAGATCGCTGGTCTGTTCGACGCCGACCTCGAACGCCCTACCCCGGGCCAGGGTGTGCTGTCGCCCACCGAGATCCTTGCCGCTACCACCTACCTCCTCCACCTGGCTGCGGGCGAGACCGGCTACCGCCTCGACGACCAGGACCACTTCGCCAACCGTCGTATCCGCTCGGTCGGCGAGCTGATCCAGAACCAGGTCCGCATCGGCCTGTCCCGCATGGAGCGGGTCGTGCGCGAGCGCATGACCACGCAGGACGTCGAGGCCATCACTCCCCAGACCCTGATCAACATCCGCCCCGTGGTGGCCGCCATCAAAGAGTTCTTCGGCACCAGCCAGCTGTCGCAGTTCATGAACCAGACCAACCCCCTCGACGGCCTCACCCACAAGCGCCGCCTGTCGGCCCTGGGCCCGGGCGGACTGTCCCGGGAGCGGGCCGGCTTCGAGGTGCGCGACGTGCACACCTCGCACTACGGCCGGATGTGCCCCATCGAGACGCCGGAGGGCCCCAATATCGGCCTCATCGGCTCCCTGGCCACCTATGCCCGGGTCAATGCCTTCGGGTTCATAGAGACCCCCTACCGCAAGGTCACCGACGGCCGGGTCACCGACGAAATCCTCTACCTCGCCGCCGACGAGGAGGAGGAGCACGTCATCGCTCAGGCCAACGCCTCCCTGGGTGACAACGGCGAGTTTACGGGCGACCGGGTGCTCGTGCGCCGCGGCCCCCAGGGGGCGGGCGTGCGCTTCGGCGCGGCCGGCACCTCCTACGGCACCACCAGTGAGGTCGACTACGTGCCCCCTTCGGAGGTCGACCTCATGGACGTCTCCCCCAAGCAGATCGTGTCGATGGCCACCGCCATGATCCCCTTCCTCGAGCACGACGACGCCAACCGAGCCCTGATGGGAGCCAACATGCAGCGCCAGGCAGTATCCCTGGTGAGGGCGGAGGCCCCCTACATTGGCACCGGTATCGAGGCCCGGGCCGCCCGCGACGCAGGTGACGTGGTGCTGGCCGAGGGCGAGGGCGAGGTGGTCGAGGTCACCGGCGACCACGTGGTGGTGGAGTACGCGCCGGGGCAGGCCGACAATGCCGCCTCGGTGGTCGAACGCCGTGAGGGCGTCATGCTGGGCCGCAAGACCTACCGGCTGGCCAAGTTCCGTCGCTCCAACCAGGGCACCTGCATCAACCAGAAGCCGGTGGTCGACACGGGCCAGACCGTGGCGAAGGGCGACGTGCTGGCCGACGGCCCTTCCACCGACCACGGTGATCTGGCCTTGGGCAAGAACCTGTTGGTGGCTTTCATGCCCTGGGAGGGTTACAACTTCGAGGACGCCATCATCCTGTCCGAGCGCCTGGTGCGCGACGACGTGCTCACCTCGATCCACATCGAGGCCCACGAGGTCGACGCCCGTGACACCAAGTTGGGCGCCGAGGAGATCACCCGCGACATCCCCAATCTCTCCGACGAGATCCTGGCCGACCTCGACGAGCGGGGCATCATTCGCCTCGGCGCCGAGGTCGACGCCGGCGACGTGTTGGTGGGCAAGGTCACGCCCAAGGGCGAGACCGAGCTCACCCCCGAAGAGCGCCTCTTGCGGGCCATCTTCGGGGAGAAGGCGAGGGAGGTGCGCGACACCAGCCTCAAGGTGCCCCACGGCGAGACCGGCAAGGTCATCGACGTGAAGGTGTTCTCCCGGGAGGAGCAGCACGAGCTGGCCCCCGGGGTGAACCAGCTGGTGCGTGTCTACGTGGCCCAGAAGCGCAAGATCTCCGAGGGCGACAAGCTGGCCGGGCGCCACGGCAACAAGGGCGTCATCTCCAAGATCCTGCCCGTCGAGGATATGCCCCATCTGGCCGACGGCACTCCTGTCGACATAATCCTCAACCCCCTGGGCGTGCCCAGCCGGATGAACGTGGGCCAGGTGCTCGAGGCCCACCTCGGCTACGCGGCGCGCTGGGGCTGGGACGCGATGTTGGCGCCCGAGCGCGATGGGGCGCCCGACACCAAGACCCGTCCCACCACCGACCCCGCGGTGTGGGTGGCATCACCCGTGTTCGACGGGGCCCACTGGGACGAAGCCGATGCCGGCGGCCACTCCACCATCCGTGAGCTGCTCGAGCGCATCAACCCCGAGTCGGCCGACGGTGAGCGCCTGGTCCAGCCCGACGGCAAGACGGTGCTCTACAACGGCCGCACCGGCGAGCCCTACGACCAGCCCATCACCGTGGGCTACGTCTACATCCTCAAGCTCCTGCACCTCGTCGACGACAAGATCCACGCCCGCTCCACCGGCCCCTACTCGATGATCACCCAACAGCCCTTGGGCGGCAAGGCCCAGTTCGGTGGCCAGCGGTTCGGGGAGATGGAGGTGTGGGCCCTCGAGGCCTACGGCGCCGCCTACGCCCTGCAGGAGCTGCTCACCATCAAGTCCGACGACGTGCTGGGCCGGGTAAAGGTCTACGAGGCCATCGTGAAGGGCGAGAACATCCCCGAGCCGGGCATCCCCGAGTCGTTCAAGGTGCTCATCAAGGAGATGCAGAGCCTGTGCCTCAACGTGGAGGTGCTGTCCACCACCGGTGAGGAGATCGAGATGCGGGAGCTCGACGAAGACATCTTCCGCACCGCCGAAGAACTGGGAATCGACCTATCGCGACCTGAACGAGGCTCCGACGAGGAAGACGCCCGCCGGGCTGCAGAAAGGGGCGCGTTCTAGTGCTCGACGTCAACAACTTCGACCAGCTGCGCATCGCTCTGGCCACCGCGGACTCCATCCGCACGTGGTCCAACGGTGAGGTCAAGAAGCCGGAGACCATCAACTACCGCACCCTCAAGCCCGAGAAGGACGGCTTGTTCTGCGAGAAGATCTTCGGCCCTACCAAGGACTGGGAGTGCTACTGCGGCAAGTACAAGCGCGTCCGCTTCAAGGGCATCATCTGCGAGCGCTGCGGCGTGGAGGTCACCCGCTCCAAGGTGCGGCGCGAGCGCATGGGCCACATCGAGCTGGCCGCGCCCGTGGTCCACATCTGGTACCTGCGGGGCACGCGGTCGTGGCTGGCCTACCTGCTCATGGGCACCGAGGCCCGTGAGGAGCTGAAGGCCAAGCAGCTCGAGAAGGTCATCTACTTCGCCGCCAACCTGGTGACTTTCGTCGACGACGAGAAGCGCCATGCCGACCTCCCCGAGCTCGAAGCCGAGATGGCCGAGGAGCTGGCCGAGATCGAGCGCCAGCGTGACATTGACATCGACCACCGCTTCAAGGACCTCGAGGCCGAGGTGGTGGAGCTCGAGGGTTCGGGTGCCAAGGACTCCGAGATCAAGGGCCGCCAGAAGGCGGCCGACAAGGAGGTCGCCCAGATCCGCGAGCGGGCCCAGGCCGAGCTCGACTTGGCCCGGCAGGGTTTCGACGAGCTCCGCGACCTGCACAGCCGCAAGATCATCGAAGACGAGATCGTGTGGCGCCAGCTCAAGGACCGCTACGGCGACTACTTCCGCGGTGGCATGGGTGCCGACGCCATCGCCCAGCTCATCACCGAGATCGACTTCGACTCCGAGGAGATCAAGCTCCGGGAGATGATCGACGCCAACGACGGCCGCCGGCCGCTGTCGGTCCAGCGCAAGCAGAAGGCCATCAAGCGCCTCAAGATCGTCACCGCCTTCAACCGGCGCGACGATCACAGCCGCCGGGTCAACGAGCCGTCGGCCATGATCCTCGACGCCGTGCCGGTGATCCCGCCCGACCTGCGCCCCATGGTGCAGCTCGACGGCGGCCGCTTCGCCACCTCCGACCTCAACGACCTCTACCGCCGGGTCATCAACCGCAACAACCGCCTCAAGCGCCTCCTCGACCTCGGGGCTCCCGAGATCATCGTCAACAACGAGAAGCGCATGCTCCAAGAGGCCGTTGACGCCCTGTTCGACAACGGCCGGCGCGGCCGTCCCGTTACCGGGCCCGGCAACCGCCCCCTCAAGTCGCTGTCCGACATGCTCAAGGGCAAGCAGGGCCGGTTTCGCCAGAACCTGCTGGGCAAGCGCGTCGACTACTCGGGCCGCTCGGTCATCGTGGCCGGCCCCACCCTCAAGCTGCACCAGTGCGGCCTGCCCAAGCTCATGGCACTCGAGCTGTTCAAGCCCTTCGTGATGAAGCGACTGGTCGACACCGAGATCGCCCAGAACATCAAGTCGGCCAAGCGTATGGTGGAACGTCGCCGCCCCCAGGTGTGGGACGTGCTGGAGGAGGCCATCAAGGAGCATCCCGTGTTCCTCAACCGGGCCCCCACCCTGCACCGCCTCGGCATCCAGGCCTTCGAGCCCCTGCTCGTCGAGGGCAAGGCCATCCAAATCCACCCCCTCGTATGCGCCGCCTTCAACGCCGACTTCGACGGCGACCAGATGGCCGTGCACCTGCCGCTGTCGGCCGAGGCCCAGGCCGAGGCCCGGGTGCTGATGCTGTCGGCCAACAACGTGCTGTCGCCGGCTAACGGCCGCCCCCTCACCGTGCCCAGCCAGGACATGGTGATCGGCATCTACTACCTCACCTCCATGGTTCCCGGTGCCAAGGGGGAGGGGCGGCGCTACCGCCACCTTTGGGAGATCGAGCAGGCCTACGACAACGGCGAGCTGTCGGTGCACGCCGAGATCCAGTTCGCCGACCCCAGCCGGTCAACCAACGGCTCTGATGGCTCCGACGAAGGGGGCCTGCCCTACCGGCTCACCACACCTGGGCGCCTGCTGTTCGAGAACGCCCTTCCCGAGGGCTTCGCGGCCCGCTTCGGCCATATCGACGCCGCGGTGAAGAAGCGCCAGGTGACCGACATCGTCGAGAAGCTGGTGGGCGAGTACACCAAGGCGACCGTGGCCGAGAGCCTCGACGCCATCAAAGACCTCGGTTTCCGCTTCGCCACCCAGTCTGGGCTCACCATCTCCATGGACGACGTGAAGACGCCGCCCGAGAAGCCCGTGATCCTCGACCGCTACGAGAAGGAAGCCGACAAGATCGAGTCTCAGTTCCGCCGGGGCATCATCACCGATGACGAGCGCCGCCAGAAGGAGGTGGAGATCTGGATCAACGCCACCGAGGAGGTCCGCCGGGCCATGCAGAAGACCCTCGGGGGCGAGACGTTCAACCCCATCGACATGATGCTGGGCTCGGGAGCGCGCGGCAACATCATGCAGGTCAGCCAGATCGCCGGCATGCGCGGCCTGGTGGCCAACCCCAGGGGCGAGATCATCCCCCGTCCCATCAAGTCCAACTTCCGCGAGGGCATGTCGGTCCTCGAGTACTTCATCTCCACCCACGGCGCCCGCAATGGCCTGGCCGACACCGCCCTGCGCACCGCCGACTCCGGCTACCTCACCCGCCGGCTGGTCGACGTGGCCCAGGAGCTCATCGTCCGTGAGGTCGACTGCGGCTCCACCCGGGGGCTGTGGCTGGAAAACGTCACCCCCGACCGGCCCGATGCCCGGACCAACTTGGAGACGCGCCTGTACGGGCGCACTCTCGTCGACGCGGTCACCCTGGCCGACGGCACCGAGCTGGCCGCCAACACGGCCGTGGGCGAAGCCGAGATGGTCGCCCTGCGCGAGGACCCCGGCGTCGACCGGGTGCGGGTGCGCACGGTGCTCACCTGCGAGGCCAGCCACGGTGTGTGCGGCCTGTGCTACGGCCGTTCCCTGGCCACGGGCAGGGCCATCGAGCTGGGCGAGGCGGTGGGCGTCATCGCCGCCCAGTCCATCGGCGAGCCCGGCACCCAGCTCACCATGCGCACCTTCCACACCGGCGGTATCGCCGGCGAGGACATCACCCACGGCCTGCCCCGGGTAGTGGAGCTGTTCGAGGCCCGCACCCCCAAGGGCAAGGCTGTGCTGGCCCGCACCTCGGGGGTGGTGCGCCTCGTCGACGACGAGGCCAAGGGTCGCACCGTCACCATCGTGGGCGACGACGGCAGCGAGGAGGCCTACCCGGTGTCGGTCCGCGACATGGCCCGCCTGTCGGTGCGCGAGGGCCAGGAGATCGCCGCCGGCGAGGCCCTCATCGAAGGCCCCAAAGACCCCAAGGAGCTGCTCGAGATCAAAGGCATCCGCGACACCCAGGGCTACCTGGTCGACCAGGTCCAGCAGGTCTACCGGGCCCAGGGCGTGTCCATCCACGACAAGCACATCGAGCTCATCGTGCGCCAGATGCTGCGCCGGGTGCTGGTGGCCGAGGCCGGCGAGTCAGAGTTCCTGCCCGGCGAGCGCGTCGACGCCCGCAACTACGCGGAAGTCAACCGCATGCTGGTGCAGGCCGACAAGCGCCCCGCCGAGGGCCGCCCCGAGCTAATGGGCATCACCAAGGCGTCCCTCGCCACCGAGTCGTGGCTGTCGGCGGCGTCGTTCCAAGAGACCACCCGGGTGCTCACCGAGGCCGCCATCGAGGGCAAGCGCGACCAGCTCATGGGCTTGAAGGAGAACATCATCATCGGCAAGCTCATCCCGGCCGGCACCGGCATGGCCCGCTACCGCAACCTCGACATCCAAGCCCCCGACTACGAGCCGCTGTCGTACTACTCATCGGACACCGACACCGATCTGGCCGCCTGGCTGGCCAACATCGGCACCACCACCAACGGTGGCGGCGACGGTGATGGCGACGGCTCCGCCGATGCCGCCTACCTGGGCGGCAACCCCACCGACGCCGCCAGCTGAGCTGCTTGGTTCTTTGCGCGCTTTCTAACCCCACCGGTTAGAAAGCGTGCATAGAACTCCATGTCTCCTATACCCCGCTGGCGAGGGCACGGAGGCGGCCCACCACCTGGGGGAAGGCGGCGGTGAAGGCGTCGACGTCGGCTTCGGTCGACGACCAGCCCACCGATATCCGCACGGAGTGGCGGGCGTCGACGCCCATGGCCGCCAGGACCGGAGACGGCTCCAGCGACTCTGACGAGCACGCACTGCCCGAGTGCACCGCGACCCCCGCCTGGTCGAGGCCCAGCACGACGCCTTCGGCCTCCACACCGGCCACCCCAAAGCAGACGACATGGGGAAGGCGACGGTCGACGTCGCCGTAGGCGTCCACGCCGTCGACGGACAGGGCAGCGGTCAGCAGGCGGTCGGTGAGGGTCCGGGCTACGGCGGCCTCGGCCTCCCGCCGTTCGAGGAGCAGCCCGGCGGCGGCGCCGAAGCCAACGATCCCGGCCACGTTCTCGGTGCCCGCCCGCCGGGCCCGTTCCTGGTCGCCGCCCAGGAGCAGGGGCCGAAGTCGCAGCCCCCGACGCACCAGCAGGGCACCCACGCCCGGCGGGCCACCCAGCTTGTGGGCGCTCACCGACATCAGGTCGGCACCCGAGTCCCCGAACCCCACGGGCACATGCCCGGCGGCGGCGGCGGCATCGCAATGGTTGAGCACTCCCAGCCGGCGGCATGCGGTGGCCACCTCGGCGGCCGGCTGCAGGGTGCCGACCTCGTGGTTGGCCCACTGGAGGTGGACGAGGGCCGTCTGACCGGGACGCACGGCCGTCAACACCTCGTCGAGGTCCACCCGGCCCAGGCCGTCGACGCCCACGGTGGTGACGTCTACGCGCGCCGAGGACTCGCGGACCGCCGAGTGCTCAACCGCGGGGCAAACCAGGTGCGAACCCCTCTCGGTGGCCCCGAAGACGGCGGCGGCGATGGCTTCGGTCGCCCCGCTGGTGAACACCACCTCGCGGGGGCGGGAGCCCAGCAGGGCGGCCACCTGGCGTCGGGCGTCCTCCACTGCGACCCTCGCCCGCATACCCTCGGTGTGGACCCGTCCGGGGTCGGCGGCCGCCGCCAGCCACGGCAGCATCGCCTCCACCACTTCGGGGCGAGCGGGTGAGGTGGAAGCGTGGTCAAGGTAGTGGCGAGCCACCCGGCGCCGGGCTCAGACCAAAGTGACGCAGATCGGGTCGCCCTGGGGGAGCGACGCCGAGGTCTCGGGCACGGTGTCGCCGTAGAGAGACGCCAGCATGCCCTTCACCATGCCCCGGTCTACTGCGCAGATCACCGGGTGCTGCACGGCGGCCGAGCCGAACGGACACACGTCGGAGACGATGGCGAGGGCTCCGCCGTGCTCAGCGGTATGGGCGGCGAAGCCGTGGGCGGTGAGGGCATCGGCCACGGCGTGCAGCGCCGCCTGCAGCGAACGGTGGCCCTCGGCGGGGGCCATGGAGGCAGCCAGGGCCTGCCCGTAGGAGATGCCAACCTCCTCGGCCATGGCCTCGGCCGCCTCGACCGGCACCAGGGCGAGAACACGGCCCAGGAGGGTGATGAGCAGGTCGTCGCGCCGGGCCGGGAAGTCGAGGCCCATGTCCTTGTCGTTGGCGCGGTAGCACTTCGACGGCCGCCCCGCGCCCAGCCCCGGGCGTTCGACGGCCACGTCGAGATAGCCGCCGGCGGCCAGCTTGTCGAGGTGGTGGCGGGCTACGTTGGGGTGCAGCTCGAAGCGCTCGGCCACCTCACCGGCGGTAACGCCCCCTTCGACGTCTCGGGCGAACAGGTAGATGTCGCGACGAGTGGGGTCACCGAAGGCGCTGGTGACGGCGGCGACGGCGGCCGAGAACTCATGCGCCGTGAAGGTACCCTGGTCCACCCCGGTATTCTACCTGTCCTCATAGTGGAAATCGGAATAGGACAAATCGGAGCCGCTCTCCCATGCCCACCGAAGCCGAGGTGCTCGAAGCCCTCCGGCCCGTGCAGGACCCAGAGCTGCAGCGCAGCATCGTCGACCTTGACATGGTGCGCGCCATCGACGTCGACGACGGCCGGGTGGGTGTCACCGTCGCCCTCACCGTCGCCGGCTGCCCCCTGCGGGCCGAGATCACCGACCGGGTGACGCGCGCCGTCGAGGCGCTCGACGGGGTGCGTAACGTCGACGTCGACCTCACGGTGATGACCGACGAGCAGCGCGCCGCCCTACGAGATCGCATGCAGGGCCCGAGCGGCCCCCAGAGCGGGGGACAGGGCCCAGGCCCGGCGGCCGGCGACGGTGAAGCCCCGAAGGTGCCCTTCGCCGACCCTTCGTCGTCGACGCGGGTGCTGGGCCTGTCTTCGGGCAAGGGCGGAGTGGGCAAGTCGTCGGTCACCGTCAACCTGGCCATCGCCCTGGCCCAGAAGGGCCACGAGGTCGCGGTGCTCGACGCCGACGTCTACGGGTTCTCGGTTCCCAAGATGCTCGGCCTGACCCAGGAGCCGGTGGTGCTCGACGGCATGATCGTGCCGCCGGTGGCCCATGGCGTGAAGGTGGTGTCCACCGGGTTTTTCGTGGGCGACGACCAGCCGGTGATCTGGCGGGGGCCTATGCTGCACAAGGCCCTCAACCAGTTCCTCACCGACGTGCTGTGGGGCGAGCCCGACTACCTGCTGGTCGACATGCCGCCCGGCACCGGCGACGTGGCCCTGTCCCTCGCCCAGTTCCTGCCCCGCAGTGAGATGTTCGTGGTCACCACGCCTCAGCCCGCGGCTCAGCGGGTGGCCCAGCGTTCCGCGCTCATGGCCCGTAAGGTCAACCTGTCCGTGCGGGGGGTCATCGAGAACATGAGCTGGTTCACCGGCGACGACGGCACCCGGTACCCGATCTTCGGTGAGGGAGGCGGCCAGCTCCTCGCCGACGACCTCGGTGTGCCTCTACTGACTCAGATCCCGCTCGTGACCGCGCTGCGCGAGGGCGGCGACATGGGCGCGCCGATCACCGTCACGGACCGGGGAAGTGAGGCCTCGCAGGCCTTTGCCGGCCTGGCCGACCGGGTGGCGGCCCTGGGCCGCAGCCGGGTCTTCAGTCCCGAGCTGCGCATACAGGGCTGAGCCCGCTCACCGTTCGCCCCGGCGTCCCCGTAGCCTTGGTGTAAATGCCCGTCCGGGATCCCCTCGACCAGGCCGCCACGCCGGCCGACGCAGAGCTCCGCATTGCCGAAGCGGGCCCGTCGCCCAGCACCAGTGGCGCGGGCGCCCCCGTCGGCCGGCGGGTCGTGCTCGCCATGGCCGGGCTCGGTGCTGCTGGGGTGCTGTTCGGGTCTCGCATCCAGGACGTGCTCGAGCGCACGGTGGGCCCCCTCCTGGCCCGCGACGGCACCGGATTCTCGTCGCTGTTCCCCGTAGGCCGCTTCCGCATCTACTCGGTGACGGGCACGTTGCCGTCGATCCCCGAAGCCTCCTACCGGCTGAAGGTCAGCGGCATGGTCGACCGGCCCACCGAGCTCGGCACTGCCGAGCTGCGCGCCATGCCACCGACCGATCTCCAGCGCGACTTCCAGTGCGTCACCGGCTGGCGGGTGCGCGATGTCTCGTGGGTGGGCGTGCGACTGGCCGACGTCCTCGACCGGGCCGGGGTGCAGGCCGGGGCGGGAGGCGTGCGGTTCCACTCCGCCGACGGCCTCTACACGGAGAGCCTCACCCTCGACCAGGCCCGTCGCGACGACGTAATGGTTGCCTACGAATTGGAGGGCAAGCCCGTCTCCTCTGCCCATGGCGGGCCGGTGCGCCTCTATGTGGCGCCAATGTACGGGTACAAGTCGTGCAAGTGGCTCGACGGCATCGAGGTCACCGGCCCCGACCCCCAGCCCGGCTACTGGGAGAACCGCGGCTACTCGGTGCACGCCTGGATCGGGAGGTCGAACGGCCGTGACGACCAGCCCGTCTGACGGCATCGTCGGCGACTCCACAGCGCCAAGAGCACTGTTGCGCTTCGACCGGGCCGAGCGGGCTCTGCATTGGGCCAACGCCGTTCTTTTCGGTGTGCTGCTGGCAACCGCGGCGGCGCTCTACGTGGGCCAGCTCTCGGCGCTGGTGGGCCGCCGGGGGCTGGTACGAAGCGTGCACGTGTGGAGCGGGCTCCTACTGCCGGTGCCCCTAGCCGCGGCATTGCTCGGGCCGTGGCGGCGAAGCGTGCTGCGCGACCTGACCGCGTTCAACCGCTTCGACGCCGACGACCGTCGGTGGCTGCGCTCACTCGGACGCGATACCACGGTGCGCCTGCACAAGTTCAACCCCGGCCAGAAGCTCAATGCCGCTTTCGTGGGCGGGGCCATCGTGGTCATGCTGGCCACCGGCTCGATCATGCACTGGTTCCGCTTCTTCCCCCTGGACTGGCGGACGGGCGCCACCTTCGTCCACGACTGGACGGCGCTGGCGGTGGGGCTGGTGGTGGCCGGCCATCTCCGCATGGCATTGGCCGACCGCGACGCCCTGGGGTCGATGGCCGGTGGGTGGGTGGCCACCAGCTGGGCGCGCCGCCATCGACCTCGCTGGTACGAGGAGGTAACCGGCCTGCGGGCCGATAGGGAGTGATCCGCCTGTCTCGGAGTCGGCTGCGGGTCCTAAGCTGCGGGCACGCCCACGTTGGGGCCGCTCACGACGAGGAGACGCTGTGCAGGTTCGCATCGGGGTGGTCCACTCGCCCAGGGAGATCGACGTCGACGTCGCCGACGACGCCGCCGAGAAGGCGACCGCCGACATCGAGAAGGCACTCGGAGGCGACTCCACCCTGCTGTGGCTGGAGGACCGCCGGGGCCGGCGGGTAGCCGTCGTGGTGGAAAGGATCACCTACGTGGAGATCACCAGCGAGGCCAGTGAGCGGCGGGTGGGTTTCAGCGCCCTCTGAGCGCGATCGGAGTGAAAGTCGACCTCCTCGATAGAAGGCTCCTGCTCGTCACCGGTAAGGGAGGGACGGGCAAGACCTCGATAACCGCCGCCCTGGCCCTGCTGGCCGTCCAGCAGGGCCAGCGTGTGCTGGCATGCGAGGTCGACGCCAAGGGAAACCTGGCCGACCTCTACGAGTCTTCGGGGCTGAGCTTCCGGCCTCGGGAGGTCCAGCCCGGCCTGTTCGCCATGTCGATGAGCACCGAGGAATCGCTGCAGGAGTACCTTCGCCTGCAGCTCCACCTGCCCGCCATCGCCCGCATCGGGCCGCTCGCCCGCGCCTTCGACTTCGTGGCCGCCGCCGCACCCGGGGTGCGGGAGATCCTCACTGTGGGCAAGCTTGCCTACGAGGCCCGTGAGCGCCACTACGACTTGGTGGTGGCCGATGCGTCGGCCAGCGGGCACGTGGTGAGCCAACTGGCGGCACCGCGCGCCATCGACGAGCTGGTACGGGTCGGGCCCATCCACGACCAGACGGGCTGGCTGCGCGAGGTGCTCGGCGACCCGGCCATCACCGGGCTGGTGATCGTGACCACTCCCGAGGAGATGCCCGTCAACGAGACCATCGAGCTGGTGGGACGGGTGCGCGCCGACACCGATGTCGACGTCGCTGCCATCGTGGTCAACCGGGTGCTGCCCGAGCTGTTCAGCCACGCCGACGAGGACGTCTTCGAGAGCCTGCGGGAACCCGCCGTCGCCCCTGCCCTGGCGGCCGCCGCCGGAGGATCGCTCGACAAGGTATTGGAGGCCGCTCGCCTGGCCGTCACCCTCCGTCGCACCCGGGCCGGCCACCTCGACCGGTTGCGCGCCGCGGTGCCCGACGGGGTACCCCTGCTGTTCGTGCCCTACCTGTTCACGAGGGGCCACGGGCTGCGCACCACCGCCCAGACGGCCGAGGCGCTGTCCGCCGAGCTAGGCTATTGAGTTCGCTCGAACGGCTCTTCGCCGCCCGCGAGATCGTGATCTGCTGCGGAGCGGGCGGTGTGGGCAAGACCACCATCGCGGCGGCAGCCGCCACCATGGCCAGCCTGTCCCTCGGCGGCTCGGTACTGGTTCTCACGGTCGATCCCGCCCGCCGCCTGGCCGACGCCCTGGGGCTGGAAGCTCTGGGCAACGTCGAGACCAGGGTGCCGGCCGCGGCGCTCAAGGCCGCGGGGCTCGAGCCCCGCGGCCAGCTGTGGGCGGCCATGCTCGATACCAAGCAGTCTTGGGACGACCTCGTTCGCCGTCACGCCCCCGACCGCCGCACCGCCCGCCGCATCTTGGAGAACCCGCTCTACCAGAACGTCGCCGGCCGGTTCGTGCAGAGCCACGACTACATCGCCATGGAGCGCCTGTACGAGATCCACCAATCGGGGCGTTACGACCTGATCGTGGTCGACACCCCGCCTACCCGAAACGCCATCGACTTCCTCGCCGCTCCCGACCGCATGGCCGACTTCTTCTCCAGCCGGCTGCTGCGCTGGATCACCGGGCCGGGCCGATCGCGGGTGGTCAACGTGGCCAGCCGGCCCTTCTACCAGGCGGCCGATCGCCTGCTGGGCTCGCAGTTCTTGAAGGACGTGGCCGAGTTCTTTCTGTTGTTCCAACACATGTACCCGGGATTCGTTGAGCGCGCCAGTGCGGTCAAGCGCCTCCTCCACGACCGGCGCACGACGTTTCTCGTGGTCACCACCCTGGAGACGGCACCGGTGCGCGAAGCCGAGTTCTTCCTGCGGGCGTTGGCCGAACAGCGGTTCCACGTGGGGGCGCTCGTGCTCAACAAGGTGCTGCCGCCCTTGTTTGCCGACCGCGATGCGGTGCGGGTAGCCGAGCACCTGGTGTTTTCGGCGCCGGCCGTGGCCCACGCCCTGGACGGCGACTACCCCGCCGAGGCCGTGTCCCGGGTGTTGCGCGAGGTGGGGGCGAGCTTCCTCAACTTCGAGGTGGTCGCCAAGCGAGAGGCCGAGCTGCGAGCCGAGTTGGCATCGGCGGCCGAGGTGGTGGTGGGCGTGCCGTCGTTCGATACCGACATCTTCGACGTCGCCGGGCTGGTCCGCCTGGGGCGGGAGGTCTGGACCTAGCCCCTACAGTTGTGCGCCTATGGCGTCGTTCGACGACCTGGCCCGTGAAACCGACCTCGATGCCGCCGCCCTGGCCCACCTGCAGCGCCTGGTGGCGTCATGGGGCTTTCTCGCCGACCTGAGCTTCGCCGACCTCCTGCTCTTCGTGCCCCAGAAGCAGGAGGCGTCTCCCCGGTTCGTCGTCATGGGCCAGATGCGGCCCACCACCAGCCAGACCCTCTACCGCGAAGACCAGCTGGGCGTGGTCGTCGACGAGACCCAGCGCCCCCTCGTGGCCCGGGCGTGGCGCCTGGGCCAGATCATCGACGCCGAGGTGGAGGCAAGCGCCCGGGCGGAGGCGGCCAACGTGCAGTGCATACCTGTCTATTGGAGAGATACCCAGCTCGGCGTGCTCACCCGGGAGTCCGCACCCTCGGTGGGCCGCCGCCCGGGCGAGCTGGAGCGCGTCTACCACGACATCTTCGACGCCTTCGCCCGCATGATCGCGGCCGGCGAGTTCCCCTTCGGCGCAGAAGGCACCGAGCCCAAGGAGTCACCCCGCGTGGGAGACGGCGTGGTCCGCCTCGACGAGTCAGCCCGGGTCGACTACGCCTCGCCCAACTTCGTGTCTGCCCTGCACCGCATGGGCATCCACGCCAACGTGCTGGGCGCCCGGCTGGGCGAGGTGGGCTTCGACGAAGCACCGGTGCGGGCCGCCTTCGCCATCGGCCTGCCCATCACCGAGGAGGTCGAGCTCAAAGACGTCACCCTCCTGGTGCGGGCCATCCCCCTTCTCGACCACGGGAAGGTGGCCGGCGCCCTGGCCCTGGTGCGCGACGTGTCGGAGCTGCGCCGGCGCGATCGGCTGCTGGTGTCCAAAGACGTGCTCATCCGTGAGATGCACCACCGGGTGAAGAACAACCTCCAGACCATCGCGTCGATCCTCAACCTCCAGGGCCGCCGCCTGGAGTCTCGGGAGGCCAAGGAGGCGATCGCCGAGTCGGTGCAGCGCATCCGGGCCATAGCGTTGGTGCACGAGAAGCTGTCGTCGGGGGCCAGCGCCGAGGTCGACTTCGGCGACATCGTCCACTCGCTGGTGCGCTGGGTCGAAGAGGGGCTGGTATCGCCGGAACGCCAGGTAGGGCTCTTCGTCACCGGTGACCCAGGCCAGCTGCGCGCCGAGGTGGCGACCCCGTTGGCGGTGGCCCTGACCGAGCTGTTGCAGAACGCCGTGGAGCACGCCTACCCCGACGGCTGGCAGCCGGGTAGGACCGGCCGTGTCTCGGTGACCCTGGCCAACGACGGCACCGAGCTCACGGTGCGGGTACACGACGACGGTGCCGGCCTTCCCGACGGCTTCTCGGTGGAGGGGCCCAGCCTCGGCCTCACGATCGTGCGCACCCTGGTGGTCCACGAGCTGGGAGGCAGCATCGAGATGTCTACCAACGGCGGGACGCTCGTGGAGCTACGCGTGCCGGTAGCCGCCGGGACGGCGAGCTAAGACGCAGCGGCACGGCGGCGGCGGGCCAGCCATGCCTTGCGGAGCTTGCGGCGCTCCTCCTCGCAGGTGGCACCCCAGACACCGGCCTCCTGGTTGGTGGCGAGGGCGAACTCCAGGCACTCGGCCTGGGCCGCGCAGCGCCGGCATACCGTCTTGGCTGCGGCTATCTGGTCGAGGGCGGGCCCTGTGCTGCCTATGGGGAAGAACAGATCGGGATCGGTATCCCGGCAGGCAGCCCGGTCTCGCCAATCGTCGGCGTCCCAGTCATGACTCCGGCTCCACGTGAGGGCCATTTCACCTCCTGGCAACTTGTGAATCTGTTCACAAGATTGCCTGCTCAGATACCTGCCGAGGGAACAGCGGGGGCTTCGCAGTGATGATACTTGGGCGGTCACCCAGGGGCAAGAGGTTTCTAGGAGACGACGAAGGCAGCCGGTCGGGCTCGGAGGTGAAGGCCAGCTCGGACGCCCTTCCCAGATAATCGCCGTCGACCTGCCAGGGGACGGTTGTGAACGCCCTTACCACCAGGCGCGACTGGTCGCGGCGGAGATCGACCTGGGGATGACGACTCAACGACTCGCCGCTGCCCAAGGTACGGGCGAAGACGCCGAGCAGGGATGCCACGCTCAGCTGGCGAATGGTGACCGCGCTGAGGCCCCGCTCCCGGTGCAACCGGGCACCACGTTGAGCGGCCTGGGCCCGAAGAACGTGTAGGGATTGGTGTTCATGCAGATGGCGAAAGAGCCGTCGACGCCCGTGCCGTCATCGCCCTCGATGCGGAACTCGGGACGGCTGTGGTCGTAGTGGCGGAACCAGGTGGCGAAGGCGGCATAGACGAAGATGGCCTGGCCGATCGAGCGCTTGAGCGAGTTGTGTCGCTCCACCAGCTCCACCACCGCGGCGTCGTAGTCAATGCCTACGTGGAAAAGGAACGCCCTGCCGTTCACCCGGCCCACCGGCAGGCGGCGCACCGAGCCCCGCTCGATTGCGCTGGCCACCACCTCGGCCGCCGCCGCCACCCTTCGGGGGAGGCGGGCGGTGCGGGTGAACACATTGGTCGACCCCCCAGGCAGGGCGGCAAGGACCGTTGGCGTCGTGCCGGAACCGAGGAGCCCGTTGGCCGCCTCGTTGACGGTGCCGTCGCCTCCGAGCACGACGATGACGTCGACACCGTCGCCGGCAGCTTCGGCCGCGAGCTCGATGGCATGGCCGCGCCCGGTGGTCTCGACTTCGGTTACCTGGTGGCCAGCCAGGGCTCGCCTCACCGCAGTCCGGACTTTGGATGCGACCCTCGACGCGGTCGGGTTGACGATCAGGCGGACGGTCTTCATTCAGCTCTCCTCGGCCGACGACCGCAACTGGGCCAAGCTGCGGGCCAGCAGCCGCGACACGTGCATCTGGCTGATGCCCAGACGAGCAGCGATCTCTGACTGGGTCAGCCCCTCGAAGAAGCGCAGATGCAGGATCATCTGCTCCCGGCGGGGGAAATTGGCGATGAGCGGGGACAGGGCCATGCGGTGCTCGCTGGCGACGAGCGCCTGGTCATCGGAGCCGAGCTGAGCAGCGAGCGTGCCCTCGTCGTCGCTGCCCGACGGGGCGTCGAGCGACGTGAAGCGGTAGGCGTGGCCGGCCTCGATGGCCTCCAACACGTCCTCCTCGGATGCGCTCGCAGCCTGGGCGATCTCGCCGATGGTGGGGGAGCGGCCCAACTGCTGCGACAGGGTGCCGACCACCGAGGCCAGCCGCAGGTGGAGCTCCTGCACCCGACGGGGCACCCGCACCGCCCAACCCTTGTCGCGGAAGTGGCGCTTCAGCTCACCGACGATCGTGGGTGTGGCATAGGTCGAGAACTCGAGTCCCCGGTCGGGGTCGAAGCGGTCGACGGCCTTGAGCAACCCGAGGGATGCCACTTGTACCAGGTCGTCGAGCGGCTCGCCCCGGTTGGTGAAGCGGCGGGCGAGGTACTCGGCCAGCCCGATGTGCGCAGTGATGAGCTCGGCGCGCAGGGACGGGTCGTGGGTCTGGGCGTACTCCCGGAACTTGTGCTTCAGCTGGTCACGTTCTTGGGCGTTGAAGGCCATGGCCGTCAGGTCCGCCGGCGCTTGAGCAGACGGAAGGTGGGGCCGTCGGGGCCTGCCGCCACCTGGCACTCGTCGGTGACGGCCTTGAGGATATGCATCGACAGCGGTGACAACCGCGGCTCTTCGCCGGCCCGGTCGGCGAAGTGGCCCTGGCCTTCCACGGCCAGGCCATCGGGCTGCAACACGTAGCGAATGGCCACCGTGCCGGGACGGCCGTCGCGCCCGACCAGGCAGAAGCACAGCTCGTCGATGGCGATGCGCAGGTCGTCGAGCTCTTCGAGCGTGAAGCCCAGCCGGCTGGCGACGCCGGCCGCCATCATGCGGGCGACGCGGACGAACTCAGTAGACGCCGGCACCTCGAGCCGGACCTCTCCCTCGGTCACCGCAGTTGCCTCCTCCAGGTTGTCCGAACCGTACCGCCTGCCGGCGTCGACCACTTTGGCCTTGGCTTGACGGGAGTGGATTCGGCAGGCCACAGTAGGTGTTGAGCGAACGCTCAAAGCTATTGATCACTTACCTCGAGGGAGACGCGAATGGCCAAGCCAGGGGCTCGCAGCAGGGCCGGTCGGGAGAAGCCGGGTGCCGCCAGCCGGGAGCGCATCGTCGATGCCGCCCTGGCCACCCTCAAGGCCCAGGGTGTGGCCGGGGCCAGCGCCCGGGCCATTGCCGGCACCGGTGGCTTTGCCCAGGCTCTGATCTTCTACCACTTCGGCTCGGTGAACGAGCTGCTGCTGGCCGCCCTGGAGGAGACCGGGCGCCGGCGCATGGGCCATTACCGCAAGCTGGTGGGGGAGGCCAAGGAGCTGCCCGACCTGGTACGTGCCGCGTCAGAGGTGTACCGCGAAGACCTCGAGGCTGGCCATCTCACGGTGCTGGCAGCCATGATCGCGGCCAGCGTTACCTCCCCCGACCTGGGGCCGCGGGTCACCGCCTGCCTGCGGCCGTGGCTGGAGCTGACAGAGGAGGTCGTGGCCCGAGGGGCCGATCTCCTGCCCGTGCCCGACCTTGTGGGCCCCGCTGATGCGGCCGTGGCCATCGTCGCCCTCTACCTGGGCCTGGAGTTGCTCACCCACCTCGATGGCGATCGCTCGCGCGCCGAGTCCCTGTTCGCTGCAGCCGCCCGGGTCGCCGACATGGTCGGCGCCCTCACCTCACCGAGCCCATGAGCGCGCCCACCGACGCGGTGACGGGTGCCTTCGGCTACACCGGGCGGTTCATCGCCGAGCGCCTGCTCGCCGGCGGGCGACAGGTGCGCACGCTGACCGGCCATCCTGGCCGTCCCAACCCCTTCAGAGCCCACGTCGAGGTGTGCCCCTTCCGATTCGACGACCCCTCGGCTATGGCCGCCAGCCTTGAAGGGGTGACAACGCTGTACAACACCTACTGGATCCGGTTCCCCAGGGCAGGCGTCGACTTCAACACCGCCATCGAGCATTCGGGGGCGCTGTTCACGGCCGCCCGTCGCGCCGGCGTCAGCCGCATCGTCCATGTGAGCATCACCAATCCTTCGGCCGACTCGCCCTTCGGCTACTTCAGGGGCAAGGCCCGCGTGGAGGAGGCCCTGGCCGCCAGTGGTGTGCGGTGGGCGGTCGTACGCCCCACGGTGGTGTTCGGCCGAGGTGACGTGATGATGAACAACATCGCGTGGCTACTGCGGCGATTCCCGGTGTTCGCGCTCCCCGGTGACGGTCGGTACGAGGTGCGGCCCGTCCACGTGGGCGACGTCGCGCGCCTCTGCGTGGAGGCGGCGACGGCCCCTGGCGGCGGGGTGGTCGACGCGGTGGGCCCCGACACCTTCACCTTCGCCGGGTTGGTCTCGGCAATCCGCGGCGCGGTCGGCAGCCGGTCGCTCCTGGTGCCAGCGCCCACCGTGCTCGTATCTGGCCTCACCCGCCTCATCGGTCTGGTCGTGGGCGACGTGGTGCTCACCCCGGAGGAGCAAGCCGCCCTGGCGGCTGGCCTGGTCACCACCTCGGGCCCTACCACCGGCCATGTTTCGCTGACCGAGTGGCTGGCCGCCTACGGTCCCGAGATCGGCACCCGCTATGCCTCGGAGCTGGGCCGGCACTTCTCCTGACCCAACTTTGGCGCGCTGGCCGCGCTACGCACGGTCAGCGCGCCAGAGAACGAAGAATGTCGTACCCCCTCCGTAGGGTGGGGCCTGTGAATGCCAGGGTACGCACGGTCCACCGGTGCCAGGAATGCGGGGCGGGGTCGTCCCGGTGGGTGGGACGGTGCCCCGCCTGCGGGGCGTGGAACACCCTTGTCGAGGAGGTGGAGGCACCGAAACGAAGGGCGGGTGGGGCGGGCGACTGGTCGGCCCCTGTGGCCAAGGCCGTGCCCCTGGCCGAGGTGGTGGCCGACGGCTGGGAGCCTCGCCCCACGGGTGTGGGCGAGCTCGACCGGGTGCTGGGCGGGGGGCTGGTGCCGGGATCGGTGACCCTCGTGGGCGGCGAACCGGGCGTGGGCAAATCCACCCTGCTCCTGCAGGCGCTGGCCTCGTCGGCGGCGGGCGGCACCCGTTGCCTGCTGGTAACCGCCGAGGAATCGGCCGAGCAGGTGCGGCTGCGCGCCGAGCGTCTGGGTGGCGAGCATCTGGGCGCGGGGTCGGCCGGCGGTCTGTGGCTGGTGTCGGAGACCGAGCTGTCCCGCCTGATCGCCCATGTCGAAGAGGTCAACCCTTCGCTGGTCGTGGTCGATTCCATCCAGACCACTTTCGACGACGAGCTCGATTCCGCGCCCGGCACGGTCAGCCAGGTTCGCCATTGCACGTCTCGGCTGGTGCAGCTGGCCAAGCGCCGGGCCATGGCCATCGTCCTGGTCGGCCACGTGACCAAAGACGGGAACCTGGCCGGCCCCCGGGTGCTCGAGCACTCCGTCGACACGGTGCTGTCGTTCGAGGGCGACCGCCACCACGCCCTGCGCGTCTTGCGCGCCGTGAAGCACCGCTTCGGATCTACCGGCGAGCTGGGCCTGTTCGAGATGAGCGAGACCGGGCTGATCGGTGTTCCTGACGTGGGCGCACTGTTCCTCGCCGACCGCCTTGCAGGCATACCCGGCTCCGCGGTGGTGCCGGCGCTGGAAGGGCGCCGACCGCTGCTGGTGGAGGTGCAGGCGCTGGTCGCCGACTCGCCCCTCGCCTTTCCCCGCCGCTCGGCCGAGGGAGTCGACGGCGGCCGCCTGGGGCTGCTGGTGGCAGTGCTGGAGCAGCGGGCAGGCTGGAAGCTGGCGAAGTCCGACGTATATGCCCTGGCCGTCGGCGGGGTGCGGGTGAACGAGCCCGCCGCCGACCTGGCCATCGCCCTGGCCGTAGCCTCGGCCCGGGCGGCCAAGCCCATCGACGCCCACACGGTGGCATGCGGCGAGGTCGGCCTTGGCGGCGAGCTGCGCCAGGTGGGCCAGCTGGGCCGGCGCTTGTCCGAGGCCGCCCGGCTGGGGTTCAACCGAGCGGTAGTGCCAGCATCGGTGCCCGAGCCGCCACCCGGGATGTCGCTGGTCCGAGCCGCCACCCTGGCCCAGGCCTTCGCCGCCCTGGGCCTCCAGCCGCCATGAGAGGCACCGACCGGGAACTACCATTCAGGCGTGCCCGCCCGCCTCCACCTCGGGCTGATCGACGCATTGGCCAGGGTCGCCCCCGGCCAACCGCTGCGCGAAGGCCTCGACCGGATCCTGCAGGCCGACATGGGTGGGCTGATCGTGGTGGGCGACGGTCCCGAGGTACTGGCCATATGTTCGGGCGGCTTCCTGCTCGATGCCGAGTTCAGCCCCCAGCGGCTGTCGGAGCTGGCCAAGATGGACGGCGCCATCATCCTGGCCCCCGACGCCGGTCGCATCGCTCGTGCCAATGTCCACTTGGTGCCGAACCCCAACGTGCCCACGTCGGAGACAGGAACCCGCCACCGTACCGCCGAGCGGGTGGCCAGGTCGCTCGTCGGCGTGCCCGTCGTGTCGGTGTCCGAGGACATGTCGTCGATCGCCGTCTACTACGGCGACGTCAAGCATCCCATCGAGCCCAGTCCCCGGCTGCTGAACCGGGCCAACCAGGCGTTGGCCACCCTGGAGCGCTACAAGAACCGCCTCGACACGGTGTCCAGCTCGCTCGCCGCCCTAGAGGTGGAAGACCTGGTGACCGTGCGTGACGTGGTCACCGTGCTGCAGCGCACGGAGATGGTGCGCCGCATCGCCGAGGAGGTACAGGGCTACATCGTCGAGCTGGGCACCGATGGCCGCCTGGTGCGGCTCCAGCTCGAAGAGCTCATGGGGGGCGTGGAAGACGACCGCCGGCTGGTCATCAAGGACTACTTCGCCCTCGAGGACTCGTGGCGGCTGCCCGAGGCCATGAACGCCCTGGCCGAGCTCACCACCGAGGAGATCCTCGACTTGAGGGCGGTGGCGGGGGTCCTGCACCTGCCCGAAGGCGTGGCCGACCTCGACGTCGGTCTAGAGCCCCGGGGGTACCGGCTCCTGGCTCGGGTGCCCCGCCTGCCCGATGTCGTCGTCGAGCGCATCGTCGACCGCTTCGGCAGCCTGCACAAGGTGCTGCGGGCATCGGTGGCCGACCTCGACGAGGTCGAAGGGGTAGGCGAGACCCGGGCCAAAGCCATCGAGGAGGCGCTCAAACGCCTGGCCGAGACGAGCATCCTCGACCGCTACGGCTGAGCGTTTGTCGTCACGTCAGTTTCCTGGCACTCTGGAGATGTCCCCTTTGGTTGTGGGGTAAGCGTCGTACGGTTCCTGGGAGAAGCATGTCTTTTGACGTCGGAGACAAGGTCGTCTACCCCCATCATGGCGCCGCGGTCATCGAACGTCGAGAGCAGCGGCACGCCTTCGGCACCGACCGTGAGTACCTGGTGTTGAAGCTGGCCTACGGCGATCTCACCCTCTCGGTACCGGCCGACAACACCGACGAGGTGGGCCTCCGGGAGGTCATCAACGACGAAGAGGTCGAGGAGGTGTTCGCCGTCCTCCGCAAGAAGGAGGCGCGCATGCCCACCAACTGGTCGCGCCGCTTCAAGAACCACGTCGAGAAGCTGAAGTCCGGCGACATCTACCAGGTGGCCGAGGTGGTTAGGAACCTGTCGATCCGAGAGAAGGACAAGGGGCTGTCGGCCGGTGAGAAGCGAATGCTCACCAAGGCCCGCCAGATTCTTGTCTCGGAGCTGACCTTCGCCATCGGTGTCGACGAGGAGGAGGCCGAGCGCAGGCTCGACGAGGCCCTGCCCTGAGCCGGTGATCGTCTGGGCCGTTGTTGTGGCGGCCGGCTCCGGCTCTCGTTTCGGTGGGGCCAAGCAGTTCGAGCGCCTAGGGACGAGACGCGTGGTCGACTGGGCAGTGGCGGCTGCCCGCACCGCGGCGTCGGGTGTGGTGCTAGTAGTGCCCATAGGTGCTCGTGGCGGTGACGAACCTGTCGACGTGGTGGTCAGTGGGGGGGCGACCCGTACGGAGTCGGTACGGGCGGGCTTGGCCGTCGTACCCGCCGAGGCCGAAGTGGTCGTGGTCCACGATGCCGCCCGCCCGTTCGCCACGCCCGAGCTGTTCCAGGCTGTGATCGCGGCGGTGGGAAAAGGCGCCGACGGCGCCATTCCCGCCCTGACCATGGCCGACACCATGAAGAGGGTGCGCGACGGGACGGTGGTAGACACCGTCGACCGGGCCGACCTGGTAGCGGTACAGACGCCGCAGGCCTTTGCCGCCGCCATGCTCCGCCGGGCCTACGGCCAGGTAGGCGAGGCCACCGACGACGCCGCCCTGGTGGAGGCGACCGGCGGTCGGGTGGTAGTGGTGGCGGGGGACCCTGCCAACCTCAAGCTCACCAGCGCCGGTGACTTGGTCCGGGCCGAGCAATGGCTCGCATCGAGGAGCGCTCTGTGATCATGCGGGCCGGCTGCGTGCCCGAACGCAGTGGTGGCCGACCCCGGTGGGCCATCGGGTGGCACGAGGAACGAAGGGACACCCGATGACCATGCGGGTCGGCATGGGGTTCGACGTCCACCGATTCAGCGAGGACACCACCCGTCCCCTCGTGCTGGGTGGAGTCGTCGTGCCCGGCCAGCGCGGCTTGGACGGCCACAGCGACGCCGACGTGATCGCCCACTCGGTTGCCGATGCCCTCCTTGGCGCCGCCGCCTTGGGCGACCTGGGCGGCTGGTTCCCCGATACCGACCCCACGTGGGTGGGAGCGGACAGCCTCGACCTCCTGGCTCGGGTGGCGGCGGCGGTGCGCGACGAGGGTTGGGCCGCGGCCAACGTCGACTGCGCGGCGGTAGCGGAGTTGCCGCTTCTCGCCCCCTATGTGGGCGAGATGGCCGAGCGGCTGTCGGCGGCGGCCGGGGGACCCGTTACCGTTAAGCCCCGTCGGGCCGAGGGCCTGGGCGCCCTGGGACGGGCCGAGGGTGTGGCGTGCTGGGCCGTCGCCCTGGTCGAACGGCGGTGACGGGGCCCGACCACCGGAGGCGCCGGCCCACCTCCCGGCCTGTGGGGCCCGAACGCAGTGGCCGGCCTGCGGGTCGTGGTGCGCCGCCTGCGAGCCGGGGCCTAGGCGGCGAACAGGTTGAAGGCCGTCAGGCGGTTGCCGAGCTGCTGGCGGCCCGGCGACGGCCGGTGGTCGACGTTTGGATGTCCGCTGACCCCGAGACGGCGCCCTCCCTCGACCGCATCGCCAACCTGGCAGCGGTAGCGCGGGTGCCCCTGCGGCGCGTCAGCGGTGCTCGCCTCGGCTCCGAAGCACGAACCGAGGCTCCCCAGGGTGTGCTGGCCCATGCCCGCCCGCTGCCCGAGGCCGACCTGGACGACTTGTGCCGGGGGGGCCGCGAGGGCGGCCCGCCCTTCCTGCTCGCCCTCGACGGCGTAACCGATCCTCAGAACCTCGGTGCCCTCCTGCGCTCGGCCGAGGGGGCGGGAGCCACCGGGGCGATCCTTCCTCGCCACCGGGCCGTCCACGTAACCGCCACCGTGGCCAAATCGGCAGCAGGAGCCATCGAGTACGTCCCGATGGCGCTGGCCAGCGGTCTTCCTGCCGCTCTGACCCGGGCCTCTGCCCTGGGACTCTGGGTCGTGGGCCTCGATCCTGGCGGCACCGAGAGCTTGTTCGACCTGGCTGTGGCCGACCAGGGCGTGGTCTTGGTGATGGGCGCCGAAGGGCGGGGTCTCTCGCGGCTGGTGGCCCGGCGCTGCGACGTGCTGGCTGGCATCCCCCTGCAGGGCCGGCTGCCCTCGCTCAACGTCTCCGCCGCGGGGGCACTGGCTCTGTTCGAGGTCAGCCGCCGGCGCTTGCACACCGGCCACCGCTCAACTGCCCGTTGACACGGCTCGGGCGCACCGCTACAAAGGTCACGTTCGCTCTAGACAAAAATCACTTACCGTTCACCTCACGGGCTTCTGTTGCACCAGGGAGAGCGTCGCATGGCTCATCATCTCGAGGCTCTCCATGTCGAGTTCAGCGACGACGACCTCGTGGCCCTGTTCCGCCAGGGCCAGCTCGAGGCCCTCGATCTCCTGTTCGAGCGCTACCGGCGCTTTACCAAGGCCAAGGCCCGTACCTACTTCCTGGTCGGTGCAGACTCCGACGACATCGAGCAGGAGGGCCTCATTGGGCTCTTCAAGGCGGTGCGCGACTACCGCTGCGAGAGGGAATCGTCGTTCCGGGCCTTCGCCGAGCTCTGCGTCACACGGCAGATCATCAGCGCCATCAAAGCGGCCACCCGTCGCAAGCACCAACCACTCAACTCCTATGTCTCGCTGTCAGCGTTTCGCCCCGGCGATGGTTCCGACGAGAGATCCCTCGACGATCTGCTCGACGACCATCAAGTGCCCGATCCCGCCGACGACCTGGTGTCGGCTGAACGCATGGCCGGCATCCGCTCCTGCCTCGACGAGGTGCTCTCCCAGTTGGAGGTCGACGTCCTCCACCTCTACGTCGAAGGTCGCTCCTACCAGGAGATCGGTGAGCTGCTGGGTCGGCACGTGAAGTCGGTCGACAACGCCATCCAGCGCATCAAGCGCAAGCTCGAGGCTCACCTCAGCGCCCTCGACGCCGAAGAGGCAGCGACCGCCGTCGCTTGATCCGGCGCCTTTGGCCAACCTGAAGCCGTTCTGTGACCAGATCTTTGCCGCCGCCCGCGCTGCGGGGCGGCGCGAACCGGCCGACGCTTACGCCGCCGACGCCCTGGTGGCCATGGCCGAAGCCGCCGTGGCGCCCGGTAACAGCGACCAGCGGTCTTCAGGACCCCGGGCCATGGTGCACGTGCGTGTCGACCACGCCGCCCTGCTGGCGGGGCTACACCGAAGCCGGCGAGGTCTGCGAGGTGCCCGGGGTGGGCCGGTTCCCGTGGCCACCGCCCGGGCGTGGGCCGCCGACGCCGGCGGGGTTGGGTCCGCCTGGCAGCGGCGGGCGTGGTGCGCAGCACCCGGGTGCCCGCCGCCAGGAGCACCGTGCTGAAGGCCCTGGTGACCAAGGGAGTCGACGTGGTAGCCGTCGCCCACGCCGGGCGCAGCGTCACCGCCGCCCAGCGTTCCGCCCTCGAAGAGCGCGATCGCACCTGCGTGGTGGCGGGCTGTGTCACCGCCACCGGCTTGGAGATCGATCACGTCGACGGGTGGGCGCTCACCCGCACCACCACCTCGATCGCCTGGCCCGGTTGTGTCGATGGCACCACCACCTCAAGACCTATTGCGGCTACCGCCTCGAGGGCTGCGCCGGCAACTGGCATCTCGTGGCACCCGAGCATCCCCCCCCGACGACGACGACGACGTCGGGCCGGGCTCGGGTGAGGCAGGTCAGGTCCCCGAGACGCTCGATCTGGGGTTCGCGACGCGCTGGGCCTGCTGAGGCGGAGCTCGTGGTGGAACTGAGTATGTCCTTACAGCGGACACAGCCGCAGCCCCCTTCTTGGATCTGTCCCCAGTCGTGCCCGCTCGACCTAGAGAACCCAGACGGCGCCGTAGGCTGTCAGGCCGCCCTGGACCCGCATGCGAAGACCAGAGCTGCCGTCGGGTACGGCGGAGTCGACGAAGCCGCGAATGCTCTGACCCGGACCGATCTCACCCTCGGGGGCGGTGGGTGACAGGCCCGCCACGATGTCCTCGCTGTATCGGCGGTTGACCGAGTCGAGGAGGTGGAAGCCGAGCAGAGACGAGTAGCTCTGCGCCTTGGTCGCAGTGTTGGTCACCTGGACATCGACGGTCACGTAGTCCTACCGGCGCCTTGAAGAGGCTGTTGCTTGGCTCAAAGGGGTTGTCGGAGCCGTAGACGGTGGCCTGCCAGGTGCCGGTCTGTGCCGTCTGGCCCACCGTATGGGTGGAGGACTTGGGAGCGACTGCAGGAGACCCGGTCTTGGTCGGGCAGCGTTCGGACAGTCGAGCCCGATGTCCCGGTCTTCACCGCGTTGCCCGCAGCGGCGAAGACCACGATCAGCAGGAGTGTCCAGGGCCGACAGGACGGTTCCGATGGATGCCGCAGATGAAGCCTGTGCGGGCTTTGCTGTTCTCCTGACGTTCCCGACCGCCCCAGACGATGGCGAGGATGCCGGGGATGTAGACGAGGTTGAAGCCGATGCTGACGATGCCGAGCACGAACGCGGCGTCCGCCTTGGAGCTGGTGGGCGCAGCAGGCCGGTGAACCGGGGCGGGCGCAGGTGGCTCGTAGGTAGGAGGCGCCTGGTAGGCCGGGAGCAGCGGGCGGGGGCTGCCAGCTTGGCGGGGCGGGAGGTTGGCTGGCGGCGACCTCAGGCTGTTCCGGCTGGGCGTGACAATCGGCGGGCGGGGTGTTGACGTTCGTGTGGCCCGAGAAGCAGGCTTCGCCGGCCCGCCGTCACGTTCTGCAATCTCGCGAGCAGCTGCGCGATTCGACTTCTGGCGTCTGACGGGCGTGACCGGCGGAAGTCAGCAAACCGTGGCGGGCGGGTGGGCCGGGAAGGATTCGAACCTTCGAAGGCTGAGCCGGCAGATTTACAGTCTGCTCCCTTTGGCCACTTGGGTACCGACCCGTCTGTAGCGCACGATAGCGTTTGCCCGGTGCCTACCTTCGACGTCGTCTCCGAGGTCGACCTCCAAGAGGTCCGTAACGCCGTCGACCAGGCCTCGCGCGAGGTGGCTACCCGTTTCGACTTCAAGGACACCGGCTCCACGGTCGAGCTCGGCGACGGCGAGATCCGCCTCCACTCGGCCACCGACGACCGCCTGCGAGCCCTCGTCCAGGTGCTCGAGGAGAAGCTGGTGCGCCGGTCGGTGCCCCTCAAGGCCCTCTCCTACGGCAAGGTCGAGGAGGCAGCCAAGGGGGCGGTGCGCCAGGTGGCCACAATCAACGCCGGCATCAGCGACTCCAAGGCCAGGGAGATCAACCGCTTCATCAAGGAGAAGGCGGCCAAGGGAGTGTCGTCACAGACCCAGGGCGATCAGCTGCGAGTGTCGGCCAAGAAGCGTGATCATCTACAGGCCGTGATCGCCGCCCTACGCGAGCACGACTTCGACGTGCCCCTGCAGTTCAAGAACTTCCGGGACTAGTTGGCCCTGGGTTAGTTGGCCCTGGACTAGTTGGCCCTGGGTTAGTTGGCCCTGGGTTAGTTGGCGTCGCCCACCAGGGCCGATTGCAGCAGGCTCGGCGTCATGGGGGCGAGCACGGCCTTAGCCGTCTGCTCCGCCGATCGCCACGCCTCGGCGGCGGCCGCCTCGGCCTGAGCCTGGTCGGCCAATCCCCGGGAGGCCCGCAGCTGGGTGAGCCGGAGCGACCCGGGCCCGGTCGAAGCGGAGAGGAAGACATCGGAGTCCGACGTCGCAGACAGTGCCTGGTCGAAGCGCCGCAGCATGCCGGTGTCGACCACGGCACGGGGTACCCCGACCTGGTAGGTGGCCAGGATGTTCACGAGGTCGGCCTTGGCCTCGTCTAGCCACCGGTCGAGGACGGGCTTGGGGTTGGTTGCCGCTCCGCCCCGGGGGTGGATCTCGAAGTGCAGGTGGGGCGAGCCGGCAGCGTCGCCGGTATCGCCCACGTAGCCGACGGTCTGTCCCTGGGTCACCTTCGAGCCAGAGGGGATCTTGGCGTAGGAGTCGAGGTGGGCCATGTAGTAGAAGGTGCCGTCGGGAAGGGTGACGTAGGCGGCGTTGCCTCCCAGCGGGTCACCCGCGAACCGCACGGTGCCATCGCCGGGCGCCCGCACCGGTGTGCCCCGGACGGCGAAGATGTCGTTTCCCTGGTGCAGGTGGAACGTGCCGCTGAACCTGGGCATCAGGAAGTCGTCGTTGTAGGCCGCCTCACCGCCCACCGGGAAGCGGCCCATGCCCTTCACGATGGCCTCCTGCTTGGTGAGGCCGACGTCGACCAACTGCTGGAGGGCAGTCATGAGGTCGCTCGTGTTGCGGCCGCCCGTCCGTTTGATCGAGTTGATGATGGCCTGCGCGCTGGCCGGCACCACGTGGGGCACGTCGCCGGGCTTGGTCGTGGTGGTGGTCGGCCCCGGGGACTTCGCACCCGCAGGAGCGGGCCCGGGCGCAGAGCCGGCGGCCGGGCCCGCCGTGGGCGGAGGCGCGGGGGCGGAGGCGGTCGGGCTCAACAGTTTGCCGAGCAGGTCCTGTAGCGGGTTGGTGGTGGGGGGGGTCTGCGCCGAAGCGGGCGCCGCCCGTCCCGCGACCATTCCCGCGGTCATTCCCACCATGACCAGGGGTAGGAGGGCGCGTAGGAGACGGCTGGGTGACGACACGGCCCTGTTCAGTTCGTCACCCTCGCTCCCATTCCTGCTTGCCTCTCCCAGCGGAGGAGGGCATAGCTTACGCCTTCATGACCTCCAGATGCCGGCTACCGCCAGTCGCCGCCTCGCAGGCGGGCGATGCGCTGGTCCATCGGGGGATGGGTGCTCCACAGGTTGGCGAAGGCCACCTTGCGCCCGGTCAGGGGATTGACGATGTACTTGGACGCCTGGGCAGGGTCGACGTCCATGGGGATGGTGCGGGCACCCTGCTCGAGCTTGGCCAGGGCCCGGGCCAGGGGCTCGCCGTCGGCGATGAGGTGGGCGCCGCTGCGGTCGGCCTCGAACTCCCGGCTGCGGCTGAGGGCGGCCTGCAGGAGGAAGGCGGCGATCGGCGCCAGGATCACCAGCGCCAGCTCGCCGAAGATGTTGCCCCGGCGGTCGTCGCCCCCGCCGCCACCCCCGAACAGGGCGCCCCACATGGCCATGCGGGCCACGAAGGTGATGCCCATGGCCATGGCCGCGGCCACCGAGCCGATGAGGATGTCGCGGTTGCCCACGTGGCTGATCTCGTGGGCCAGAACGCCGCGCAGCTCGTCCCAGTCGAGGATGCCCAGGATGCCCTTGGTGACGGCGACGGCGGCATGGCTGGGGTTGCGCCCGGTGGCGAAGGCGTTGGGCTGCATGTCGGGGGTGACGTAGAGCTTGGGCATCGGCATGCCCGCGCTGGTGGTGAGCTCCCGGACGATCCGGTAGTACTCGGGCATCTCGGCCTCGCTCACGGGCACGGCCCGGGCCGAGCGGATGGCCAGCTTGTCGGAGAACCAGTAGGAGCCCCCGACGAAGACCAGGCCGATAACCAGGCCGATGAAGAGGCCACCCCGCCCGAAGAACGACCCGATGAGCATCAGCAGCCCGCCGAAGGCCGCCAGCAGCACGTAGGTCTTGACGGTGTTCTTGTTCATGGTTCCTTCCTAGTCCTCCGTGTCGCCGTAGCCGACATGTCGTGTGCCCACTACAACGCCGGCCGGCCCCGGCGCGTTCCGCTATTCCTGGCTGCCTCCTGCGGCCGCCCGGCGCTTGATCTCGTCGACCACGTCGGCGTCGGCCAGGGTGGTGGTATCGCCCAGATCGCGGCCCTCGGCCACGTCTTTGAGCAGTCGGCGCATGATCTTGCCACTGCGCGTCTTGGGCAGGTCGTCGGTGAAGATCACTGTCTTGGGGCGGGCCGTCTTTCCGATGCGCTTGGCCACATGGGCCCGCAGTGCCTCGCCGTGGTCGGGGTCGGGGGCGGGCAATGCTGGTGCCTCTTGGGCGGCGTCGCCGCCCCGGCCGGCGGGCCGCGCCTTGAGGATGACGTAGGCGATGATGGCCTGGCCGGTATCGGCGTCTTTGGCACCCACCACCGCGGCCTCGGCCACCGACGGGTGGTCGACGAGCGCGGACTCAACCTCGGCGGTGGAGATGCGGTGGCCCGACACGTTCATCACGTCGTCGATCCGGCCCATGAACCAGAAGTAGCCATCGTCGTCGACCCGGGCACCATCGCCCGCCAGGTAACGCCCCTCGAAGCGGCTCCAGTAGGTCTGGCGGTATCGCTCGGCGTCGCGGTAGAGGCCCCGCAGCATCGACGGCCACGGCTGGCTGATGGTGAGATAGCCGCCGCCGGTCTCGACCGGGCGACCCGAGTCGTCGACAACCTCGGCGGCGATGCCGGGGAGCGGGAAGGTGGCCGAACCAGGCCGGAGGGTGGTGGCGCCGGGGAGAGGCGAGATCATGATGGCGCCAGTCTCGGTCTGCCACCAGGTGTCGACCACCGGGCACCGGCCGCCGCCGATGTGGGTGTGGTACCAGACCCACGCCTCCGGGTTGATGGGCTCGCCGACGGTGCCCAGAACGCGGAGGGAGGACAGGTCGTGGCCCTCGATGTACGACGTGCCCCATTTCATGAACGCCCGGATGGCAGTGGGCGCGGTGTAGAGGATGGTGACGCCATACTTGTCGATCATCGACCACCACCGGTCCTTGTCGGGGAAGTCGGGGGCGCCCTCGTACATCACCGACGTGGCCCCGTTGGCCAGCGGCCCGTAGACGATGTAGCTGTGGCCGGTGACCCAGCCGATGTCGGCTGCGCACCAGTAGACGTCTTCGTCGGCGTGAAGATCGAACACGTAGCGGTGCGTGAACGCCACCTGGGTGAGGTAGCCACCGGTGGTGTGCATGATCCCTTTGGGCTTCGCCGTCGTGCCTGAGGTGTACAGGAGGTAGAGAAGGTCCTCGGCGTCCATGGGCTCGGCCGGGCAGTTGGCATCGGTGCCGGCCATGAGCTCGGAGTACCAGTGGTCACGGCCGGCGACCATCTCGACCGCCTCCTCGGTACGGCGCACGACGACCACGTGGTCGATGCTGGGGGCGTCGGCCAGGGCCTCGTCGGAGCTGGCCTTCAGGGGTACGGCCCTCCCCCGCCGCCAACCGCCGTCGGCCGTCACCAGCACCTTGGCCTCGGCGTCGTTGATGCGGTCGCGCAGGGCGTCGGCCGAGAAGCCGCCGAAGACCACCGAGTGGGGGGCACCGAGGCGGGCGCAGGCCAGCATGGCGACGGGCAGCTCGGGGACCATGGGCAGGTAGATGGCGACCCGGTCGCCCTTCTTGACACCAAGGCCTTTCAACACGTTGGCGAACCGGGCCACCTCGTCGCGCAGCTCGGCGTAGGTGATGGTGCGGGTGTCGCCGGGCTCGCCCTCCCAGTGGTAGGCGACCCGGTCGCCGTGGCCGGCCTCCACGTGGCGGTCGAGGCAGTTGTGGGCCACGTTGAGCTTGCCGCCCACGAACCACTTGGCGAAGGGCAGGTCCCACTCGCAGATGGTGTGCCAGTCCTGCGCCCAGTCGAGCAGGTCGGCGGCCTGGTGGGCCCAGAAGCCCTGGTAGTCACGCTCGGCCTCGTCGTAGAGCGACGTGTCGACGACCAGGGCGTCTTTCTTGAAGTCTTCGGGCGGCGGGAAGCTGCGGTCCTCGAGCTGGTAGGCCTCGATGGTGGCGGGATCGGCCAACTTGGTCCCCTTTCCGTCGCGGGCGCGGCGCGAGCCTAATGGGGATAGCGAGCTGTCATTCCGAGCGCAGGATGGTTGCTACCTGGGTGCGGCCGGCCAGCCGGGCAGGGGCGGCGGCGGCAAGGACGGCGGTCACGACGAGGCCGCCCGCCAGCGCGCCCAGAAGGGCGACAGGAACGGTCGGCCTGGCGACTACCGCCAGCTGGCGGGCAAAGCCCGACCACAAGGCGCGGCCCAGCACGGTTCCGAGCGGCAGGCCTATGGCGAGACCGACAAAGACCGTGATCACGGCCTGCCACGTGACCGTGGACGACAGCTGGCCTCGGGTGAAGCCGAGCGCCTGGAGCAGGGCCAGGTCGCGCCGGCGGCGGCGAACCCCGAAGGCCAGGCTCACGCCGAGCGACACGACCATGGCGAGGGCCAGCCCTCCTGCCAGGGCGGCGGGGGTGACGCCCATGTTCGAGTAGTTCACCACCTCGGCCGGCCGCTGAACGGGAACCGTCTCGGCCGAGCCGGGAAACTGCCCTTCCCGATGGCGACCGCGTCGCCGACCCGCCGGTGGATGGCGGCGAGGGTCACTGTGCCCGCCACCACGTCGTCGGCACCGCTGACCTGGTGACCGAAGAGGAGGGGGGGCAACACGGCGGCACCTGGGTCGACGCCGAGAGCGGGGACGTTGCGGCCGTCGATCGAGACAGATCCGAAGGAGACCGCCGACCAGGCGGTGACATCGCGGTCGTGGTCCAGCAGCTGGTGGCTCCGGGCGAGGTCGATGTTCCCGTAGCCGCTGAGGTCCACGACGGTCAGGTCCCAGTCCCACCCGTACTGGCGCGGGTGGCCCACGAGGGATTGCAGGCCGGTGCCGAAGACGACGGCGGCAGCGAGAGCGGCCACGGTTACCACCGCCCCGCCCATGGCAGCACCGACCGCGACGGTGGTCCGACCGGCGCCCGGCTCGACTGCCAGCCTTACGCCGGCCACCGCTCTCACGGGCAGCGATGACGCCGCCATCGCTCGGATAGCTCCCGGGGAGCGGCGTTCGCCTTTGGCTGCTCCCACCGTCACCCGGTGCGGCGCTTGGCGGATGGTGACGGCTGTGGCCAGGACACCCAAGACGATGGCCAGGAGGCCGATGCCCAGGCCCCCACGGCCACCAGGTCCACCGACAGCCCGGGGTCGACTTCCACCCGGCGTACAGGGCCGATCGGGGTCAACGGCGAGAGCGCCAGAGACACCAATGCGGCTGCCACCAGACCACCGGCGACCGACACGGCAACCCCCAGGAGCGGTCCCACAGGCCGATCTCGAGCTGTTGGCCCACTACGAGGTGAGAGGTCTTCGCCGCCAACTCGTTCACCACCGCCTCGTCCTGGCGATCCGGCCTCAGCATCCGCCCCTAGTGGGGACGAAGCGGTCCTGGTCGAGGTAGAGGCCGTCGGGGCTGGCCACCGTTTCGATGCCGTAAGGCCTGTGATCCTCGGTCAGCACCCCGGCAGCCAGGCCGTAGTAGGTGGTGGCCCGGCGCACCTCGGGCAGGCGGGCGGTGCGATCGACGAGCTCGGGATCCACCACGCCCGTGGTCACCTGGATGTCGGAGGGGTTGGTGGAACGGTGGAACCGCGAGAACGACGACGCGGTGCGACGCGCTCCGGCGATGGCGGCCAGGGAGACGCCGCCGAGCACGCCGAGAAGGACGGCTATCCCGAGGTAGGACCGGGCGCGCCGGCGGAAGGTGGAGCGGAACCGGTACCAGCCAGCTCTCACTCGGCCACCCTCACTCCGATCGCAGGATCGTCGCCACCCGGGTGCGGCCGGCCAGCCGGGCGGGGGGGGCGGCGGCGAGGATGGCGACCACAACCAGACCGCCCGCCAGCCCGCCCAGCAGGGCGACGGGCAGGGAGGGGCTGGCGAGCACCGACAGCTGTCGGGCGAAGCCCACCCAGAGCCAGCGCCCGAGGGCGACGCCCACGGGAACCCCGACGGCGAGCCCGACCAACACGGTGATCACGGCCTGCCATGTCACCGTGGCCGACAGCTGGCCTCGGGTGAAGCCGAGCGCCTTGAGCAGGGCCAGGTCGCGCCGGCGGCGGCGAACGCCCGAAGCCAGGCCCAGGCCCAGCGACGTGAGGACGGCGAGCGCCATCCCTCCGGCCAGCACGGCTGGAGTGGCTCCCATATGGGACGAGTTCACTATCTCAGCCGGCCGTTGGACGGGCAGCAGCACGGCGTTCCCGGGCTGGTCACCGATCGCGTCGACTTTGGCCGCGATGCGCTCGAGGGCGGCGGCCCGGTCAGCTCCCGGCCGGAAGCGGATAAAGATGGCGTTGGGCCCCTCCCTGCCACTGCTGGCATTGCGGCTGATACCCGGGAGCTTGTTGGACGGTAGAGCGGCCCCTGTCCCGAGGGAGGTATAGGCACCGTGGCCGATGCCGATGGTGGGCAGTACTGCGCTACCGACGACGCGCATCGGGCCGGCGCGCTCACCTCTGCCCACCACCACTGTGTCTCCGACCCGCTTGTGCAGGTCGGAAAGCGTCCTGGCGCCCAGCACGATCTCGTCGGGCCCCTTTACCTCGTGACCCGAGCGCAGCGGCGGGAACACGGCGGCGCCAGGCTCCACGCCCATGGACGGCACGTTGTGGCCGTCGACCTCGACGGAGCCGAAGTAGACGCCCGACCAGGCCGTGACGGCGGGTTCGGAGTCGAGCAGCTCGTGGGCCTTGGCCGCGTTGACGTTGCCGTACCCGGAATTGTCGATGACGGTGGCGTCCCATGCCCACCCGTAGAGACGGGGATGGTGCACGAGAGAGCCGAGGCTGGCCCCGAACACCAGCGCCGCCACCAGGGCCACCACCGCCACGACGGCGCCGCCCATGGCGGCGCCCACGGGTGCGGCGGTGCGGCCCTCACCCGTTTCCAGGGCGATACGCATGCCGACCACCGCCGGCACCGGGAACCCGGCGGTGGCGGCCGCCCCGGCCGTCGACGACCGCTGGTGGCCGGTGGCGGCCCGAGGCGCCTCCCGATGGGGCGCTTGGCGGGCGCCGGCGACCGCGGTGATCAGGCCCAGGCAGGCCACGAGCGCTAAGGCGCCCAGCCCGATGACGGTCCAGTCGAGCGAGAAGCCGGGGTGTACCTCGACGGGGCGTACCGGCCCTATGGGCGTGAACCACGAGAGCCCCCCGCGACCACTGCCGCCATGACCACGCCGGCGAGCACGGAGACGGCCGCGGCCGGCACTCCGACAGACGAGGTCAGCGCCGGTCCCGCACCCATGGCCCGCAGGATGGCGAGATCGTCGCGCTCGGAGCTCAGGAGGCGAGCCAGCGCCTGGCCGACGAGCAGGAGGGTGGCCAGGCCGGCCAGGGCGCCGAAGACACCCAGGGCCACGCCCAGCGGGCGCACGGCGCGCTGGGCCTGGGTGGTGATCACCGAGTTGACCCTGAAGAACTCGGGGGCGTCGGCGCCTCCGTGGGCGTCGAGGAGGGTCCCATAGTCCCGCTTGAGCGGGCCCACGTCGGCGTCACCGTTGTGAAGCTTCAGGCCCGACCAGAAGTACAGGGCACGGGGGAGCTCCCTGCGGGTGAAGGCGGGGGTGAAGAGCATGCGGGAGTTGCGGTCGGCCTGATCCTGCACCACCTCGTCGTTGAAGACGCCCACCCCCACGATCGTCACCGCCAGCCGATCGGCGGGAGGCCCTGGATCCCCGCCAGAAGGGGATTCGATGGCCTCGCGAGTCCATACGCCGATCTCCAGGCGCTGGCCCACCCGCAGGTGGTGCTTGCGGGCGACGTTGGCGTTGACCGTCACTTCGTCTTCCCGAGAAGGATCGGGGAGGCGGCCCTGGGTGGGGGCGAAGCGGTCCTGGGCCAGGTAGAGCCCGTCGAGGCTGCCTACGGTCTCCAGGTCGCTGACATAGGAGAGGTCGGGCTGGCCGTCGGGCTGCAGAGGAGCGCCATAGAAGGCCACGTAGGTAGCGGTGTGGGCGACCTGGGGGAGGCGGCCGATGGCGTTGATCTTCTCGGGATCGTAGGGGCCCAGGTCGATCTGGATATCGGAGGGGTTGGTGGAGTGGCGGAACCGGGGGAAGGCGGAAACCGTGCGGCGAGCGCCGGCCACCGAGGCCAGGGCCACCCCGCCCATGAGCCCGAGGAGGAGGGCGATGCCGGCGTAGGTGCGGGCCCGGCTACCGAAGGCAGCCCTAAACCGGTACCAGACGACGTTCAAGTCCAACCCCCTGGGCGGTCTCCCCCTGGCCAGTATCCGTCGTGGGGCCTCCTAAGCGGAAGGGTGCCAGCCGGTGTCCGCATGGGCGGCTGGCACCCCCGTTAGGGCCCGAGCGGCCTCCCGGGCGGGAGGCCCCGGTCAGACCACCCACTCCAGTACCCGGAAGGCGCCCAGGCCGGAGGGATCGGTGAGGGCGCCGGCTTCGGTCACCCGGCTGCGGGCCGCCACGGCGGCCAGGTCGCCTACCGCGGCCCTCTCGTGCCAGGTTCGGCGCGCCTCGGCCACCAGCTCGGCCATGCCGTTGGCGTTGAGAAAGTCGGCCTGGCTGCGGTTGGCCGCCGGTCGGCGCACCGCCGCCAGTTGGTCGACGGCCACCTCGCAGGTCAGGTCCTGGCTGCCCAGGTCGGCCAGGGGATGGCTCCCCCGGCCGTGGCCCCGGTAGGTGCGGACCCATTCGGTCCACGGCCGGCGGGCCAGGGCCGCGGTGGTGTTGGCGTAGTCGAACACCACCACCCGGCCCCGGCGCAGGGACGCGGTGGCGGCTCGCAACCACCTCCCTGAGGCCCGTTGGATGGGAATCCGCCCCCCGTCGGGGGCATCGGGGGCCAGGCGGTCGGCTTCGGCGGCCAGGTCGGGCGCGGCCGGCACCAGCACCTCGCCCAGGTTGCGCCCGACCCGCACCTCGTCCCACTGCCCGCTGCCGCGCTCGACGAGGCGGAAGGGGAGGTTGTCGAGCAGCTCGTTGGCCAGCACCACCCCCACGAAGGGCCCCACGGGGAGGTCGCAGAGGTTGGTGACCAGTGGCCCTTCGTACGCAGAGGGCTCGTCGGGATCGGCACCCAGTGCCGGGCCGAGCACGAGGGAGGAGGGCTCCAGGGCCAGGCGCGCCAACTGGAGCCGGCGGAGGGCCTCCGAGCGCTCCACCAGCACGTACCGCAGGGCGGACGCACAGGCGGGTCGGGCGGCCAGCACCGACGCAGCCAGCATGCCCGCTCCGGCGCCGGCCTCCACCACCACGAAGGGGTCGGGGGCGCTGAGGTCGCGCCACCACCCGTCGAGGGCACGGGCCACCACCGCACCGAACAGCGCGCCCACTTCCGGGCTGGTGATGAAGTCGCGCCCGCCCCGGCCGGCCCCATGACCCTGGCCGTAGAAGCCGTGGACAGGGTGATAGAGCGCCAGCTCCATCACCTCGTCGAACGGCAACGGCCCCGAACGCCGCACCCGCTCGGCGACCAGCGCCTCGATCTCAGCCCCCATCAGCACTCCCGGACTCGCGCAATTGGCCCGTGGAGGGACCCATTTCGCGGGCGACGGCTACCTGATCAGCTGGGCCACGTCGCCAAGGTGGGCGAAGGCCTGCGGATAAATTCCGATGGCCAGCACCACCGACACGGTGATGCCCAGGGCCGCCACCAGGGGAGGAGGCACGGCGATGGGGGTGCGGTCCTCGTCGGGTACCGGGTTCATCCACATCTGGCGGGCGATCGACGAGTAGTAGAAGAGGGCGATCACCGAGTTGACGGCGGCGATGACCCCAAGCGCGACGGCCCAGGGCGTACCGGCGTCGAGGACGGCCCGGAACACGAAGATCTTGGCCCAGGCCCCCGCCAGCGGGGGTATGCCGGCCAGCGAGAACATGAAGATGGTCATCAGCACCGCCAAGCCGGGGGCGTACTCGAAGAGTCCGCCGTAGGACGCGATCTCCCCCGAGCGGGTCTTGCGGGCCACTGCCATCACGATCGAGAACGCACCCAGGTTCATGGCCGCGTAGACGAGCAGGTAGACGATCGATGCGGTGATGGCGGTGTGGGCGGCGCGGGCCGAGGCGCCCGCCACCGCGAACGGCACCAGGATGTAGCCGGCCTGGGCGATCGACGAGTAGGCCAGCAGGCGCACGATGTTGGTCTGGCGCAGGGCGATGAGGTTGCCGACGGTCATGGAGAGGGCGGCGAGGATCCAGAACAGGGGTGCCCACACGTCGGAGCGCCCGAGGAAGCCCACGTAGATCAACTGGAACAGGGCCACGAAGCCGCCCGTCTTGGACGCCACCGACAAGAAGGCAGTGACCGGTGTGGGCGCACCCTCGTAGGTGTCGGGGGCCCAGGAGTGGAACGGCACCGCCGACACTTTGAAGGCGAACCCCACGAGGATGAACAGGATGCCCACGGTGACGAGGGGCTGGGCACCGCCTGCGGCGCCGAATGCATTGGCCGTGGACCCGCTCACCCGGGTACCGATCTCGGTCAGCACGGTGGTGCTGGTGTAGCCGAAGATCAGCGACATCCCGTAGAGCATCACCGCCGAGGCCAGCACGCCGAGCAGGTAGTACTTGAGCGAGGCCTCGTTGCTCTTGAGGTCGCGTTTACGCCACCCGGCGAGGATGTAGGCGGGGATGGACAGCGTTTCCAGGGCCACGAAGATGGAGATGAGGTCGCGCGACGACGCCATCACGACCATGCCCAGGATGGAGCAGAGCAGGAGGAAGTAGAACTCGCCCTCGTAGTAGTCGCCCTCCTCCACGTAGCGGCTGCTCATGAGCATCACCACGTAGCCGACCACCAGGAACAAGCCCTTGAGCACCAGCGAGAAGTCGTCGACCACGTAGGCCCCGCCCAGCATCGACCGCACATGGGAGCCGTTGGACAGGGCCAGGCCAGCCACGGGCACCATAGCGGCCAGCAGCCCGATGCTGGCCAGGTTGCCGACGAGCCACTTGCGATCCTCGGACAGGAAGAGGTCGACCACGAGCACGGTCAGCAGGGCGACGGTGAGGACGATCTCGGGCGCCAGTGCCCGGTAGTCGAGGGCCGGGGCGCGGAAGCCGGCGGCAGCCGTCAGCACGTGCACGCGACTACTTGGCCATGGGCAGCGAGCCCACGCCGTGGGTGACCACGGTGACGGCCTTGTCGGTGATGTTGAACAGCAGGTGGGGGTACACGCCGAGGGCCACTATGGCCAGCAGCAGCGGCACCCATGCGACGTACTCGGGGATGTGCACGTCGTGGATGTGGCTGTGCTCGAACTCGGCCCTGGCCGTGCCGAAAGCCACGCGCTGCAACATCCAGAGCAGGTAGCCGGCGGCGAAGACCGTGCCGATGGAGGCCACCGCCATGTAGGTGCGGAACACCGCCAGGTTCAGCCCCGCGGCCGGCTGGTAGGCGGACAGGATGGCGGGGAACTCGCCCCAGAACCCTGCCAGCCCGGGCAGGCCAAGTGAAGCGAAGACACAGAAGCCGAGGATCCATCCTAGGCGGGGAGCCTGGAGGAGCAAGCCTCCCAACCGGGCCAGCTCGCGGGTGCCGAAACGCTCCTGCACCGACCCGGCGATGAAGAAGAGCATGCCCGTGATGAGGCCGTGGGCGACCATGCCGAAAACCGCGGCGTTGATGCCGAAGTTGGTGAGGGTGGCGATGCCCAGCATCACGAAACCCATGTGGGCCACCGAGGAGAAGGCGATCAAGCGCTTCATGTCCTTCTGGGCCAGGCACCCCAGGGCGCCGTAGATGATGCCGATGACCGCCAGCAGGCCGATCCACGGCGCCCAGGTGCGGGCCGCGTCGGGAAGAATCGGAATGGCGATGCGGATGAATCCGTAGGCACCCAGCTTCAGGAGGACAGCCGCCAGGATCACCGACCCCACGGTGGGGGCCTCGGTGTGGGCGTCGGGCAGCCAGGTGTGGAACGGGAACATCGGCACCTTGATGGCGAAGCCCATGAACAGGCCGGCGAAGATCAGCACCTGGGTGCCGTGGGCGATGGCACCGCCCGAGGCGACCAGGGTCGGGATGTCGAAGGTCTGGTTGCCCTGGAAGTAGAGGGCCAGGAACGACAGGATCATCAGGGCCGAGCCGAACAGCGTGTAGAGGAAGAACTTGATCGACGCGTACTGGCGGTTGGGGCCACCCCAGACACCGATCATGAAGTACATGGGCAGCAGCACCAGCTCGAAGAACACGAAGAACAGGATCAGGTCTTCGGCCGCGAACGTGCCGTTCATCCCCGTCTCCAGCACCAGCATGAGGATGAGGAAGGCCTTGGGGTTGTGCGGCTCCGGGAAGTGGTCCCACGAGTACACGACGCACAGCACGGTAATGACCATCGACAGCAGGAGCAGAGGCAGGGCGATGCCGTCGACGCCCACGTGGTACCGGCTGTTGATCACCGGGATCCACTTGGCGTCGACCACGAACTGCAGGTGGCCGGAGCGGCCGTAGTCGAACGCGGCCAGCAGGTACACGCCCGCCGCCGCGGTGGCCAGGGTGACGAGCAGGGCGAAGCCCTTGAGCAGGTCCTCGCGGGCCTTGGGGATGGCCGCCAGCACCACCGCTCCCACGATGGGCAGGAAGACCGCGACACTCAGCATTTGGGGTCGTCTCTCCTAGGTGAAGAACACGAGGCCGACGGCGAGCAGGGCGCTCGCGCCGAAGAGGATGGCTGCGTACTGCTGCACCCGACCGGTTTGGGTGTGACGTAGCGCGATGCCGCCCTCCTCGGCACCGAGCCCGGCGCCGTTGACGGCGCCGTCGATCACCTTCTGGTCGATCACGTCGTAGACGACCTCGGCCGTCTTGCGTGCCCCCAGGCCGACGCCGTTGACAATCCCGTCGATCACGTTCTGGTTGACCCAGTAGGCGGCCTTGGCGATGGGGTATTGGATGGACCGTACGATGCCGTCGATATAGAGGTTGTCGAGGTAGTACTTGTTCACCAGCACCTTGTAGCCGGTGCGGGCCGGCGCGTTGCGCTCGAGCACGCCGCGGCCCAAGCCCCGCAGGTAATAGCCGGCGGCGATGGCTATGCCCAGCAGGGCGATGGCCACCGACACCGCCGCCAGGGGTACGTTGAAGGCGTGCTCGGCCACGATCTCCTTGGCGCCGGGCACGTCGAAGCGCACCCAGTGGGAGAAGCGCAGTTGGTCGCCCACCAGCCCGGTGCCGAACAGGCCCATCACCACCGACGCCACCCCTAGGATTTGCAACGGCACTGCCATCGCCGGAGGCGACTCGTGCGGCTGAGAGTGACCGCGGTACTCGCCGAAGAAGATGAGGTAGCAGGCCCGGGTCATGTAGGCGGCGGTCATGAGCGCGCCCAGGAGGCCGACGACCATGAACAGGGCGTAGCCGTGTGACGCCCCGTTGATGATCTCGTCCTTCGACCAGAAGCCAGCCAGGGGTGGGATGCCGGCCAGGGCGGCGGAGCCCACCAGGAAGGTCCAGAACGTGGTGGGCATGTGCTTGCGCATACCCCCCATCTCGCTCATGTTGTTGGAGTGCACGGCGTGGATCAACGAGCCGGCGCCGAGGAACAACAGGGCCTTGAAGAAGGCGTGGGTGAACAGGTGGAAGACACCGGCTGTCCACGCCCCCACGCCCAGGGCCATGACCATGTAGCCCAGCTGGCTGATGGTGGAGTAGGCCAGCACCTTCTTCACGTCGTCCTGCACGAAGGCCAGGGCGGCGGCGATGAGCACGGTGATGCCACCGATGAGGGCCACCAGGTTGACGCCACCGGCTTCGATGGAGAAGCCCGTCCAGAACACGCCGTAGATGCGGGCCACCAGGTAGACCCCGGCGACCACCATGGTGGCAGCGTGGATCAGCGCCGACACCGGCGTGGGCCCGGCCATGGCGTCTGGCAGCCATACGTGCAGAGGGAACTGGGCGCTCTTGCCCATCACGCCGAGGAAGAGCAGGGCGGCTCCGGCCAGCAGCAGCCCGTGGCTGATGTCGCCGTTGATCGCCATACGGTTGAGGTTGGCGATGTTGAAGTTGCGGCCGGCGGCGAAGAAGAGGGTGATCACGCCCAGCATCAGGCCGACGTCGCCGGTGCGGGTGGTGAGGAAGGCCTTGATGGCGGCATCGGAGTTGTCCTGCTCTTCCCACCAGTGCCCGATGAGCATGAACGAGCACATGCCCACCAGCTCCCAGCCCACCATCAGCTGCAGGGTGTTGTCGGCCACCACCAGCGTGAGCATGGAGGCGGTGAACAACGACAGGGCAGCGAAGAAGTAGGTGTAGCGGCGGTCGCCGTGCATGTAGCCGGTGGAGTACACGTGCACCATCAGTGAGATGAAGGTGACTACCACCAGCATCATCACCGTGAGGCCGTCGACGTGGATGCCCACGCCTACGTCGGACCCTCCCATCTTCCACCAGGTGAGGTGGCGCTCGACAGCCTGGCGGGGTTCACCCGATCGGGCGATCCACTGGCCCAGGGCGACCACCGATAGGACGAACGACAGGCCCACGGCACCGATGGCGACGGGGGCACCCTTGCCAGGCAGTCGCTTGCCGAACAACAAGATGACCACGAACGACAGGGCGGGTATGAGGGGGATGAGCCAGGCGTTGCGGAGCACGGGGTCGGCCTAGCCCTTCATGGCGTCGATGTGGTCGATGTCGACGCTGGCCCGGTTGCGGAAGATGAGCAGGATGATGGCCAGCCCCACCCCCACTTCGGCGGCGGCGATGGCGATCACGAACAGGGCGAAGGTCTGGCCCGCCACGGTGTGGCGGTAGGCCCCGAAGGCCACGAGGTTGATGTTGACGGCGTTGAGCATGAGCTCGATCGACATCAGCACCAGCACCCCGTTCTTGCGGGCCAGCACGCCGTACACCCCCATGCAGAACAGAACCGCGGAGAGCATGAGGAACTGGTTGAGCAGCATGGTCAGTCCCGCCTGGCTAGGGCAACCGCCCCGACCAGGGCGGCCAGCAAGAGTACCGATGCCACCTCGAAGGGCATCACATAAGTGCCGAAGATGGAGTCGCTCACCTGGGCGGAGCGCTGCACGCTCGTGATGTCGAGGCGGTTGGTGCCGAAGGCGTCGGCCAGCACCGCGCCCAGCGCACCCAGCAGGAACAGGCCGACCAGGCCGGCGACCCAGCGCTGGTCGTTGTCGAGGTCGCCCTCCTGGCCGATGGGCGCCCGGGTGAGCATGACCCCGAAGAGGAGCAGCACGACGATGGCGCCGATGTAGACGAGCACCTGCACCCAGGCCACGAACTCGGCCGCCAGCAGGATGAAGATGCCGGCCACCCCACCCAGCACGATGGCCAGGAAGAGGGCGGCCCGCACCACGTTCTTGGTGGTGACCAGCCGGAAGCCGGCCGCCACCATGGTGGCGGCGAGCACCCCGAAGGCGATGTTCTGGGCCACCACCGGTGCCGTCTCCTACTTCTTCTTCTGGGCGCCGGCCTCGAGCGCCGGCGGCTCGGGAACGGAGCCCATCCACTCGCCCAACTTGTCTTTGTCGTGGAGCAGGTCGGCGATGCGCACCTCGGAGTACTCGTACTCGGGGCTCCAGAACAAGGCGTCGAAAGGGCACACCTCCACGCAGATGCCGCAGTACATGCACAAGGCGTAGTCGATGTCGAAGCGGTCGAGGACGTTGACGGTGCGGGGCTTGCCCCCCTCGCGCCGGGGCGGGCGCTTCTCCTTGTGGCCCTCGATGTAGATGCACCAGTCGGGGCACTCTCGCCCGCACAGCATGCACGCCGTGCAGTTCTCCTCCTTGAGGGCGATCACGCCCCGGGCCCGGGTGGGCGGCTCCTCCTTCTCATGGGGGTACTGCACGGTGACGGCGGGCTCGAGCATCGTCTTGAACGTGACGCCCAGGCCCTTCACCAGGCCCTTGCCGGGGAGATCCATCAGAAAGCCACCTTTAGGACACCTGTGACGAGGATATTGAGGAGGGAGATGGGGATGAGGTACTTCCAGGCGAACGCCTGTAGCTGGTCCTCGCGGAAGCGGGGGAACGTGAAGCGGATCCAGAAGATCAGGAAGGCCACGATCATCACCTTGACCCCCAGCACGATGGGCCCGAGCAGGTCGGCCATCAGGCCGTGCTGGAAGATGGGCTGGTACCACCCGCCCAGGTAGAGGGTGGCGGCGATGCCGGCCAGGGCGAAGGCGGTGCCGAACTCGGAGATGAAGAAGAACAGGAACCGGAACCCGGTGTACTCGGTCATGTAGCCGGCGACCAGCTCGGATTCGGCCACGGGCATGTCGAACGGCGTCTGGCTGAGCTCGGCCTGAGCCGCGGCCACGAACAGCACGAACCCCACGATCTGGGTGAACAGGAACGGGTTGCCGATGAGGTGGACACCGAAGATCGACTGGTCGGCCTGGGCGTGGACGATGCCCTGCAGGCTCATAGTGCCGGCCTGGATCACCACTCCGACCACCGCCAGCACCAGGGGGAGCTCGTAGGCGATGAGCTGGCCGGCGGCCCGCAGGGCGCCTAGCAGCGAGTACTTGTTGGCCGAGGACCACCCCGCCATGAGCACGCCGACCACCGACAGCGACGACACCGCCAAGGCGAAGAAGATGCCCACGTCGAGGTTCTGCACCACCAGGCGGGGGCCGGCGGGCACCACCACGTAGATCAGAAAGGTCGAGACGAGGATGACCAGGGGGGCCAGGGCGAAGACCCGCCTGTCGGCCTCGGCGGGGATGATGTCCTCCTTCTGGATGAACTTGATGCCGTCGCCGATGAGCTGGAACCAGCCGTGGAAGCCACCGGGCTCCATAGGCCCGAGCCGGCTCTGCATGTGAGCCATCATCTTCAGCAGGAAGACGTAGCCCAAGATGATGGCGCCGGCGGGCACTATGGACAGCACGATCACCGTCTTGATGACGGTGACCTGCCAGTAGCTCAGGCTCAGGGCGAGCATGCCTCAGCGCTTCCGAGTTGTTCGAGCCACGGCGGGCGGACGCACGGCGGGGACACTACAGAGGGCTCCGCTCACCTGCCAGACCGAAGCAGGCGGTGGGGAGGTGTGGAGCATCAAGAGGCGTTCGTAGACCTCGTCCGGCGGTACCAGGTGAGGGCTAACCTGGTGCCCCGACGCCCACCTCGCCGCCCTGGCCATCGAGCACGGCCTGCGGCTCTGCTCGGCCGACACCGACTTCGCCCGGTTCACCGAGGTCGCCTGGGCCAATCCCCTGGCCTGAGCGGTTCCCGCACGGTCTAGTGTTGGGCCGACACCTGGTCCTGTGGTGCAGCTTGGAGTGCACGCCGCCCTGTCAAGGCGGAGGTCGCGAGTTCAAATCTCGTCAGGACCGCCCCGGTCGGGTAGCTCAGTTGGTAGAGCGCGCGCCTGAAAAGCGCGAGGTCACCGGATCGACGCCGGTCCCGACCAC
>JBPCJQ010000035.1:0-12620 GCA_051005135.1 Acidimicrobiales bacterium
TCCGGCGGTTCGGTTCCTCGCTGCCCTTCGACGTAGCCAACGCAGTCCTCGCTCGAGTCGGCGCCCGGGCCTGCCATCACCGAGGCCCTCACGCGAGAGCGGCCATGCGCTCCTTCATAGGATCAGAGGACCTTTACGGGCTAGATGTCGTAGTATAGGTAGAACTCCCAAGGATGGGGGCGAAGTCGGATCTCGTCGATCTCCCGCTCACGCTTGAAGGCCACCCAGGTGTCGATGAGGTCGGGGGTGAAGACCCCGCCGGCCAGTAGGTAGTCGTGGTCGGCCTCCAATGCGGCCAGGGCCTCTTCGAGCGATCCGGGCACCTGGGGGACGTTGGCCAGTTGCTCGGGCGGGAGGTCGTAGAGGTCCTTGTCGACCGGGTCGGGAGGCTCGATGCGGTTCTGCACCCCGTCGAGGCCGGCCATGAGCATGGCCGAGAAGGCCAGGTAGGGGTTGCAGGAAGGGTCGGGGCACCGGAACTCGAGACGCTTGGCCTTGGGGCTCTTGGAGTAGATGGGGATGCGTACCGCGGCCGAGCGGTTGCGCTGGGAGTACACCAAGTTCACCGGCGCCTCGTAGCCGGGCACCAGCCTCTTGTAGGAGTTGGTGGTGGGCGCGGCGAAGGCCAGGATCGACGGCGCGTGGGTGAGGAGGCCCCCGATGTACCAGCGGGCCATGTCGGAGAGTCCGGCGTAGCCGGTCTCCGAGAAGAACAGGGGCTCACCGTCCTTCCAGAGCGACTGGTGGCAGTGCATGCCTGAGCCGTTGTCCTGGAATATCGGCTTGGGCATGAACGTGACTGACAGGTCATGGGCCCACGCCACCGACTTGGTGACGTACTTGTAGAGCATCAGCTTGTCGGCCATGCGCAACAGGGTGTCGAAGCGCATGTCGATCTCGGCCTGGCCAGCCGTGCCCACCTCGTGGTGCTGGATCTCGATCTCGATGCCGAGCCGCTCCATGGTGAGGATCATCTCGGAGCGCAGGTCCTGGAGGTGGTCCATAGGGGGCACCGGGAAGTAACCCTCTTTGTAGCGAGGCTTGAAGCCGAGGTTGGGCTTCTCGTCTTTGGCCGAGTTCCAGATGCCCTCGACGGAGTCGACGGAGTGGAACGAAGAGTGCTGGTTCTGGGCGAAGCGCACGTCGTTGAAGATGTAGAACTCGGCCTCGGGGCCGAAGAATACGGTGTCGGCCAGCCCCGTGGACACCAGGTAGTCCTGGGCCTTCTTGGCCACGTAGCGGGGATCGCGGCTGTAGGGCTCGCCCGTCACCGGGTCACGAACGAAGCAGTTGATGTTGAGCGTCTTGTGCTGGCGGAACGGGTCGATGACGGCGGTATTGGGGTCGGGCATGAGGAGCATGTCCGACTCCTGGATCTCCTGGAAGCCGCGGATCGACGAGCCGTCGAAGCCGTACCCGTCGTCGAAGCCCCCTTCGGTTAGCTCGTGGGCGGGTGCCGAGAAGTGCTGCATCAGCCCGGGCAGGTCGCAGAACCGGAAGTCGACGATCTCGACGGCCTCGTCCTGTACCAGGCGCAACACATCTGCTGGGCTTCGTTCCTCCACGTGCTCTCCTTGTCGTCGAAGATGGTTGTCGAAGATGGTCGTTGAAGATGGCGCTCACCATGGCGCCGCCCGGTTTCCCGGTCGTTGCACCCTGATGAACCGCGTGTGAACGGGCGGCTACCGCCTTGTCCGCCTGCGAAGATAGCCAACGGAGAGAGCGGACGACAGTCCGACTCCGAGGAGGAGGCCATGGAGCGCCAACAGGACTACGTACTGCGCTCGGTGGAAGAGCGCAACATCCGCTTCATCCGCCTGTGGTTCACCGATGTGCTGGGCCAGCTCAAGTCCATCGCCATCGTGCCCGGCGAGCTAGAGAACGCCTTCGAGGAGGGCATGACCTTCGATGGCTCGGCCGTCGACGGCTTCAGCCGGGTGCAGGAGGCAGACATGCTTCTGAATCCCGATCCCAACACCTTCGAGCTGCTGCCCTGGCGGGGCGAGGAAGCACCGGTAGCGCGCATGTTCTGCGACGTCACCAACCTCGACGGCACTCCCTTCGAGGGCGACTCCCGCCATGTGCTGCGCCGCAACCTCGACCGGGCCCGCGACCGCGGCTTCTCCTTCTACGTGGGCCCCGACATGGAGTTCTTCTACTTCGCCACGCCCGACGGTGGGGCACCGATACCCCTCGATCACGGCTCCTACTTCGACCTCACCACTGTTGACGTGGCCACCGACTTGCGCCGCCGCACCATCCTCGCCCTCGAGGGCATTGGCATCCCCGTGCGCTACAGCCACCACGAGGACAGCCCCAGCCAGCACGAGATCGACCTGCGCTACACCGACGCCCTCACCATGGCCGACAACGTCACCACGTTCAAGCTGGTGGTGAAGGAGATCGCCCACGAGCGGGGGGTGCACGCCTCGTTCATGCCCAAGCCCATGCCCCTCGTGCAGGGCTCGGGGATGCACACCCACTTCTCGCTGTTCGAGGGCGACCAGAACGCCTTCCACGATCCCGCCGACGAAGCCAACCTGTCGACGGTGGCCAAGGGCTTCATCGCCGGCCTGCTGGCCCACGCCCGGGAGATCACCGCCGTCACCAAACAGTGGGTGAACTCCTACAAGCGGCTCGTAGTGGGCTTCGAGGCGCCGGTGTACGTGGCCTGGGCCCGCAACAACCGCTCCGCCCTGGTGCGGGTTCCGGGCGCCAAGAAGGGCAAGGGCTCGTCGACCAGGGTTGAGTTCCGTTCCCCCGACCCAGCCTGCAACCCGTACCTGGCCTTCGCGGTTGTGCTTGCCGCCGGCCTTCGGGGCATAGAGAAGTCCTACGAGCTGCCACCCGAGCTCAACGCCAATCTTTACGAGATGACACCGGCGGAGCGCCTGGCCGAAGGAGTGGAGGACCTGCCCGGGTCGCTCGAGGAGGCGGTGTCTTGCATGGAGCGCTCCGAGCTGGTCGCCGACGCCCTGGGCGAGCACGTCTTCGAGTGGTTCATCCGCAACAAGCGGGCCGAGTGGCAGGAGTACAAGACCCAGGTCACGCCCTTCGAGGTCGACCGCTACCTCGACCTCTGACATGGATCCGCTCCTGGTCCACCCCGACCCGCCGCCCGTGGCCCTCACCTCGGTCCTCGACCGCGCCGGTTACCCGTGGAAGTCGGCCGACAGCTCCGACGCCGCGGCTCGCTTGGAACCCGAGGACGGATGGGCAGGGGCAGTGGTCAGCGCCGAGGTCGATGCCGATGGAGCATTCGCCACCTGCCGGGCCCTGCGCAAGCGCGACGTCCCCCTGAGCCCACTCCTGCTGGTCGTCACCGCCCCCCAGCTCGACGACCTCGAGCTGCGCGAAGACCTCTTCGACGACTTCTGCGTCGCCCCCGTGGCGGGCCGGGAGCTGGAAGCCCGCCTCAAGCACCTGTTCTGGCGCACCGGCACCGGCACTCGCCCCGAGCTCATCGAGTACGGCCAGCTCCTGCTCAACCTGGAGACTTACCAGGCCGCCATAGACGGCAAGCCGCTCGACCTCACGTTCATGGAGTACGAGCTGTTGAAGTTCCTCGCCACCCACCCGGGGAAGGTCTTTACCCGGGAGACCCTGCTCTCTCGGGTCTGGGGCTACGAGTACTACGGCGGGGCTCGCACCGTCGACGTGCACATCCGCCGGTTGCGGGCCAAGCTCACCGAGGAGCATGCCCACCTGATCCAGACGGTGCGCTCGGTGGGCTACCGCTTCGGCCAGTCCCGCTGGAGCCTGTGATCCCGTCAGCGGGGGATCGACGTGTGCTTGAGCTCGTTGAGCTCGGGCCAGCCGGTGACCAGCCCCAGCGCCCGCTCGACGCTGCGCACGGCTAGCTCGGCGTCGCCGCCTGGACGGTTCATCACCCGGATGAAGGCGGCCTGCTCGCCGACGATCACTGTGGGAACGCCGAAGACATCGTGGTCGGCCACCGCCCGCTCGTGCTCCTTGCGGAAAGTCTCCAGCGCCTCGCCGGAATCGACGTGGGCGGGGCGCCCGCCTCCAGGCTGGCGAGCACGTGCAACGCTGCGGAAGGGCTACGGGTCAGCCGGTCCAGGCCCAGGCTTCGATCTCTACCAGGGCATCGAGGGGTAGGGCGGCCACCGCGACCGCGGAGCGGGCCGGACGGTGGGCGCCGAACACCGTTACGTATGCCTCGTTCATGGCCGGGTAGTCGGTGATGTGGCGGAGGAAGACGGTGGTCTTCACGACCGAGGCGAGGGTGGCGCCCTCACCCTCGAGGAGGGCAGCCAGGTTGGCCAGGGCCTGGCGCGTCTGCACATCGGTACCGCCGTGCACGAGGGCGCCGTTCACCAAACCGAGTTGGCCGGAGACGACGAGCCAGTCGCCCGCCCGTACGACCGGGGTGTAGGGCCCGACTGGAACTGCGGGGCTCAGCGAAGCTCTAGCTGAAGGACTGGCCGCAGCCGCACGAGCGGGTGGCGTTGGGGTTGTTGATGGCGAAGCCCGCGCCCTGCAGGCCGTCCTTGTAGTCGAGCGAGGCGCCCTTGAGGTAGGGGGCGCTCGATGCGTCGACCACCACGCGTACGCCGTTGGCGTCAGAGATGGCGTCGTCGTCGGCGAACTCGGAGTCGAAGAACATCTCGTAGCTGAAGCCCGAGCATCCACCGGGACGGACGGCTACGCGCAGGGCAAGCTCGTCGTTGCCCTCGGCGGCGAGGAGCTCCTTCACCTTGGCCGACGCCGGCTCGGTGACGTCGATCACGGGAGTGGCGGTGATGGTGGTCTCACTCATGTGCGGTGGTCCTCCTCGGAGGTCGTGTGTACCTGGGCAATGCTACCGGACGGAGAGCTCGACCTGACACGGATGCCGGTCGACCAGTGTCCCGAAGTGTTCAACGCTGGCTCCGCCCAGTTGTTCCACGAAGCCCTCGACCAGTCCCCGGTGCAGGTGGCAGACGACCTCGGGGTGGGCCTCGGCCAGCTCCCGGAAGGGGCAGTGGGTGAAGGCGATGGTGGCAGCCGCGCCCTCTTCGGCGGTAGCGGGGTCGAAGCCCATCTCGGCCAGGGCGGCGGTGAGGGCGGCGATGCATCCCCGGGTAGAGGGCCGATGCCCGGCGGCAAGGGCACCGCCCTGCTCGGCTCCCGCGGCGGCGGCGTCGTCGGGCGTGATCCCGGCGCTGGCCGCCACCCTGGTGAGCATACGGGCCAGCAACGGGAAGGCGGGGGGCTCCAGGCCCAACGACGGGGCGTCGCAGGACAGGGCGTAGCGGTGCTGGGGGCGCCCGACCGAGCCGCGCCCGTCGACCTCCACCGCCAGCAGCCCCACGGCGCGCATCTGCTCGAGGTGGGGCCGCACGGTGTTGGGGTGAAGGCCCAGGAGGTCGGCCACCTCGGAGGTGGATCGTGGGGATCGGGCCCGTGCCAGCTCGAGATAGATGGCGTAGCGGGTGTTGTCGCCCAGGGCCTTGAGGACGGCGAGGCGAGGCTCGGCGGTCTCGCTGCTCGGGGCCTCGCCGCCCTCGCCACCAGAGGTCTGGCCCTCGGGAACATCCACGGCCTGGATAATACCGGCGGATCCCGGTAAAATCCAGGCGTGCCCCCCGCCCTCCCTTCCGAAGCCGACGTGGCGGCCATGCTGCGCGGGGTGGTCGACCCCGAGCTGGGGGCGGACATCGTGGAGTTGGGCATGGTGTCGTCGATCGCGGTGGGCGACGAGGGCCGGGTCGATGTCACCGTCACCCTCACCATCTCGGGCTGCCCGCTGCGGGTCCAGATCCGCGACGACGTGAAATCCAAGGTGCGGGCGCTGCCCGGCGTGACCGACGTCGTCGTCCACTTCGGCGAGATGAACCAGGCCCAGCGCAGCGATGTCATGCAGCGCGCCCGGCGCCGGGCCGCCGACAACGCCCCGGAGACGGCGGTGTCGCTCACCACTCGGGTAATCGCCGTGGCCAGTGGCAAGGGGGGCGTGGGCAAGAGCAGCGTCACCGTCAACCTGGCCTCGGCGCTGGCTGATCGAGGCCATGGCGTCGGGGTGCTCGACGCCGACATCTGGGGCTTCAGCGTCCCCCGCATGCTCGGCGTCTCCGGTCGCCTGGGGGCGGCCGACGACCGCCGCATCCAACCCCACCGCATCCCCGTGGGTGCCGGCCGGCTCGAGGTGGTGAGCATGGGCCTGCTCGTCGACGACGAGGACATGGCCATCATGTGGCGGGGGCTCATGCTGGCCAAGGCGCTGGAGGAGTTCCTCGTGAAGGTGGCCTGGGGCGACCTCGACTACCTGTTGATCGACATGCCACCCGGCACCGGCGACATCCAGATGGCGCTCGGCCGCCTCCTCCCCCGGGCCGAGATGTTGGTGGTGACCACTCCCACACGGGCGGCCCAGAAGGTGGCGGCCCGGGTGGCCGACATGGCCCGCCGCTCCTACCTCAAGGTGCTGGGTGTGATCGAGAACATGAGCGCGTTCACGTGCGACCACGGGGAGACGTACGCCCTTTTCGGTGCAGGCGGCGGCCAGGCCCTGGCCGACGACCTCGGCATCCCGCTGTTGGCCACCATCCCCCTCGAACCCGAGGTCAGCGCGGCCAACGATGCCGGGCGACCCTTGTCGGTAGCTGCCCCCCGCAGTGCCGCCGGTACCGCCTTCGCCTCGGTGGCCGACAGCATCACCTCTGAGCTGCTCCCGCCCGTCGACATGTCCGACTGCACGGCCCGCATGCTCGCCGCCGTCGAGACGAGCCTGGGCGTCAAGGCCTGACAGCCCGCCCTTCGGGCGAGGTTTGTACCGTAAGTGTCGTCCTGGAACACTTACGGTACAAACCTCGGCGGGTGTCAGTGCCGCTACCAGTCCCGGCGGTAGTGGGCTCGGATGGCGAGCCGGCGCATCGCTCCCGCTCGCAGCACGGCTCGCACCGGCGGCAGTAGGAACAGGAGCCCCAGGGCATCGGTGACAAAACCGGGCGTTAGCAGGAGGGCCCCGGCAAGCAGGATGAGCACGCCGTCGGCCAGCTCCTTGCCGGGGATGGTGCCGGCCTCCAGCTGGCGTCTGAACCGGCGGACGACGCCGATACCCTCCCGTTTCACCAGCCAGGCCCCGCCCAGGCTGAGCGCCAGCAGCAGGCCCAGCGTGTCCCACACTCCGATGATGTGACCCACCTGGATGATCACGGCCAGCTCCACCACGGGGACCACGAGGAACAACACGAAGAGCAGCGGCACCACCACCTGAGGATACCGCCGGGTACCCTCGGCCTCGATGCCGACCCGGGAGCCTAAGGGCTGGCCCACCACGGGGCGACGGGCGAAGCGGTCGTTCTTCAGCCGCCACCTGGGTCGTCCCGGCGTGTTGGGCATCGTGGTGGTCGTGATGCTGATCGCCGTCACCACGGGGGTGACAGGCGCCTTTGTCTGGGCCAGCCGGGGCGCTGGCAACCTGGCCCAGGGGGCTCCCACGCCGCCCCTTACCATCCGCCGGTTGCAGGAGGTGCCCGCGGCTGAGACGACCACGTCGACGACCAAGCCCGATCTGTCGCCGGACGCCATGGCGGCCAAGCTGTCGCCGTCGGTATGGGCGGTGGCCACCTTCAACAGCGCCGGCCAGCCTGCTACAGGCGCGGCGCTGGTGGCGGGCACGGCCGGCGACCAGGAGCTGCTGCTCACGTCGTTGGCCGTGGTGGAGGCATCGACGCGCCAACCGGCTCCGGACATCACCGTTACGGGTGCCGGCTTCAAGGGGCCCGCCACCTTGTGGACCTGGGACGACAGCCGCGACCTGGCCCTGCTGGTTGTACCCCGCACCGCCGCACCGGTGCCGTCCTGGGTAGCCGACGCCCGCAGTGTGAAGGCGGGCGATCCGATATTCGCCATCGGCACCAGTCACAAGCCAACGGCCGGAGTGGTCACGGCCACCTCAGACTCCGCCGTGGTGCACAACGTGTTCATAGACGACTCGTTGCGGGGCGGGCCCCTCGTCAACCAGAAGGGCGACGTGGTGGCGTTGTCGTCGGCCGCCTACACCGGCGGCGGGAAGGCGACCGACACGACCTTCTTCTCGGTACCCATCGCCAATGCGTGCGGGTCGGTGCTGCGCTGCGGTTCGGGTCGTTCCCCGACCGCCGGCCCCCAGGGAACGACCACAACGACGCGCAGGCCGGGGTAAGGGCTAGCCCGACGGGCTCCTTGCCGCCACCGTGGTCGTGGTGGCCCATGACGGCAGGGAGGGCAACGTTGTCGTCGTGAGAGGCGCGCCCACCACCACCAACGGCCCGGTCGGAGCGTCGGCGGGCATGCGCCGGTCGCCAGGGGCCAGGTCGCCGGCCAGAGGCACCCGAGGGGGGAAGTCGGGGGTGTTCACCCCGTCGAGGGCCTTGATCATGAAGTCGTGCCACGCCTGGGCGGGGATGGTGCCGCCGTAGACCCGAGCCACCCCCTTGATGGACTCGAGAGGCCTGGGGTTGTCCGAGTAGCCCATCCACACTGCGGTCGATAGGGCGGGGGTGAAGCCCACGAACCAGGCGTTGCCGAAGTTCTCGGTGGTGCCGGTCTTGCCCGCCGTCGCGCCGGGGCGCCCGATCCCCGCCGCCTTTCCCGTGCCCGAGGTGACCACGCCCTTGAGCACGTCGGTGACGTTGTCGGCCACCGCCGGGTCGAGAACCCGGTTGCCCTTGCGGGCCGAGTTGTCCTCGAGCACCTGGCCCTCGGCGTCGACCACCCGCACCACCGGCGTGGCCGCCTGCTGGACGCCGTGGTCGGCGAACACCGAGAAGGCGGCCGCCATGTCGAGGGGGGCGACCTCGGCCACGCCGAGGGTGAGGCTGGCACCGTAAGGGTCTTCGTTGGGCTGGCGGCCGTCGGCGCGCACCGTGGTTATGCCCAGGCGGTGGGCCATCTCCGCAGTGGCCTTCACGCCCACGTCGCCGATGAGCTGGGCGAACACCGTGTTGACCGACTCCTCGGTGGCCGTGCGCAAGGTGATGGGGCCGAAGGCGCCCGTCTCCACGTTGCGCACCGTGCACTGCGTGCCCGAGCAGCCTGGGAACCGGTAGGTGGCCGGGCCCGAGTACACCCGGCTCGGGCCGATCCCCTCTTCGAACGCCTTGGCCAGGGTGAAGGGCTTGAACGCCGAGCCCGGCTGACGGCCGGTGCCCCCGCCACCGATGCAGATCGGCGTGTCACGAGGCACGCGCACCGCCGTCGGCGGGCAGTTGCCCAGAGCCAGGTTCACCTGTGACTTGGAGTAGTCACGCCCGCCCACCAGGGCCTTGATCAGCCCGGTGGTGGGTTCCACTGTGACGAGCGCCATCTCCAGAGGCGGTTCGGTACCGGCCAGTGCCTTGGCCACGGCCGCCTTGGCTTCCGTCTGCATGGTGGGGTCGAGCGCGGTCTCCACCCGCAGGCCACCCCGGTAGACGAGGTCGTCGCCGTAGCGGGCCACCAGGTACCGGCGCACGTAGTCGACGTAGTAGGGCTCGGTGGCCGACTGCAGCTCGAGGGGGTACACGACGGTTGCGGGCCCCGGGGGAGGTTTGCCGTCGCTGGCCACGACCACGAGGCGCTGGGCCACAGCGTCGGCGTACTGGGCGTCGGTGATGCGGTGCTGGTCGCGCATCTTGGTGAGCACGCCCTCACGCAGGGCCTCGGCCCGGGCGGTGGCGCTGCGGGGCTCGTCGGTTGACGGTGACTTGATGAGCCCGGCGAGGGTGGCCGCTTCGGACAGGGTGAGCTGACCCACCGGCTTCTTGAAGTAGGACTCTGCCGCCGCGCCCACGCCGTAGGCACCGCCGCCCAGGTAGACGTTCTGCAGGTAGCGGAAGAGGATCTCGTCCTTGCTGAGCTTCTTGTCGATGCGGCTGGCCAGCAGGGCCTCGCGCAGCTTCCGGGCGAAGGTGCGCTCCCCGCCGGTGAAGGCGTTCTTCACGTACTGCTGGGTGATCGTGGAGCCGCCCTGCACGGCCCTTCCTCCGGTGATGTTGGCCCACAGGGCGCGGATGCCGGCCTTGATGTCGACGCCGCCGTGGGAGTAGAAGCGCTGGTCCTCCTGGGCGACCACCGCCTGCTTGAGCACCTCGGGGATGTCGGCCTGGCGGACCGGGATGTTGGTGTCGAACTTGCGGAGGACTCCGATCTCGGCGCCCTTGGCGTCGTACATGTGGGTGACACGTGACTCGGCCGCAGCCTTGGGTGCGGGCAGGGGAGGCGTGGGCAGGGGCAGGAACAGCAGCGACCCCAGAGCGGTGCCGGCGGTGACGACGGGACCGACCAAGACGACGACCACGAAGACGGCGACGGCCTGGGGCAGCCGCCGGGCAGAGAGCTTCATGCGCGCCCCAGCATGGCAGAGGGGGCCAGGTCTCGGGCCATCGCCGTCACACCTACGGTGGTGTGCAAGAAGGTCGGCCATGCCGACCAGGTTGCACGGTCAGCGCCGGGGCGCACCGGCATGGAGGACGACCATGTCGACGGTCGCGGCGGCGGTTCAGTCGGGGTCGATGCCCGCAGCCCGCAGCTGGGCGGCCAGCCGATCGGCCCGAGCCGCTCCAGCTTCGGCTCGTGCCGCTTCGGCGTCGGCCCGAGCAGCCTGGGAACGGGCCAGCCCCAGCGCGTCGTTGATGCCCGGCCAGGGGCCGGTCTCGTCGGCCACCACGAGGGTCGGGCCGCCGGTGAGGGAGATTCCCAGGCGTTCGACCACGATGGGCTGTTCGGCCGACGCGCTCACTGCTGCCGTGCGCCAGGCGCCGGCGTCGCCGGGATGGGCCAACAGGTGCTCTACTCGCACGCCACCGGGCGCGAACGGGTCGATCAATATGACCTCGTCCACCCCATAGCGGCGGGCCCGCCCCAGGCGCACCCGGTATTGGGCGTCGGTGTCGTCGTCGGACCACACCTCGAAGATGATGGCGGGACCAATGCCGTCTTCGTCCCAGGTGCGCCACGACTTTCGATCTCGCTTGGGCCGCCCGAAGGCCACGAACACGTCGGGGTCGAGACGGATCCGCGTATCGGTCCGGTCGGGGAACCAGGCCAGGCGGCAGTGCACGGCCACATCGGCCTCATCTGCGAAGCGGGACGCCAGCCCTGCCCACACCAGGTCGGTCAGGCGCTGGTGCAGGGCGTGCTCGGGCACCATCTCCTCCTCGGGGGCCAGCAACACGACGGGCTCGTCCTGAACGGTCACGTCACCAGGCTACCGCCGGGAGGGCCGTATCCTCGGGCCTCATGCGCCCGCCCTCCGTCGACGCCATCAGCCGCGACCTGGCCGACGTGGGGCTTCCCCACCCGTTGCTGGTCGACGCCGCCCGGGGCGCGGTGGCCGCCGGTGATCCGGGCTCGGCTCGGGGCCGGGCCGAGGCGGTCAAGGCCAGCCTCCTGCGCCCGGTCATCAACGCCACCGGCGTGCTGTTGCATACCAACCTCGGTCGCGCCCCTCTGGCCGCTCCGCCGGCGGTGGGCGGGGGCCGCTTCACAAACCTCGAGCTCGATCTGGCGACCGGGCGCAGGGGATCACGGTCGGCGCACGCGGCCTCACTGCTGGCCCGCCTCACGGGAGCCGAGGCCGCCCTGGTCGTGAACAACAACGCCGGCGCGGTGCTGCTGGTGCTGGCCACGCTCGCCCAGGGCCGCTCGGTGCTGGTGTCGCGGGGGGAACTGGTGGAGATCGGCGGCGGCTTCCGGGTGCCCGACGTGCTGGCCCAGTCGGGCTGTCGCCTGGTGGAGGTGGGCACCACCAACCGCACACGACTGGCCGACTACCGCGATGCCATGAGCGACGACACCGCGCTGATCCTGAAGGTGCACCAGTCGAACTACCGCATCGTCGGGTTCACCGAGGAGGTGGGCGTGGAGGCCCTGGCCGGCCTGGATGGGCCGCCGGTGGTGGCCGACATCGGCTCGGGCCTCCTCGATGCCGCCACGCCGTGGCTGGGCGGCCCACCGCCGCCTTGGTTGGCCGGCGAGCCGGCGGCCCGCCAGACCCTGGCCGCGGGCGCCGGGCTGGTCACCTTCTCGGGCGACAAGCTCTTCGGAGGCCCCCAGGCGGGGATAGTGGCGGGGCGCGCCGACCTGGTGTCGGCCTGCGCCCGCCACCCCCTCAACCGGGCCCTGCGTCCCGGGGGGCTGGTGCTGGCCGCGCTGCAGGAGACCGCCCTGTCCTACCTGCGTCACGATCTCGACGGCCTTGCCTTCTGGCGCATGGCGACTGCGACGGTGGAGTCGCTCGAGGCTCGTTCTGAGGCGCTGGGGGTGGGCACTGTGGTCGACACGATGGCCGTGGCCGGTGGCGGCTCGGTGCCCGGCCACGAGGTGCCTTCGGCCGGGGTGGCCCTGCCCGGCGATCTGGCTGCGTCGTTGCGGGCCGGTGAGCCCCCGGTGGTGGCCCGAGTCAACGAGGGGTCGACGGTGTGCGACCTGCGCAGCGTCGACCCCGCCGACGACGGGCTACTGGCCGATGCCCTGAAGCGGGCCGTGCCCCCCGCTCAAGGGGCCGCTCGGGCCCAGCCCCCCGCTCAAGGGGCCGCTCGGGCCCCGGCCGCCGACGGCTCGTGACCGCCGAGGGCGGCACAGCGCCGGCCATGCACGTGGTGGCCACGGCCGGCCACGTCGACCACGGCAAGTCGACGCTCGTGCTCGCCCTC
>JBPCJQ010000036.1:0-23928 GCA_051005135.1 Acidimicrobiales bacterium
ATGTCGGCTCGTCGCATCCTGGGGCTGAAGCAGGTCCCAAGGGTTGGGCTGTTCGCCCATTAAAGCGGTACGCGAGCTGGGTTTAGAACGTCGCGAGACAGTTCGGTCCCTATCCGTCGCAGCCGTAGGAGATCTGAGGAAGGCTGTCCCTAGTACGAGAGGACCGGGACGGACGCAGCTCTCGTGTGCCAGTTGTCCCGCCAGGGGCACCGCTGGTTTGCGACCTGCGGATGGGATAAGCGCTGAAAGCATCTAAGCGCGAAGCTCGTTCCAAGATGAGATCTCCCACAGGGTTAACCTGGTAAGGCCCGTGGCCAGATGACCACGTTGATAGGCCGGAGGTGTAAGCACCGTGAGGTGTTCAGCCGACCGGTACTAATCGGCCGAGGGCTTGGGGACATTGTTGATCGTGCTCGCTATGGAAGGCTCAGGGACGGCAGTGCGTCCACATTTGAGAGTGTTTTCACCAGTTTTCCGGTGGCAATAGCGGCAGAGTCACACCCGTTCCCATTCCGAACACGGAAGTTAAGCCTGCCCGCGCCGATGGTACTTGGGGGGAGACCCCCTGGGAGAGTAGGTCGCCGCCGGAATTTCTTTACCAAGACGGCCACCCCCTCAGAGGGTGGCCGTCTTGTGTCCTTTGGCCCCGGAGCGGCCGGTACGCTGCCACGATGCCCGCACCTCCTCCCCGCCACGGCCGCCCGTCGGCCCAGGGTGGCCGGCGGCGCCCTGAGGGCCAAGGGTCGTCGGGTGACCGCCGCTCGCCCCGCGGGGGCAGCGATGCCCCAAGGCGGGCAACAGGCTCGGCCCGACCGCAGCCTCGAGCGCGCTCGGCGGCCCGCCCGGAGGCAGCGCCGACGCGCCCTGCCGCGCCTCGGGCGGGTGAGGGCCCTCGATCGTGGGGAAAGGTGGCCCGGCGAGGGGCGGCCGACGTACGCCACGGCCCCGACCCCGACCGGGCGCCCTTCGACGCCGGCCAACGGCGGAGTCGCCGCCCCACACCTCCCAGCCGGGCCGAGGAACGTTGGGTGGAAGACGCTCAGCCCGGCCGCCAGGCACCACCCGGTCGGTCGAGCCGTTCTCGCGTCAAGGGCAGAGGTCGTGTGCCCGAGGCCGTCGCCCGCGATCTGGCCCGGGCTGTGGGCTCAGGCCGTAGGGCTCGCGCTGAGGTCACGCTGTCTGAGGCGGGCATCGCCGTCGAACATGGTCGAGGGCGGGAGGCGGCCCGTCTCCTTCGTCCCCTGCTGGCCCAGGCCCCCGAGGTGGCGGCCGTGCGCGACCTGACCGGCCTGGCCCAGTACCAACTGGGGCATTGGGCCGAGGCGGCCGCCCATCTCGAGGCGTTCGTGCGTATCACCTCCTCGGTCGATCGCCACCCGGTACTGGCCGACTGCTACCGGGCCCTCGGCCGGTATCGACGGGTCGAGGAGCTCTGGGAGGAGCTGCGCGCCGCCTCACCCGATGCCGCCCTCGTCACTGAAGGGCGCATCGTCGCGGCCGGTGCCTTGGCCGACCGGGGCCAGCTCGGGAAGGCCATCGCCCTGCTGGAGCGTGGTCAAGTGAAGGGCCGGCGCACTCCGGCGCCCCACCACCCGCGCTTGTGGTACGCCCTCGCCGACCTGTACGAGCGTGCCGGCGACGGAGTGCGGGCCCGCGAGCTCTTCGCCCGGGTGGCGGCCGTCGACCCCTCCCTGGCCGATACTGCCGAGCGACTGCAGGCCCTCGCCTAGGAGACCGCTGATCTACTGGGATCGGGCCTTCGGCCCGAAGCGCTGACCAGCAGCTTCGCGGGCGTCTCCGGCTGGTCAGCGCGATAGAACAGCGGTCTCCTAGCGGGGAGCTCGGCTGGCCTCAGCCGAGGCTGCGACAGTGTCATACCTCGGCTCTAGAATGCCCGTGTCGCTTCCCCCCGACCTGGTCGTCGCACCGTGCGACGGCCAAACGCTCAGCTCAGCGAAGGGGAGGCCGATGACCAACGTGGTCGCGGTAGTGGGGCGCCTGGCCCGTCCGGCCGAGGCGCGGGAGTTGCCGTCGGGTGATCGCCTGGTGGCCTACGAGGTCACCGTGGCCCGGCCCGGCGACAGGGCCGAAGGGGTGCCCGTGGTATGGATGGGGGCGCCTGCGTCGGCGGCCGACCACGACGTCGACGAGGTCGTCGTGGTCGTGGGCCGCGTGCGGAGGCGCTTCTACAAGGCGGGCGGGGCCACCCAGAGCCGCACCGAGGTGGTGGCCGACGTGGTGGTGCCCGCTCGCCATGCCAAGCGGGCCAGGGCGGCCATCGATGGGGCCGTTGCCCGTCTGCGCCAGGCCGCGCCGTGAGCGGCGCCAAAACGCAACGTCAGGCAGGGCGCGGTGCAGGGTCGTCCAGGAGGCGGAGGATCATGCCGGTGCGCGGCTTGGGCTGGAAGAAGGTGGTCTTCGGAGGCAGGCGTCTCCCGGTGTGGGCGGTGCGGGCGATCTGGTCGACCGTAGCCGGGCGCAGCACCAGGCCCAGGTCGCAGTGGGCCTTGGCGACGGCCGACACCACCTCGGCGCTGCGATGGGTGTACTCGACGGTATGGGCCGGCCATGAAACGGTGATGCCGTCGAGCACGGCGGCGTCGGGCTCGGCATCGGCCGACGGCGCCCGGGCGCCCCCCCACCACACCCCGCCGGGCGCGACCACCGCGAACCCACCGTCGGCGGCCATGCGGTGGTCGAGCTCTTGGTCGGCCACGCCGCCGGGCACCAGGTCGATGTGCGCCGCCAGTGAGTCGACGGCGTCGAACCCGTCTGGCAGCCCCGAGATCATGCGGTGGATCGGCCCAACCTGGAGCTGGTCGGTGGCCAGCTCCACCACGTAGGCCAGCACCAGGTCGTGGCTGCCGCTTCGCCCGCCGCTGGCGGCCCGCACCTCCTCCTGCCACACCAAGGCGGTCTCGTAACGGTGGTGACCGTCGGCAATGATGATCGGCGCCGACCCCACCGTCTCGGCCACCGCCGCCATCGACGCCGCCGGCGTGAGCCGCCACAGACGGTGGTGCACGCCGCCGTCGTCGGTGCAGCGGGCCATGGGCGGGCCGCTGACGTCGCACAGCGCGGAAAGTCCCGGCGCCAGCGACAGCCCCCAGATGGGCGAGAGGTTGGCCCGGCATGCCCGCAGGAGGTTCAGGCGGTCACCCTTGGGGCGGCTCATGGTGCGTTCGTGGGGCAGGATCCCGCCCTCACCCGGCGTCACCAGCTCGAGGGCGCCGATCACTCCAACCGTCTGGCGCGCCACGCCGGCGTGGTCTCGAAACCCCATCTTGTAGACATAGAAGGCGGGGTCTCGGTCGATAGCCAGCACCCCATCGGCCAACCACTGGTCGAGTAGGCAGCGAGCGGCCTGGTAGCGGTCCAGGCCGTCGTCTTCGAGGGGGAGGTCGAGGTGGACGATGTTGTAAGGGCTGCGGGCTGCCAGCCGGGCGCGCTCGTCGGGTCCGATGATGTCGTAGGGAGGGGCGACGACGTCGTCCAGCCTCACCTGAGCGGGGTCGTAGCCGATACCGGGGAAGGGCTCGAAACGGGGCACCTCCCCTGGCTAGCAGACGCCGGCCCAGGGCGGTGCGACCACTCAGTAGGCGGGCATGGGTTCCGGGCTGGGTCGCAGGCGGTCGCCGAAGATGAACGCCACCGCTGCGCCGAAGACGAAGCCTCCGACGTGGGCCACCCACGCCACGCCCTCAGCGGGATTGGTGAAGAACTGGAGCACGAACCAGAACCCCAGGAGCCACTTGGCGGGAATGTCGCGGAAGAGCACTATGAAGAAGATGATCAGCGAGCGGATGCGCACGTTCGGGAAGAGCACCAGGTAGGCGCCCATGACGCCGGCGATTGCTCCCGACGCACCGACTATGGGCACGGTGCTGTAGGGCTGCACCGCGATGTGGGCGGCGGCTGCCACCACCCCGCTCAACAGGTAGAACGCCAGGTAGGGAAAGGAGCCCATCGAGTCCTCGATGTTGTTGCCGAAGACCCACAGGAACAGCATGTTGCCGCCGATGTGCAGCCAGCTGCCGTGGAGGAACATCGAGTAGAGGACGGCCAGGAACACCTGCTTGGCCGGGAACACCGACCCTGTTTGGTCAGCCTCGGTGGCCTTGGTACAGGCGTTCTGGTCGCCGCCCTGGATGGTGAGGGTGATCTCGTCGCCGTCGAGGGGGCGACCCTTGGTGACCTCGCAGGGTATGGCGGCCCACTGGTAGCTGAACCGGGCCTGGTCGATGCCTCGGTCATAGGGCCGCTGCACGAACATGAAGACCACCACGTTGAGCGCGATCAGCAGCATCGTCACCCACGGGAGGCATCGGGTGGGATTGTAATCCTTGAGCGGGATCACCGGCCGGAGTGTAGGCGGGCACCCGCGTAGGTTCGTTGCCCCCCGCGGGGACGGTAGCTAGCCTCGGGTCTCGACCCTCGCCATCCAAAGGACCCGACGACATGGCCAAGAACGACGTCTTCCAGCGCTACCTCGAGGCGGGAACCGCCTTCTTCGACATGACCCGGGAACGGGCCGAAGCGGTGGTGCGGGAGTGGGTGGAGGCCGGTGACCTGGGCAAGGGCAAGGCCAAGAAGGCGGTCGAGGAGGTGCTCGACCGCAGCCGCCTGGCCACCGAGGAGCTGCAGGGGCTCGTCCGCCGGGAGATCGGCGAGCAACTGGCGGCCATGGGGCTCGCCACCAAAGCCGACGTGGCCCGGCTGGAGGCCAAGCTCGACGCCGCTGCCCCCGCTGCCCCCGCTGCCCCCGCTGCCCCCGCTGCCCCCGCTGCCCCCGCGGCCACGGCCGGCACGGGGCCGGCACCCACCGCCCCGGCTCGCCGGCGGGCCTCCTTGGGTGCTCCCATTGCCAGGGCCGCCTCCACCAAGCGGCCGCCGGGCGCGGCCAAAGCGGCCAAGACCGCGAAGGCGACCAAGACCGCCAAACAGGGGGTTTCCCCGGACCCCGCCACCTGAGCACGGCGCGGCGCCGCCTCGACGTCGAGCTGGTGCGACGGGGGCTGGTTGCCACCCGGGAGCGGGCCCGCGACGAGATCGCGGCCGGCAGGGTGACCGTTGGGGGGGCACCTGCGACCAAGGCGTCACGGCTGGTGGCGGCCGACGAAGCGGTGAACGTCAGCGGCCCGCCCGCAGCGTTCGTGAGCCGGGGGGGCGAGAAGCTGGCCGCCGCGCTGGAAATCTTCGCCGTAGATGTGCAGGGAGCCGATGCCCTCGACGCCGGCGCCTCTACCGGGGGTTTCACCGACTGCCTCCTGCAGCGGGGCGCCGCCCACGTGACGGCCGTCGACGTGGGACGGGGCCAGCTGCACGAGCGCCTGCGCAACGACGACCGGGTACGGGTGGTGGAGCGCGCCAACGTCCGCCATCTCACCCTGGGCGATGTCGATCGCCGGGGCCGACCCTTCACCCTGGCGGTGGCCGACCTGTCGTTCATCTCCCTCGGCACCGTCGCCCCCGCGCTGGTCGCCCTCACCGCCCCCGGCGCCGACCTGGTGGTGCTGGTGAAGCCACAGTTCGAGGCAGGGCGGGCCGAAGCCACCCGGGGCCGGGGGGTGATCAGCGACCCCGCGGTATGGCAAAGGGTCTTGCAGAACGCCATTGGCGCCTTCGGCGCCGCCGGGGCCGCCATGATGGGGCTCATGGTGTCGCCCCTCCTGGGGGCGAGGGGCAACGTGGAGTTCCTCGCCCACCTCATCGCCCACCCGGAGCCGGGGGCCGCTGCCGGTTCGGGCGCGGTTGACGACGCTGTCGATGCCGCGGTGGCAGCGGGCCTGCGTCTACGGGGCGACGGCGGGCGGTGAACGCCGAGCCCATGTCTCGTGACAACCTCACCGTGGCGCTGGTGCTCAACCACGGGCGCCAGCGGGCGGTCGAGCTGGCTCGTCGGGCTACAGACTGGCTCGCCGCCCGGGGCCATCACGTGCGGGTGCCCGACGACGATGCTCGTGCCGCCGGGCTGGGAGAGCACTCGTGCCCACCGGGCGAGGTGGGCGCCGGCGCCCACCTGGCGGTGAGCCTGGGAGGCGACGGCACCATGCTCCGCACCCTGGGCCTGGTGGCAGCGGCCGACGTCCCCGTGCTCGGTGTGAACCTGGGGCGGCTGGCATACCTGGCCCATGTGGAGCCCGAGGCCCTCACCGATGCCTTCGAGCGCTTCGCGGCGGGGGACTACCTGGTGGAGGAGCGGCTGCTTCTGTGCGTGCAGGTCGCCGACACCTCCAGTGAGGATGCCACCCATCTGGCCCTCAACGAGGCGGTGGTGGAGAAGCCATCGGCCGGCCAGGTGGTGAACGTGGCCGTGCACGTCGACGGTCGCTTTTTCACCAGCTACGCGGCCGACGGCCTCATCGTCGCCACCCCCACCGGCTCCACCGCCTATGCTTTCTCGGCGCGCGGACCCATCATCGACCCCACCCTGCGGGCGTTGTTGCTCACACCGGTGTCGCCCCACATGGCCTTCGACCGCAGCCTGGTCTTCTGCCCCGACCAGTCGTTGCGCCTCGAGGTTCTCGACCGCCCCGCCATGCTCATAGTCGACGGCCGCGAGCTCGGGCTGCTCGATGCTGGAGCCTCGATCACCTGCACCGCCGCGGGCCAGGTGGCCCGGTTCGTCACCTTCGCCCCGTCCGACTTCTACGGCGTGCTCAAGGCCAAGTTCGGTTTGGCCGACCGCTGATGCTCACCGAGCTGCACGTACGTGACCTCGGCGTGATCGCCGACCTGCGCCTGGTGCTGGGGGCGGGCATGACCGCGCTCACCGGGGAGACGGGCGCGGGCAAGACCCTGGTGGTAGAGGCCATCGAGCTGCTGGTTGGGGGGAAGGCCGATCCTGTCCTGGTACGCCCCGGCGCCGACGAGGCCCTCGTCGAGGGCCGCTTCGTCGTAGACGACGTGGAGACGGTGCTGAGGCGGGCCGTGCCCGGCGTCGGGCGTTCCCGGGCATATGTCGACGGGCGCCTGGCAACTGTGGCCGAGCTGGCCGAGCGGGGCCGAGGCGTTGTCGACCTGTCCGGCCAGCACGCCTCTCAGTCGCTGCTTTCGCCCAGAGTGCAGCGTGAGGCTCTCGACCGGTTTGCCATGGTCGACATGGCGCCGTTGGCCCAGGCTCGGGCCCGGGTGTCCGCCATCGATGCCGCCCTGGCCACGCTGGGCGGTGACTCTCGCGCCCGGGCCCGGGAGATCGACCTCCTCGCCTTTCAAGTGGCGGAGATCGATGCCGCCGCCTTGGACGACCCCGACGAGGACGCCCGGCTGGAGGCCGCTGAAGACCTGCTGGCCTCGGCCGAGGCCCACCGCCAAGCTGGCGACGCTGCCGTGCGTGCTCTCACCGGCGACGACGGGGCTGCCGACGGGCTGGCTGCCGCCATCGCAGAGTGCACTGGCCGGCCTCCCTTCGGCCCCATCGAGGGACGCCTGAGGGAGGCGGCCGCGGAGGTGGCGGAAGCAGCCGCCGACCTGCGCCAAACCGCTGAGGGCATCGAGGCCGACCCCCCCCGGCTGGCGGCCGTCCAGGAACGGCGCCGCCTGCTCCGGGAGCTGCGCCGCAAGTACGGTGAGGCGTTGATCGACGTGATCGCCTACGGGGCCGAGGCCCGGGCCCGCCTGTGCGAGCTGGAGAGCCACGACCGACGGGTGACCGACCTGGAGGCGGAAAGGGCGACGGCCGTCGCTGAGGTCGCCGCGGCCGCGTCCTCGGTGGCGCAGGCCCGGCGCGCTGCCGCACCCCGACTGGCCAAGGCCATCGAGGCCCACCTGCGGGAGCTGGCCATGGCCCGGGCCCGGGTCGAGGTGTCGGTGGCCGGCGACGATCCCGGCGACGACGTGACGCTGCTACTGGGCGCCAACCCGGGCGAGGCAGCCCTGCCCCTGGCCAAGGTGGCGTCGGGAGGCGAGCTGGCCCGGGCCTGCCTGGCCGCCCGCCTGGTGCTGACCGATGCCCCTCCGACGCTCGTGTTCGACGAGGTCGACGCCGGCGTCGGGGGCGAGGCCGCCCTTGCCGTGGGCCGGGCACTGGCCGCGGTGAGCACCACCTCGCAGGTCCTGGTCGTCACCCACCTGCCCCAGGTGGCGGCCTTCGCCGATTCCCAGGTCGCAGTCACCAAGACCGACCGGGGAGGCCGCACCGTAGCCCACGCCCAGGTTCTGGCCGGCCACGACCGGGTGGTGGAGCTGTCTCGCATGTTGTCGGGTCAGCCCGCCAGCACCACCGCCCATGGCCATGCTGAGGAGCTGCTGGCTACCGCGTCGCGCCAGCGTGGTCACTGATGGCCCGCCGCCAAGCCGTGCCCGTCGACTGCACCGCGGGCACTCCGGTGGTGATCGCCCCGGCGCGCGTCGACCGTCGCACCAAGACCCTGCTCGGTCGGGTGCAACCCGGCGAGGTGGCGGTGCTCCACCACGAAGACCTTGACCGCCTGGCCGCGGAAGGCCTCATCCGGGCCCGGGTGGGAGCGGTGGTGAACGCGGCCCGCTCCATCTCCGGTCGCTATCCCAATGTGGGCCCGCTTCTCCTCGCCGCCGCCGGCATCCCCCTGATCGACGACGTCGGCGCCGGGGTCATGGATGCTGTCGCCGAGGGCCAGGTACTGCGGGTGGAGGGCACCGAGGTCCTGGTGGGCACCGAAGTCGTCGCTTCGGGCACACGCCACTCACTGGAGTCGCTCGAGGCCCAGCTGGAGGCGGCCAAACGGTCGGTGAGCGATGAGCTCGAGCGCTTTGCCGAGAACACCCTGTCGTACCTGGCCCGCGAGCATCACCTGCTCACCGATTCACCAGTGTTGCCCGACCTCGACACCGACATCGACGGCCGTCATGTCCTCGTGGTGGTGCGGGGTCGGAACTACCGCGACGACCTGGCCGCCCTGCGTTCCTACATAGGCGAGGTCCGACCCGTGCTGATCGGGGTGGACGGGGGCGCCGATGCCCTCCTCGAGGCCGGTCACCGTCCTCATCTCATCATCGGGGACTTCGACTCGGTGTCCGACGGCACCCTGCGCTGCGGGGCCCAGTTGGTGGTGCATGCCTACCCGGGAGGCGACGGGCCCGGCGCTGCCCGACTGGAGGCATTGGGCATGCCCTTCACCATGTTCGAGGCAACCGGCACCAGCGAGGACGTGGCCATGCTGCTGGCCTACGAGAAGCGGGCCGAGCTCATCGTGGCCGTAGGTACCCACGCGTCGATGGTGGAGTTCCTCGACAAGGGGCGGGAGGGCATGGCCTCGACCTTCCTCGTGCGCCTCAAGGTGGGGCCGATCCTGGTCGATGCCAAGGGCGTGAACCTGCTCTACCAGAGCCGGGTGCGGCGCGGCGATCTCATCGTGCTGGTAGCGGCAGCCCTGTTGGCCATGCTCGTCATCGTCGCTGTGGCGCAGCCCCTCCACGTGTTCCTGAAGGCCATGTCCCTGAGCCTGCACGACACCTGGCGGGCCCTCTTCGGGCGCTGATCGTGATCAACCTCCGCTATCACGTCGTGTCTCTCATCGCCGTCTTCCTGGCTCTGACGGTGGGCATCGTCATGGGCTCCACCGTCATCGACAGGGTTACCGTCGACGCCCTCAACCGCAGGGTGACGGCCGTCAGCAAGTCGGTCCGCGACGTGCAGTCCGACAACGACAAGCTCCGGGGCCAGCTCTCCCAGGTGCAGGACTTCGCCAACCAGGCCCGCGACCAGATCGCCCGCGACCGCCTCAAGGGTGTCCCGGTGATGGTCGTCGCCGTCACCGGTATCGACCGCAAGGCAGTGGACGGGCTGCGCCAGGCGCTGACGGCCTCGGACGCCACCCTGGCGGGGTCGCTGTGGTTCACCGCCAAGATGCGCCTCGATAACGACGCCGATGCCCGGGCCCTGGCCGGCGCGCTCGGCATATCCGTCGACCGCCCCGACGTCGAGCGCCGCCAAGCTCTCGGCCAGGTGGCGAGCGTTCTGGAAGGCACGACTGGCACGACTGGCACGGCGGGCACGGCTGGCTCCAACCCCTTGCCCGCCCTCGTCGCCGCCGGGTTCCTCGTCTTCGAGGCGCCACCCGCCCCCACCGCGTCGGTGCCCGCCTCCGCGCCCGGCGTACCCGGCAGCCTGCCGTCGTCGGGCGTCCGGGTGGTGCTGGTGTCGGGCGCGGGGGCCGACGTGGGCGACGACCAGGTGGCTGTCCCCCTGGCCCAGGACCTGGCCCAGTCCGCGGGGCGGCTGGTGGCGGCGGAGTCGGGGCAGGACACACCAGGGGGAAGGGGCGTGTTCATGGGGCTGTTGCTCAACGACAGCGCGGTGTGGTCGCGCATCTCCACCGTCGACGACCTGGAGTCGTCGATGGGCCAGGCCGCCGCGGTGCTGGCCCTCGACGACCTGAGCGTGCCCCGCACCGGCCACTACGGCGTGGGAGCCGGGGTCTCGCGGCTGTTGCCACCAGCCACGCCGTGACCGAGCGGGCCGGGCTCGCCGGCTGCGTGCCCGAACGCATTGGCGGCTGCGTGCCCGAACGCATTGGCCGCCATGCTGCCCAGATCACCGCCGGCAACATGGCCTCGCGGCTCACCGGCCTGGTGAGGGTGGTGGCCGTGGCTGGCGCCCTGGGCACCACCTTCTTGGGCAACACCTATCAGACCGCCAACCTCGTCTCCAACATCGCGTTCGAGCTGTTGGCCGCGGGGCTGCTGTCGTCGGTGCTGGTGCCGCCGTTCGTCCGCCTCGTCGACGCCGGGAGCCACGAGGAGGCCGACGAGGTGGCGGGGGCCCTGCTGGGCCTGGCCCTGAGCGCGCTGGGCATAGTGACGGTCGCCGGCCTAGTTGGGCGCACCTGGATCATGCGGGGTCTCACCGTGGCCGTGCCTGACCCGGCGGTGCGAGCCGCCGAGGTGAGGCTCGGCTCCTTCTTGCTGGTCGTCTTCCTACCCCAGGTGCTGCTGTACGCGGTGGGCGCCATCGCCACCGCCCGGCTCCAGGGCGCCCGTCGGTTCGTGGCCCCCGCCTTCGCCCCAGTGGCCAACAACGTGGTGGTCGTGGCCACCATGGCTGTGTTCTGGATCCTCCATGGATCTGGAGGTGGGGGGGTGGGGCTGGACCTGGCCACTTCCGAGCGCCTGGTGCTGGCCGTGGGAACCACCGCGGGCGTGGCGGCCATGACCCTGGTAACCGTGGTGGGGGCCAGGCGGGCCGGGTTCCGCCTGCGCCCCCGTTGGGCCTACGCTGTGCCCTGGACGCGGCCCGCCCGGCCCGCCCGTCCTGCTCACGTGCGGGCCGCGCTAGCCGAGCTGCGCCAGGCCGGCCTATGGGGCGCCGCCTACCTGGCCTTCAACCAGGCCCTGGTGGCCACCACCTTGGTGTTGGCCAATCGGGTGGCGGGTGGCGTGGTGGCCTACCAGATCGCCTTCACCGTCTTCCTGCTGCCCTTCGCTGTAGGTGCCCACCCCACCCTCACCGCCGTCTACCCCCGCCTGGTGGCCGAGGCCGGCGGCCGCCGGTGGAAGGCCTTCGCCGACGCCCTGGCCACCTCGGGTGGCACCATTGTCTTCCTCGTCGTCCCCGCCACCGCCTTGCTGGTAGCGGTTGGGCGCCCCGCCCTGAGCGTGGTCCGCTTCGGCCACCTCGACGTTGCCGGCGTTGGTTTGACCGCCCGGGTGCTGGCCGCCTACGCCTTCGGGATCCTGGGCTACGCCGGGCTGCAGCTGCTCACGCGCGCCTCCTATGCCCTGGGCGACACCCGTACGCCGGCACTCGTCTACGCCGGCGTGGCGGGTGGCGGGTCGCTGCTCATGGCCCTGGCCTTCGCGGCGGCTTCCGGCGACGACCGGGTGGTGGTGCTGGGCCTGGCCCACTCGGCGGCGATGATGGCCGGTGCAGCCATGTTGGTGGTGTTCGTCCGCCGCCGAGCTGGTGAACCGTGCCTGCCTGCCGCCAGCCTGGCCCGGGCCCTCCCCTGTGCTGTCGCGGCGGGCGTGGCGGCGCGCCTGGTGTCCGACCGGATCGGGGTTGGTGGACGCATCGGGGCGGCGTTGGCGGTGACGTCGTCCTCGGCCGTCGCCGGCGCCGTCTACCTGGGCGGGCAGTGGGGGCTGCGGGCCCCCGAGCTGCGGCGCCTATGGCCCCGCCACCTGGCCGTGGCCGCCACTTCCGATCGCTCGCCGTGACCGCACCACGGGTGGTGGCGCTGGTGGCGGCGCGGGATCGGGCTGACTCGGTGGGGGCCACCGTCACCGCCCTCCTCGGGATCGGCGGGGTTACCGAGGTGGTGGTGGTCGACGACGGCTCTACCGATGACACTGCGGCCGTGGCCGCGGCGGCCGGTGCCCGAGTCGAGCGCCTGGCTGTCAACCGGGGCAAGGGCGGGGCGGTGGCAGCGGGCGTGGCGGCCAGCCCCGATGCCGATGTCTACCTCCTCGTCGACGCCGATGTCGGGCCCACGGCCGCCGCTGCCGCCGGCTTGCTCCTGCCCGTCGTCTCGGGCGGGGCCGACATGGCCATAGCGGTGCTGCCAACCGCCGGAGGCCGGGGGGGTTTCGGGCTGGTGCGGCGCATGGCCGGCGCCGGGATATCGGGGGCGACGGGCTTTCGGTCCCGCGCTCCTCTGTGCGGGCAGCGGGCGGTGCGGGCGACGCTGCTGCGCCGACTCGAGCTCGCCCCCCGCTTCGGCCTGGAGACGGCCCTCACCATCGACGCCCTGCGGGCCGGTGCCCGCATCGTCGAGCTCGACGCAGCCTTCGACCACCGCCATACCGGCAGGGGGTTCGCCGGCTTCGCTCACCGCGTCCGCCAGGGCCGCGACGTCGTTGCCGCCCTGTGGCCCCGCCTCAGGCCGTGGAGAGGTTGGTGACCCACCTGCTGGTGGCGGTGGTGGTTGGCTTCCTGGGCGGGCGCCTCGTTTGGTTGGCCACCGCGCCCCTGTTCCGCGCTCCTGTCCTGGCCCGCACCAATTGGCGGGGGAGGACGGTACCCACCGCGGCCGGGTTGATCCTGGCCCTGGTGGCGCTGGTGATCGAAGCCGCCCGGGGAGCACTGGCCGCCGTCGGCGCCGGCACGCGTGGCCCCATCGACGCCAGTGTGATGGTGGTGGCCGTCGCCTGCGCCTTCGCCGCCATCGGGGCCGTCGACGACGTGGGCGGCTCGCCCGGGACCCGCGGGTTCCGCGGCCACCTGGGCGCTGTCGCCCGGGGGCGGTTCACCACCGGCCTGCTCAAGCTGGTTGGGGGAGCGGTCGTGGCTGTTGCCGTGGTCAGTCGCCTCCCAAGCCGTAGTCCGGCGCGCCTGGTGGCCGATGCCGCCCTGATCGCCCTGAGCGCCAACCTGGGCAATCTCCTCGACCGAGCCCCGGGCCGGGTCATCAAAGCAGCGGCGGCCGCCTTCGCGATTCTTGTCGCCGCTTCCCGCCTGCGCAGTGGTCTCGACAGCGTGGCCGTCGTGATCGGAGCCTCGCTGGGCCTGCTCCTCGACGACCTGCACGAGCACCTAATGCTGGGCGACGCGGGGGCAAACGCCTTGGGCGCGGTGCTGGGCCTGGGCGTGGTCTTGGGGACGGCACCTCCCGCCCGCACCGGTGTCCTGGTGGCTGTGGCCATGCTCAACGTGGCCGGCGAGATGTTGTCGTTCAGCCGCGTCATCGACGCCGTCCCCCCCTTGCGGGCCCTCGACCGCGCCGGTCGCCGCCCCTGAGCGAACCCCTACCTGGCGAACATCCGGGCGTAGGGCGAGCGAGCACTTTCGCCCGCTGGGTTCACCGCCGTCACCTGGTAGTAGTAGAGCGTGCTGCGGGTGGTGGCGGTGTCGGCGTACTGGATGGTGGGCGCGCCCACCGTGGCCACCAACCCGAGCGAGGTGGGGCTGGTGCCCCGGTAGATCCGATAGGAGCCCACCGGGCCCGAGCCCGAGGTGGCTGGCGGGAACCAACTGAGCACTACGCCGTTGCCCGTTGGCGGCTGGGTGGCTCTAGGCGCCTGAGGGGCGGAGGCGACGGTGCCCGATGGTGGCACGGTCGTCGTGGTGGTACCCGTGGGGAGCGTGGTGGTGGTCGTGGTGCCGGACCCAGCAGCCGAGATCAAGAAGGCGCTGTTGGCGGTGTTCCAATGGGTGGCCAGGTAGCTGCCGGCCGGCGGCGAGGTGCTGAAGTAGTCGTCGTGGTTGCAGTCGAACAGAGCCTCGTGCGACGACGGGCACGGGTAGCTCAGGTTCACGCCCGGGCCGTCGCTGTAGCACATGCGGTCGTACTCGTCGGTGCAGTGGTTGTTGGCAGTGGCGTGGGGCGCCGAGGTCTGCACGCCGCCGAGGGTGTGCATCAGCTCGTGGGCTTCGACGGGATTGGACTGGCCCCAGCACCCGTTGTCGATGCGGGCCAGCTCGCCCGGCACGGTTGAGACACCATTGCTGGCGTTGCCCGACCCGGCGCTGTCGTCGTAGTACACCTGGCCGATGCCGCAGTACTTGTTGGCATCGACCCAGGCCACGTACTTGCGGTCGGAGCGGGTGAAGCCCTTGGCCCGTAGCTCGCGCAACGTGTTGGAGAAGTCGTCGTCGCCGGTGGGCGATACTGCCACGTCGGTGACGACGGCGTTGCAGGACGGGTCCTGTACGAAGCGAGGATGGCGGTCGCCACCGGTCTCGGCCGCGCTGGCACTGAACGAGCGGTCGATGTTGGCGGCCCACTGCTGGAAGCTGTTGGCGAGCGAGGCGTAGCTGTCGGAGACGTTGGAGGCGTGAACGTAGAGCAGCTGCACCCGGTCGCCACTCGTGCCATCGCCGTCGCAGGCGAGGTTGCTCGCGGTAGCGGTGCCGCCGCCCGGAGCCATGCCTGGCAGGCTGGCCGCGGTGCCCTGGGGCTTGCGGACGTCGACGCCGGGCGGTGCGGGGTCGGGGCCGTGGGTGCACAGCGCCCGGCCGGCCCGGTCGTGCAGGTCGTCCACCTCGAAGTTCCCTCGGCACGCGCCCGTCCTGGCGCTGCGGCGCAGGCCGTCGTAGACCAACCCCCGGGAAGGGTCGCGGGGAGGCTCCCCCGGTGCCGCCGTAGCCGGGCCGGCCATGGTGGCGGCCAAGGCCGCGAGGGTGCAGATGGTGATGACAAGACGGCGCATGGACCCACCTCCGGAGGCGCTGGTACTGCAGGCTACTCGAACGCGGTGCCAGCGGCGTGGGCGCTGTCGGGCGAGGGCGGGGCCAGGGGTGGTGCCGAGGCCAGCCCGTTGAGGGCGTCGACCAAGTTGCGGAGGCGGCCGTGGTTGAGGCGGTCGAAGCGCAGGCACAGGCGAGGCAGCTCGAGGTGGTCGTCGTCTGCCACCTCGGCGGGCAGGGGAGCGGTGGCCTCGATCCCCCCCCGGCCTGCGTGGCCCGAACGCGGTGGCGGGACGCAGATGTCGGCGAAAGCATCGTTGAGGGCCTCGAGTTCCGCCAGCGTGGGCTCGGAGCGCATGCGGACGACGAGGCGGGGGCCGACCCAGCGGATGGAGTGGTAGTTGCGGTAGAAGCCCAGGATCTCGTCCACCGCGGTGGCAACGTCGTCGGTGACTCGGCACAGCGCCAGGTCGTGTGGGCCGGCCAGGCCCCGGCCCACCACCTCCGTCGCGATGAACGTCTCCCACGCCCGCCAGTACGTGCCGCCCGGCACGTCGAGAAGCACTATGGGTGCGGGCGCCGCCTTGCCGGTCTGCAACAAGGTCAGCAGCTCGTAGGTCTCGTCGAGGGTGCCGAAGCCTCCGGGCAGGGCGACGAACCCGGCTGACTCCTTCATGAGCATCAGCTTGCGGGTGAAGAAGTACTTCATCACCACCAGCTTGCGGTCGTCTCCCACGAAGGCGTTGGGGCCCTCGAAGGGCAGCCTGATGTTGACGCCGATGGAGTGCTCGGGGCCCGCTCCTTCGGTGCCGGCGGCCATGATCCCCGGCCCTGCACCGGTGACGACCATCCACCCCGCGCCGGCCAAGGCTGCGGCCAGATCGCGGGTCTGGCTGTAGAGGGGGTCTTCGGGCAGAGTGCGGGCCGAGCCGAAGATGGTGACCTTGGGCACCCGGTGCCAGGGGGCGAAGACACGGAAGGCTTGGCGCATCTCGGCCAGTGCGGCGTTGGTGATCTTGAGGTCGAGGCGGTCGGCGCCGTCACCAGCCAGGCGCACCGCGGAGGCCAGTATCTCGAACAGCTGATCGCGGTCTTCGGTGGCGCCGGCAATGTCGAGGAGGTCGACCAGGCGGGCGTCGAGCTCGGCGTCACCGGTGTGCTCGGGCATTCGGGGCACAGGCGAAGGTTAGGACCACGATTGGTTTGGCGGCGCGCCCGTCGGGCACCATTGGTCACGTGGCGTCACCGTGGGAGCTGCTCTTCGTTCCCGCGTCGCTGGCCCTGATCTTCGGCTTGCTGTTCGTGGTGACGTGGTTCGAGCAGCGGGTGCTGTCGCCCCGCTCGTTGATCCTGCACAGCGCCCGGGCCCGGGGCAGCCGGCCTGACCAGGTTGAGGCCCTGGTGGTGGCTCAGTCCCAGCGCCTGCTCGAGGCCATGGGTCGCCCCGACGAGGGAAGCGGCACCTCCACCCTTCCGTAGAGGGTGGTGCGTTGCTGAAGCGGCCGCCCTTGCGGGACGATGGCGGCGAAGGCGGCCTCGTCCATGTGCTGGCCATGGGCCGCACCCGCCGCCCGGGAGATGTTCTCGTCCATCAGGGTCCCCCCCAGGTCGTTGGCCCCCGCTCCCAGCAACTGGCGAGCACCATCGGCACCGAGCTTCACCCATGACACCTGCACGTTGGGCACCAGGGCCCCGTAGGCGATGCGGGCCACAGCGTGCATCAGCACCACCTCGCGGAACGTCGGCCCCCGACGGGCCCGTCCCTCTAGGTACAGCGGGGCCGCCATGTGCACGAAGGGCAGCGGTACGAACTCGGTGAAACCGCCCGTCTCGGCCTGCAGCGCCCGAGTCCGCATCAGGTGCCGAGCCCAGCTACGGGGGCGCTCCACCGCGCCGAACATGATGGTGATGTTGGAGCGCAGGCCCAACCGGTGGGCGGTGCGGTGGGCGTCCAGCCACTCCTCGGTGTCGATCTTGTCGGGGCACAGCACTGAGCGCACCTCGTCGTCGAGGATCTCCGCGGCGGTGCCGGGCAGCGAGCGCAGCCCCGCGTCCATGAGCCGCGCCAGGTACTCGGCCAGGGGCTCGCCCAGGCGCCTGGCCCCTTCGGTGACCTCCAGGGCGGTGAATCCGTGCACGTGGATGCCGGGCGCCGCCTCCTTCACGGCCCGGCACACGTCGACGTAGTAGTCGCCGTCGAAGCTGGGGTGGATCCCGCCCTGCAGGCACACCTCCGTCGCCCCCGCGTCCCACGCCTCGGCCACCCGACGCTGGATCTCCTCGACGCCCAGCAGGTAGGGCTGGCCCCGTAGGTTGAGCGACAGTGGGCCCTTGGAGAAGGCGCAGAACCGGCACTTGAACGTGCACACGTTGGTGTAGTTGATGTTGCGGTTGGCCACCCAGGTGACGACGTCGCCCACATGCCGCTGCCGCAGGTCGTCGGCCACCGCCGCCACCGCGGCCACCTCGGGGCCGCGGGCCGAGAACAGGGCCACGATCTCGTCCTCGCCCACCTGCTCGCCCGCGTCCACACCGGCCAGCACCTCGGCCACCGCCCCGCCCGGCGATCTCGACGCGGCCGGCGCCACGCCCAGGAGCACGGGCGGGGGAGTCCCGCTCCCGGAGCACCAGGCGTGGTCGCGAGCCAGGCTCTCGGCGTCGGCCCGCTCCAACACCGCCCGTCGCAGGGCGGGATCGATCCACCGCTCGGGGTCGGCCACAAAGGCGGGGTAGGCGGTGAGGCGGGGGGCCAGCACCCGGCCGCGGGCCTCGGTGGCCTGGCGCAGGCGGTCGACGGCCGGCCACGCCCGTTCCGGGTTCACGTGGTCGGGCGTCACCGGGGAGACCCCTCCCCAGTCGTCGATGCCGGCGTCGAGTAGGCGGCCGAAGTCGTCGGAGAGGTTGGGCGGGGCCTGGAGGTGTACGTCGTCGGGCAGCAGCAGGCGGGCGGCGGCCACGGTCCACAGGTACTCGTCGGGCGGGCAGGCCGGGGCGGCGTGCATAGCCGTGTCCGCCTTGGGCAGGAAGTTCTGCACGATCACCTCCTGCACGTGGCCGTGGCGGCGATGGCTGGCGGCGATGGCCTCGAGCGCCTCCACCCGATCGCCCCGGCTCTCGCCGATGCCCACCAGGAGGCCGGTGGTGAACGGGATCGAGAGCCGGCCTGCCGCCTCCAGGGTGGCCAGGCGGCGCTCGGGCGTCTTGTCGGGCGCGCCGCGGTGGCAGGTGAGGTCCGGGTTCAGGGACTCGACCATCATCCCCTGGGACACCGCTACTTTGCGCAGGCGAGCCAGCTCCTCGGCGTCCAGGGCGCCGGCATTGGCGTGGGGCAACAGGCCGGTATCGGTGATCACCAGACGGCAGGCTGCCACCAGGTAGTCGACGGTGGAGGCGTAGCCGGCGTCGTCCAGCCACTGGCGGGCCGCGGGCCAGCGGTCCTCGGGACGCTCGCCCAAGGTGAAGAGGGCCTCGTGGCATCCGGCGCTGGCGCCGGCCCGGGCGATGGCGAGCACCTGGTCGAGGCTCAAGTAGGGCTGGTCGAGGCGGGCCGGGGCAGTGGCAAAAGTGCAGTACCCGCAGCGGTCGCGGCACAGCCGGGTGAGGGGCACGAAGACCTTGGGCGACCACGTGACTCGCGCGCCGTGGGCCAGCCGTGCCTGCCGCCGGGCTGCGCCCATCAGGTCGGGGAGCGCGACGCCCGTCAGGTCCCCGGCCACGGGGGTCACCCTACGCGCACGAGGTGCAGGGCATGCGCCTCGACGTCGATCTGCGGCGCCGACACCACCGTCACCGGCCCTTCCCGGCCGAGATCGAAATCGAGCAACGCCAGCAGTCGGGCCTGCGCTTCTCCGCTGTCACCGCCATCCCTCACTGAGGCTGCAGCGTCTACCCGGCCGCGGCGTGGTCGACCAGCCACACGATCTGGTCGGCCTGTACGTGGGACGCAGGCAGATCGGGCTCGCCGCGACGTAGACCGGCGAAGGCCCCGGCCTTACCGGCTCCCGAGACTGTGAAGATGACGAGGCGAGCCCGGGCGATGCCCGAGTAGGTGAGCGTCATGCGCCGGTGCGGGTTCTTGCCCGTGGGGTCCTCGTTCATGACGACGAGGCGCCCGGGGTCGGCCAGCAGGGCAGGCGAACCCGGGAAGAGGGAGGCGGTGTGTCCGTCGGGGCCCAGCCCGAGATGCACCAAGTCGAGACGGCCGGCCTGGGCCACTCTTTGCTGGTAGGGGTCGGGGCCGTCGTCGCAGCGCATGGGGTAGATGGCGTTGGCGGCTCCCACCCGCTCCAGCAGAGCCTCGCGGCCCAGGCGCTCGTTGGAGTCGGGGTCGTCGGGCGGCACGCAGCGCTCGTCACCCCAGTACACGTCGACCTGCCACCAGTCGACGCGATCGCCGCCGTCGGCGGCCAGCCGCTGGTAGCATCGGCGGGCCGTCTCCCCTCCGGACAGCACGAGCGAGAACCCTTCGTCGGGCCGGTTGCGGAAGGCCTCGATGACCCGGCCCGAGAAGGCGTCGGCCACATCGTCGACCACAACTAACTCGCCGTTCATCGCAGCCCCCTCAGCTCCAGGGCGCCGGCGAGGGCCTGGGCGTAGACGGGGTCGTGGCGGGGACGGGTGAGGGCGTTGGCCAAAGACAGCGCCGGCCACTGTTGGCGGATCCGTACCGCCTGGCGGACGCAGGGGCCACCGTCGATGTCGATGCAGGAGCCGATGGTGCGCTCGGCGCCGGTCCGCTCCACCACGAACTCACCCCGGCAGCCCTCGACGACGGCCGACACCCGCATCGACACGTGCTCGGCGGGAGTGAGAGACACGTCGTGGACCGAGAGGCCGAGGCTGCGCATGAGCCATCCCCCGAGCAGGTGGCGGGGGCCGTGGTTGCCGGCCACGTGAACTGAACGCACCCCGGATAGGAACGGCCGGTTCACCCCTCCCTCGAAGAGGCCGGCGAGCAGGCTCCGCCACGGGGCCAGACGGATCCATGACAGGTCGGTCACCGACAGGCGGCGGGCCAGGACAGCGATACGGGCATGGACGTCGCCGGCCTCGGGCACGGCCCGGCTGTCGACCACCAGGCGGTCGGCGATGTCGAGAAGGGAATCACCGGCTGCCGGCAGGCGCGACGGCATCCACACCACCACGGGCAGGTCGGGAAGGGTGAAGGGGTCGACGACCGAGTCGAGGTGGTGGCGGGCCCGTCCCCTCACCCCGAGCACGACGTCTTCGTAGCAGATGGTGGTGGCGCCCCGTTCCACCACGTGCACCGAGGCGCAGGCATCGAGGCCCGCCGCATCGTCGTCGTGCTCGCGGTCGTCCTTCCCGGCCACCAGCACGATCGTGCGTGAAGGGTGACGGGCACCCAGGTCGGTGACCACCTCGAGGGCGGCGTCGGCCTGGGCGTAGTCGTCGACGACTGCCACGAGCGTGAGAACCGATGTGCGCAGGGCGGCCCGCTGCTCGTGCCGGCGCAGGTGTGACAGCGCCCGCTCCACCTGGCCGACGGTTACGTCGTCGGCCTCCCAGGAGCCGATGGTGGTGACCGCGGCGCCGGCCATCAGGGTCGCCGCCAGCGCCGGCCGTCCTGGTCGAGGAGGCGGTCGGCCTCGACTGGTCCCCAGGTGCCGGACTCGTAGCGGGCCAGAGGGGCGTCGCCCTCCTCCCACGCGGTAAGCACGGGGTCGCAGATCCGCCAAGCCTGTTCGACCTCGTCGGACCGGATGAACAGGGTGGGGTCGCCGACCAGGGCGTCGAGGAGCAGCCGCTCGTAGGCCTCGGGCGTCTCCTCCAAGAAGGCGGCGCCGTAGAAGAAGTCCATCGACACCGAGCGCACCTGGAAGGCCTGGCCGGGCACCTTGGCGCCGAAGCGAAGGGTTATGCCCTCGTCTGGCTGGATGCGCAGCACCAGGAGGTCGGGGTCGAGTCCTTCAGCCTGGCTGGCCGCGAACGGGAGATGGGGCACCTCCTTGAACTGCATGGCCACCTCGGTCACCCGTTTCGGCAGCCGCTTGCCCGTGCGCACGTAGACGGGCACGCCCGCCCACCGCCAGTTGTCGACGTGCAGGCGCATGGCCACGTAGGTCTCGGTGAGGCTGTGGGGGTCGACTCCGTCCTCCTCCCGGTAGCTGGGCACCTCGGCGCCCTGCACCCAGCCCCGGCGGTACTGGCCCCGCACCACCTCGGTGGCCACCTGGTCGGGTGTGAACGCGTCTACCGCCCGCAGTGCCTTGACCTTCTCGTCGCGGATGCCCCCGGCGTCGAAGGTGGCCGGTGGCTCCATGAGGGTGAGGGCGAGCACCTGCATGACGTGGTTCTGCACGATGTCGCGCAGCGCCCCGGCCCCCTCGTAGAACCCGCCCCGATGGCCTACTCCGAGCGACTCGGTGACGGTGATCTGCACGTGGTCGATGTAACGTCGGTTCCAGACGGGCTCGAAGATGGCGTTCGCGAAACGCAGGGCAAGGACGTTCTGCACCGTCTCCTTACCCAGGTAATGGTCGATGCGGTAGACCTGGGACTCCTCGAAGGACTCGTGCACGGTGGCGTCGAGGGCGGCCGCGCTGGCCTGGTCATGGCCGTACGGCTTCTCGATCACGAGCCGGACGAAGCCGTCATCGTGGTCGGCGCGGTTGAGCCCGGCCGCACCGAGGCAGGCGGCGATCACCGGGAAGGTGGCCGGCGGGGTGGCCAGGTAGTAGAGCCGGTTCCCCGACGTCCCCCGGGTGCGGTCGAGCTCGTCGAGAACGTGGTGAAGGCGGTCGTAGGTGGCGGGATCGTCGTAGTTGCCGGACACGTAACGGAAACCCCCGCCCGAAAGGGCGTCCCACACGTGCTTGGCGTCGTCACCACCACCCCCGCCCTCCTCCACCAGGGTGCGCATGCGTTCCCGGAAGTCCTCGTCGTCCATCTCGGTGCGGCCCACGCCGACCACCGAGAACCCACCGGGAAGCAACCGGCGGACGGCCAGGCGCTCCACCGCCGGCATGAGCTTGCGGCTGGTGAGGTCGCCGGAGGCACCGAACACGACCAGCGCGGCAGGCGGTGCCACCCGTTCCAGGGTGGGTTCGACGAGGGGGTTGTCGGGGTTCACGGTGATTGGCCCAAGGCGGCGGTCGATTGCATGAGCACTACGGAGGCGGTGAAGCCGTGGACGAAGTTTCGCCCCCCGATGGGCCCCAGCTCGCCGGCGCAGAACATGCCGGCGAGGGGAGCAGCGTCGAGGTTGTCCGAGATCACCCTGGCGTCGTGGTCGGGGACACCGAACAGGTTGCGGCCCCGCCCGTTGCAGGTGAACAGCAGGGCGGCGTCGGCATGCTGCCCGCCCACCAGTTGGCGAAGGTCTTCGTCGGCCGACCGGGAGTCGCGCACCTGGAACTGGGTGGTGGCACCCACCTCCACCACATCACCGACGGCCAGTGCCCCCACCTCGGGGTCGGCACCCACCACGGTGCGCACCAGGAAGTCGCCCCGGTCGAAGTCGGCCTTGGTCTCGTCGATCACCCGACCGAGCTGCACCAGCTCGGACATGAGCCGGCGGTCGTCGTCGGACAAGGTGGCAGCCACCTCCTGGAGGCGGTCGAGGGCGGGGCGCCCGGCAAGCTCGAACACGACGTTGCCCTCGGCTCTGGTGACCACGAACGGGGCGCCGACAGGCCGGCACCCCTGGGACACCACAGTGGCCACCTCCACCCCTCCGCCGAGGAAGGCGCCCACCGCCCCTTCGGCGAATATGGATTCTCCGGCGGCCAGCCGGTTGCCTCCAGGGGCGCGGGCGGCCGAAGCCAGCCCTCCCACCACGGGCAGGCCGGGGCGGTCGGTGGCGAGGCGCTCGAGGAGGTCGTCAACGGGGAACGAGAAGGGGTCGGCCAGCAGCAGGAGGGCCCCGGCGTCGTCGGGCATCGTCTCCGGCCAACCGATGAAGGTGGCGCCGTCAGGGGAGGGCACGACCTCCAGGTGGAAGGGTGTGACGGGGCCGGTATGGCCGGCCCACAACGATATGGCCGGCCCCCTCTCCACCTCCCTGGCCCCACCCACGACCGACACCGCGGTGCAGCCGAGGATGGCACCGGGGCTCAAGGCCGCGGCCACCGCTGAGGTGACCTCGCCGAGGGCTTCGGTGTGTGGTGCGGTCACGAAGACGACGGCGAGGTCAGGCGGCCGTTCATTGGCGGCCAGCGACTCGAGAACCTGGCCCACGACCTCGCCGGTGGCAGTAGCGGCATCGGGGTGCTCCGACAGCGCGGCCGCGAAGGCCGGGGCAACAGCGGCGGCTCCGGCGGTCACGGTGCCGGGGGAAGGAGGGTGAGGGGGACGACGACCTCGCTGGTCTTGGCCCCTGCTGCCCCGACCAGGCGGCAGTGGGCCTCGATGGTGCCGTAGTCGCCGTAGGTGAGGTCGCCCTTCACGAGTAGACGGCCGAACTTGCCGGGCTCGACGTTGACCGGCTGCACGCTGCGTGCCACCTGGGCACCGGCCGGGTCGAAGAACTCCACCTCCAGGGTGGCGGACCCGCTCTCGTCTGGTGGGCAGCGCACCAGCACCACCAGATGGGGCGACAGAGACACCGGCGGGGGGGTCGGGGCGACCAGCGAGAACATGATGCCGGTGAGGTCGATGCGGGTGGCGGGGCCCGGCACCTGGCGCTGGTTGATGCCCTCGACGAACACAGCAGCAAGGATGTCCATGCCCCGACGGTACTCCGCCGCTCGCGCCGGCCATCGGGCCGCCCTACGATGGGGGCAGTGATCCAAGTATCCCGGGGAGGCAGTCGATGAGCGAGCACGAGCGGTGGCAGGAGCTGGGCCAGCAGTTGAGGGTGGACGCGGTGCGCTGTTCGGGCCAGGCCGCCTCGGGCCACCCCACCTCGTCGATGTCGGCCGCCGATC
>JBPCJQ010000037.1:0-44286 GCA_051005135.1 Acidimicrobiales bacterium
ATCTCTCGTCCTCCTTTCCTTCTCCCCCTCCCCCCTCGCCCCCCCCCCCCCCCCCCCCCGCAAAAGAACCACTCGAGCTCTCCTGGCGCTGCTAGTGGTTGCGGCCACTGGCGCATGCCGGGTCAAGGTTGTGGGCGGTGTCGACCTGGGAACGGGCGGTAACGGCACGGTGCGGGCCGCAGTTGGCCTCGACGACGAGGCCGTTCAGGCGGTGGGCGACGTGGCCGCCGAACTGCGGGTCGACGACCTGCGCGCCACGGGATGGAAGGTGGAGGGCCCGCGCAAGGAGGGTGACGGCCTCACCTGGATACGGGCGTCGCGATCGTTCTCGGGAGCGGCAGGAGCCACGCAGTCGCTGTCGGAGCTGAGTGGCGCCCAGGGCCCGTTCCGTGGGATCACGCTGCGGCGCACCCGGTCGCTCCTGCACAGCCGCACCAGCCTCTCGGGCAGTGTCGACCTGTCCGACGGGCTGGCCGGCTTCGGTGACACCGACCTGCAGTCCAAGGTCGGCGACGCGTTCCCCCTCGACCTCGCCGGCCTGCGCCAGAGGTTCGGGGCCGACCTCGACCGGGTCTTCTCGGTCCGGTTCGAGGCCCGCCTGCCCGGCTCGGCCACGTCGAACGCCACCGGCCACGACGGTGGTCGGCTGGTGTGGCAACCGGCGATCGGATCCCAGGTCGGCGTGCGGGCCAGCTCCCAGGACTTGAACCCCGTCACCCTGGTGGTACTGGCGGTGATGGTTCTCGTTGCAGTGGCATCGGGCGCGGGGTGGTTACTGATGCGCCGCAGAGCCCAGGCATGACTGGTTGGTTGGCCGAGCCGGTGGTCGGATTCGAACCGACGGCCTGACGATTACAAGTCGCCTGCGCTACCGGACTGCGCCACACCGGCGAGGGGACGAGGCCCCGGTCGTGAGCCAGACTGTAGCGGTGACGCCAAGGTGCTTGACCTCGGACCCCCAGGCGGGCAGTGTGCGGGCAATGACTCTCTCGGATCGAGACCGTGCCATCCTCGATTTCGAGCGGTCGTGGTGGTCGGAGTCGAGCACCAAGGAAGCGGCGATACGGTCCCAGCTCGACCTGTCGCCCACGCGCTATTACGAGCTGCTCCGGGCTCTGATCGGGTCCTCCGACGCTGCCGCCTACGACCCCCTGGTCGTCCGCCGCCTACGCCGTTCGCAGAGCCGGCGCAGGCGGGCTCGTATCGAGGGGCGCCCGGCGAGCCAACCCCCCGGCCGGTGAGCCGTCGTCCGGCGGGGCCTCGGGCAGGCTCGGCCAACCCGGCCGGCGCCAACAGCCGCGGCCTCGTCCTGCTGGCCGTCGCCCTGCTCCTTGGCATAGTGATCCTGAACAAGACCCAGGCCGACGGCGCCTCCTCCACCCAGGTACAGACGAGCACGCCCCGGACCAACACCACCAAGCCGGGGCGCACGACCACCACCGTTCCCACGGCCACCACCAAGCCGGCCCGCCCACCGGCCCAGGTCAAGGTGTTGCCTGCGAACGGCAGCGGCGTGGCGGGCCTCGGAGTCAAGGTAGGCACCCGCCTCAAGGCCGCCAACTACAACGTGCTGGCCGCTGTCAACACCACCTCGGGCAAGTCCATCACCACGTCCTCGGTGGAGTATGCCGCCGACTTCCAGCCCGAGGCCCAGGCACTGGCCCAGACGCTCGGACTCCCGGCCTCAGCGGCCAAGCCCTCGGAGGCGTCACCTCCGATCTCCGACACCAAGGGCGCCGACATCGTCGTGCTCATCGGGCCCGACCTGAACACTGCTGCCGGCGCCACAACCACCACCGGCGCCAGCACCGCCAGCACCGTCCGGCGATAGGACGGCGGGTGACGTCGCCCGACGAGACCAGCCGGCTGGTGGCAGTGCTGGTCGAGAACCCTTCTCGCACCGGCGTGTTCTGCGACTTCGACGGCACCCTCGCCTCCATAGTCGACGAGCCCTCCCAGGCTCAGCCCGCCGAGGGTGCGGTCGACGCTCTCGCCGCGCTCGGGCGGTCGTTCGCCCGGGTGGCGGTCATCTCCGGCCGGCCGGCGCGCTTTCTCGACGAGCACCTCGGGCGCTCGGGCGTGATGCTGGCCGGGCTGTACGGCCTCGAACGGGTGGAACATGGCCGGATCGAGGTGGCCGACGAGGCCCGCCGTTGGGAGCCGGTGGTGGCCGAGGTGGCCGACCGAGCCCGCCGCCATGCTCCCGACGGCCTCGGTGTGGAACCCAAGGGCCTCACCGTCACATTCCACTTCCGCACCCGCCCCGAGCTGGCCCAGGCCGCCCGTGAGCTGGTGGAGCGGGAGGCCGAGGCCACAGGGCTGGAAGCGGCTCCCGGCCGGCTGTCGTGGGAGCTGCGCCCCCCGGTGCCCACGTCCAAGGGCACTGTCGTGGCCGAGGCCGCCGCCGGCCTGGCCGCGGCCTGCTTCCTGGGCGACGACCACGGCGACCTCACCGCTTTCGACGCCCTCGACGACCTGGCGGCCCAGGGCACGACCGCTGTGCGGGTGGCGGTACGCAGTCCGGAGTCGCCCGACGAGCTGCTGGACCGCGCCGACCTGGTTGTCGACGGCCCCCCCGAGGTGGTGAGCTTCCTCCGCCGCCTGGTGCCTCGGCTCAGCTGATGGCGACGCAGTTGCCCGAGGCGTGTTCCTCTGCCCCGGTGGCGTCGACCACACGTGCACACACCTGGTGGTAGCGGATGCCCTGGGCCAGCGGGAGGCTCCAAGGTGACGGTCCTGCCCACGCGACCGGGTCCTGGCCGCCGTCGAAGGAGAAGCGGATGGAGTAGGCGTTGGCATCAGGGGTGAACCCGCTCGTCGTGAAGGCAACGGTGAATGGCCCGTCAAGGGTGGGCGTGACGGCGGTGATGGCCACCGAGCGGGGCACCGGAGCGGTCGTTGGCGTGGACGAGGCAGGCTGGGGAGCGACCACGGTGGTCGAAGGTTGGACCGGCACTGAGGACAGCGTCGTCGAAGGCGCCGGCGAAGGCGTCGAGGCGGGGGGGATGGCTGCGAGGGCGTCGGGCAAGGGGTGGTCGCGCAGGAAATGGACGGCTTCGACGTGGGCCTTCATGGCCTCGTCCTCGATGGCACTGCGCTCTGGACCCGAAAGTGGGCGGGCTCGGCCCAACAACTCGGAGTCGGCCCTGGCCACCTCCACCGGGTCCTGGCTCAGCAGGGCCGCGCGCAACGAGCCAAGCGCCTGGCGGGTGTCGACGACTCCCTCCGATGCCACCCCTGAGCGGTTCGTGCCGCCCCGGTGGCCCATTACCGCGGGCACCGTGAGCGAGGCAACGACCGTGATGGCGGCAACGGCCGCCGCAGCGGCGGCCCACCATCCCGCCCGACGGTTCCCTGTCGGTGGCAGGGCGGGCGACGGGTGGGTGGGCTCCTGGGCGTCGTGCCGGTGGGCCACGACATGGGCTCGGAAGGCCGCCACCCGCTCGGGAGGCGGCTCCAGATGGCCAGGGTCTAGGGTCCGGCGCAGCAGCTCGGTGAGCTCGTCATCCGTCATGGGGCGGTCACCCCCTCCAGCGCGGACCGAAGGCGTGCCATGGCGCGCGACTGAGCCATGCGCACTGCACCTGGGTGCTTTCCGACCACCACGGCAACGTCTTCGGCGGAGAGGCGGCTCATCACCCGCAGCTCAAGGATCTCCTGGTCGGAGGGCTCCAAGGTGGCGAAGGCTTGCCGCAGGGCGGCCGTCTGCCAGGGGGTGAAGGGCTCGTCGACCAAGTCATCCATCCCGCAGGCGTAGTCGCCGACAAGGGGGCTTATTCGCCAGTCGGCACGCTGGCTCTCCCGGACCACGTTGCGCAGGATGCCGAACAGCCAGGCCAGAACCCCGGCTCCCATCCAGTGAAAATCGTCGAGGCGGTCATAGGCCCTGATGAACGTCTCGCTCACAGCGTCGTCGGCGTCGTCGCGCCGCGACAGGCGGCGCTGGGCATAGGCGCACAGACTCGGATAGGCGAGGCGATAGAGCGTCTCCCAGGCGTCAGGGTCGTTGTCCCGGGCCCGCAGCACAAGGGTTCGCAGCTCGGCGGCCGGTAGCTGCGGCGGCTGGGAACCCATCAAGGGGATTCTTCCAGCCTCGAGCCCCGCCGGGGCGCGAGTGGCCACGGGTGCTGGTAGGCAAAGAGGCGGGGCGATCGACATGGCTGCTCTGCTGTACATGTCGCGGCCCGGTCCCGCGTCACAGGCGGACAGCGACGGTCCGCCGAGCTAACTCTCTCGCGGCTATCGCCGGGGGGCCTTCTCGGGGGCTGGGCGAACCTCTCCTTCTTCGGCAGCCACACGCAGCTGATCGTCGAGCCAGTCGCGGGGTTGGCGCACGGTGGCTGCCTTCTTGAGGGCGGCGGCGTGCTCGGCTCGCTCGGCGGGGCTCATGGTGAGGGCGGCGGCCAGCACGTCGGCGGTGCCCGCCACGTCGAAGGGGTTGACCTCGAGCGCGGTGCCGCCGAGCTCCTCCCACGCCCCCGCCTCGCGGCTGAGGGCCAGCACGCCGTCGTTCTCGTTCACCATCACGCCTTCTTTGGCCACCAGGTTGAGCCCGTCGCGAATGGGGTTGACCAGGAGCACGTCGTAGCGGCGGAGGGCGGCCACTGACTGGGGGAAGTTGTCCGAAGTGTCGACCAGGACGGGTGTCCAGCCTGGAGTGGCCCACGTCTCGTTGATATGGCGGGCCAGGGTCTCCACCTCCTGGCGATAGGAAAGGTATTCGGGCAGGCCTTCTCGGGAGGGGTAGATCAACGCCGCGAACACCACGTTGCCCAGCCACTCGGGATGGGTGCGCAAAAGGTCGTCGTAGGCCAGGAAGCCGCGCAGCAGGTTCTTCGACAGCTCGATGCGGTCGACCCGCACGATGAGCTTGCGGTCACCCAGCATCTCCTCGAGGGCGGCAGCCTCCTCGGCGCAGGCGGCCGAGCCGGCCACGCCCCCGATGTCGTCATGGTCGGGGGTCATGGGCGACACGAACGTCGCCGGCTTCCACCCCAGCACCTGGGTGCAGCAGTCCTCGAAGTTGGCTGCCCACCGCCGAGCATGGAACCCGCACGAGCTGTGGCTGCTCATGCCCACCAGCAGCTCCTCGGCCACCTCGAAGGGCAGCAGCCGCAGCGCCCCCGGCTCGCAGAACGGGATATGGGTGAAGTGGACGGCTCGCAGGTCACGGCGCTCCTGGGCCAGCGTCGTTCCCACCAGGGCCAGGTGGTAATCCTGCACCAGCACGGTGGCGCCCTCGGGAGCCTCGTCGACGACGACCCGGGCGAAAGCGTCGTTCATGGCCCGGTAGGCTTTCCAAGCCTCGCGCCAGCGGCGGTCGAGGCGGGGCCGGCGGGGCAGGTCGAACAACCCGTGGTGCAGGAACCACAGGGTGGCGTTGGAGACCACGTCGTAGGCCATGCGGTAGTCGTCGGCGTCGATGGCCAACAGTCGGATGCGGAAGCCCTCCTCCTCCAGCACCCCTTTGGACGCCGCCTCCCGGTCACCCTCGCTGATGGCCGCCGCCACCCAGAGCGCCTTGGCCTCCCGGGCCAGGGGCCCGATGCTCGATACCAGGCCGCCTGCGCCGCGGCGCGCTTCGAGCTCGCCGCCGGACCCTTTGGTGAACGACAGCGGCCCCCGGTTGGATACGACGACTATGGGGAGGGCGTCCGCGCAGATGCGCCACCATAACGGAAGTGACTTCTCGTAGTGGCCGAACACTCCGTCAGCCTCGGCGGCGGTACGCCTCCACCTCGACGATGGGAGGCCGCTCGACGCAGGCGTCGGCCGACATATCCATGCCGGCCCGGTCCAAGGCGGTGCGCAGCACGACGAGGGCCTGGGGCGCCAGCTCGTCGAGGGGGCGGTTCCGGTGCACTCGCGTGCCCAGGTCGACCTCGGCCATCACCTCGGGGCCGAAGCGGCCCACCACGTCGATCAGCAGCCCCAGGTCGACGCCGTAGCCCTCCACGAACGGCACCTGCTCGAGAACGGCGCGCCGGGCCGCCATCTCGCCGCCGATGGGCTGGCGCACCGATGCCAGCTCGGGGAAGAGCAGCGCCAGCGCGGGCCGGGCCACCAACTCGGTCACCCTCCCGCCTGCTCCGGCCACGCCGTCGAGGCTGCGCTGGTAGAAGCCCTTTACGAAGCCGATGCCCGGGTCGGCCAGCAGGGGCCCGACGAGCCCGGTGACGAAGCTGGCGTCGAAGCCCCTTACGTCGGTGTCGCAGAACACCACCAGGTCGCCCTTGGCCGCGCCCAACGCCTTCCAGAGGGCATTGCCCTTGCCTCGGCCGGCTCCGCACGCCGGCAGGACGTCGGCCACGCCCACCACCGTCGCCCCCGCATCGGCCGCCACCGCGGCAGTGGCGTCGAACGAGCCGTCGTCGACCACCAGCACCTCGTCGACCAGGGGTACCGCATCGACGAGCTCCCGGCGCACGGTGGAGACGATCGCCCCCACCGTCGCCTCCTCGTCGCGCGCCGGCAGGCAGACCGACACGAACTGCGCACCCTTGGCCGCCGCCAGCCGGGCGGCGTCGAAGTCCGATGAGGAGAAGAGCCGGGAGCCGCCCACACACGCCATTGTCACCCAGTCTTTGCACTATGATGGCCGGATCATCCAGAGCGGCTGAGGGACCGGACCCGAAGACGCCGCGACAACCAGTTGTTCCTGCCCTCAAACGGCATGGGCAACCAGGTGCCAATGCCCGGAGCGATGAGGTGAGGAGGGACGGTGCTGTTCGTCGAAGGACTGCGATGTAGGGAGTGCGGCCGCGCCTTCCCAGCCGAGGCGCTCCATGTGTGCGAGTACTGCTTCGGGCCGCTGGAGGTGAGCTACGACTACGAGGCCATGGCGGCGGCCACCACCAGACAGAGCATCGCCGCCGGGCCGACATCGATCTGGCGCTACGCCAACCTGCTCCCGGCCCACAACGACGGAGCCGTCGACCTGGGCGCCGGCTTCACGCCTCTGGTGCGGGCCGACCGCCTGGCCGCCGAGCTCGGCCTGGGCGAGCTGTGGCTGAAGAACGACACCGTGAACCCCACCGGCTCGTTCAAGGACCGGGTGGTCTCGGTGGCCCTGGCCCGGGCCCGGGAGCTGGGCTTCAAGGTGGCGGCCTGCGCGTCCACCGGCAACCTGGCCAACTCGGTGGCCGCCCACGCCGCCCGGGCCGGCATGCGCCACTTCGTGTTCATCCCCGCCGACCTCGAGCCCGCCAAAATTGTCACCAGCGCCGTGTACGGCCACAACCTGGTTGCCGTCGACGGCAGCTACGACGACGTCAACCGCCTGTGTGCCGAGCTGGCGTCGGAGCACCCCACCTGGGCGTTCGTCAACGTGAACCTGCGCACCTACTACGCCGAGGGGTCCAAGACCCTGGCCCACGAGACCGCCGAGCAGCTGGGCTGGGAGGCCCCCGACCACGTGGTGGTGCCGGTGGCGTCGGGCTCCCAGCTGGTCAAGATCGCCAAGGGCTTTACCGAGCTCCACGCCGTGGGCCTGCTTCGCGAAGAGCCCCATGTGCGGATCTCGGGGGCCCAGGCCGAGGGGTGCTCACCGGTGGCCACCGCCTTCGCCGCGGGTGACCACTACGTGCGCCCCGTGAAGCCCGACACCATCGCCAAGTCACTGGCCATAGGCAACCCCGCCGACGGCATCTACGCCCTGGAGGCGGCCCGCTCCAGTGGCGGCGAGATCGCCGCCGTCACCGACGACGAGGTCGTCGACGGCATCGTGGTGCTGGCCCGCACGGAGGGCATCTTCGGCGAGACCGCAGCCGGGGTCACCGTGGCCACCCTGGCCAAGCTGGCGGCCAAGGGCACCGTGCGTCCCGACGAGCGGGTGGTGGCCTACATCACCGGCAACGGGCTGAAGACCATCGACGCGGTGGCGCCCAGGGTGGGCCCCACCGCCACCATCGCCCCCACCATGGAGGCCTTCGCCGCCGCCATAGACGTCCCCCGAGAAGGAGGCCTCTAGATGAGTGTCCGGGTACGAGTGCCCACCCAGCTGCGGTCGCTGTCCGGAGGTGCCTCGGAGGTGATGGTGGAGGGGTCGACGGTGGGCGAGGTGCTGGGAGCGCTGGAGACCGCCCACCCCGGGTTCTCGGCCCGCCTGTTCGACGACGACGGCCAGCTGCGCCGCTTCGTGAACGTGTTCGTGGCCGACGAGGACGTGCGCTTCCTGTCGGGGCTCGACACCGAGGTACCCGACGGCAAGACCGTCTCCATCATCCCCGCCGTCGCGGGGGGATAACCCGCTCTTGCACCGGGCTCCCCCGGGTGTTGTATCGTTAGCAGTCACAGGACGAGAGTGCTAACGAGCCGGCAGTCCCACAGCCGGGTTGGAGGAGCAAGCCCATGCCGAAACTGATCGCCTTCGACGAGACCGCCCGCCGGGCCCTCGAAAAGGGTATGAACCAACTGGCCGACGCCGTACGAGTCACGCTGGGCCCCAAGGGCCGCAACGTGGTGCTCGACAAGCGGTGGGGAGCCCCCACCATCACCAACGACGGTGTCTCCATCGCCAAGGAGATCGAGCTCGAAGACCCCTACGAGAAGATCGGGGCCGAGCTGGTCAAAGAGGTTGCCAAGAAGACCGACGACGTCGCCGGTGACGGCACCACCACCGCCACCGTGCTGGCGTGGGCCATGGTCCACGAGGGCCTGCGCAACGTGGCCGCCGGCGCCAACCCCATGACCCTGAAGCGGGGCATCGAGCGGGCCGTGGAGGTTGCCGTAGACGCCATCAAGGACGTGTCCGTCGACATCGAGTCCAAGGAGCAGGTCTCCCAGGTCGCGGCCATCTCCGCTGCCGACCGCGAGATCGGCGACATGATCTCCGAGGCCATCGACAAGGTGGGCAAAGACGGTGTGATCACCGTCGAGGAGTCACAGACCTTCGGCATGGAGATGGAGCTGGTCGAGGGCATGCGCCTCGACAAGGGCTACATCTCCCCATACTTCGTCACCGACCCCGAGCGCATGGAGGCGGTCCTCGAAGACCCTTACATCCTCCTGGTCAGCTCCAAGATCTCTGCCGTGCGCGACCTGCTGCCCGTGCTGGAGAAGGTCATGCAGTCCGGTCGGGCCCTGCTGATCATCTGCGAAGACCTCGAGGGCGAGGCGCTGGCCACCCTGGTGGTCAACAAGATCCGAGGCACGTTCAAGTCGGCGGCCGTCAAGGCCCCGGGTTTCGGCGAGCGTCGCAAGGCCATGCTGCAGGACCTCGCCATCCTCACCGGCGGCCAGGTCATCTCCGAGGAGGTCGGCCTCAAGCTCGAGAACGTCACCCTCGACATGCTGGGCCGGGCCCGCAAGGTCACCGTCACCAAGGACGAGACCACCCTGGTGGAGGGTGCCGGCGACCAGGCCGACATCACCGGTCGGGTCACCCAGCTCAAGGCCGAGATGGAGAACACCGATTCCGACTACGACAAGGAGAAGATCCAGGAGCGCCTGGCCAAGCTCTCCGGCGGCGTGGCCGTGATCAAGGTCGGTGCCGCCACCGAGGTCGAGCTGCGTGAGAAGAAGCACCGCATCGAAGACGCGGTCAGCACCACAAAGGCTGCGGTCGAGGAGGGCGTGGTGCCCGGAGGTGGCGTGGCCCTGCTGCGGGCCCAGGTCAAGGTGCGCGAGCTGGCCACCGGCCTCGACGGTGACGAGGCCACCGGTGCCCGCATCGTGGCCCGTGCCCTGGAGGAGCCGGTCAAGCAGATCGCCGTGAACGCCGGCATGGAGGGTGGCGTGATCGTCGAGCGGGTACGTGGCCTCGACGGGGCCCAGGGCCTCAACGCCGCCACTGGCGACTACGAGGACCTGGTGAAGGCCGGCGTCATCGACGCCGCCAAGGTCACCCGTTCCGCGCTGCAGAACGCCGCTTCCATCGCTGCCCTGTTCCTCACCACCGAGGCTGTCATCGTCGACAAGCCCGAGGAGAAGGCCGCGGCCGGCGCCGGTGCCGGTGGCGGCGGCATGGGCGGAGGCATGGACGACTTCTAGTCGTCCCGGCAACACATCTCGAAATCAAGGGTGCCGGCTCCGGTCGGCACCCTTCTCGCGTTTGTGAGCTTCTGGTAGCCTCCCGCGCCCTGCTGGTGCAACGGGAGGAGAACCGATGAGGGCACGTGTGTGGGGTGTGGTGGCCATGGTGGCTCTCGTCGCCGTTGTGGTCGCGGCTTGCGGGGGTGGTGGGAAGCCGGGGGCGGAAAAGGTTCGCTACATCACCCAGTCCGACGCCATCTGCACTGACGTCTTCGCCAAGGCCGCTGCTGCCGGGAACGGCCACGATCAGGCCACCGCCCAGAAGCAGGCCGACCTGTGGCAGGACGCCGCCAACCGGCTGGGGGCCATGGTCCCGCCCTCGGAGAGCGTCGAGCTGGCCCGCCAGTTCACGACGGGGGTCCAGAACATCAGCTTCGGCTATTCGGCCGCCGCCCAGGCCCTGGCCGTCGGCGACCAGGCCCGGGCCGACAAGTCTTTCAACGAGGTCGCCGCGAGCAAGAAGCAGGCAGCATCCACGGCCAAGGACTACGGCTACAACGAGTGCACCAAGATCAACGGCTGACGTGACCGAGCCGCTGGTGCCATCGGCGGGATGGGCGGTACTGCACCTGTTCTGGCGGGTCGGCGCCGGCGCCGATGACCAGGCGGTGCTGGCTGCGGTGAAGGGGTTCGAGGACCACGACCACCAGGTGGTCTCCTTCGTGGTCCTGGGCCACAAGGCCGACGTGGGTACCATGGCCCTCGGCCCCGACCTCTGGCGGCTCCACCGGCTCCAAGCCGATCTCGTCGCCGCTGGGCTCGACCTCACTGCGTCGTACCTGTCGCTCACCGAGGTCAGCGAGTACGCCCGGGGAATGCCCGCCGAGCGCCTCGAACCCCGGCTCCACCCGAGGCTCCCCCCCGCCGGCAAGCGGATCCTGTGCTTCTACCCGATGTCCAAGCGCCGGGATACCACCGGCAACTGGTACGCGCTTCCCTACGAGGAGCGCGAGCGCCTCATGATGGGCCACGGGAAGAAGGGTAGGGAGTTCGCGGGACGCGTGGTTCAGCTCATCACCGCCTCCACCGGCCTCGACGACTGGGAGTGGGCGGTCACCCTGTTCGCCGACGACCCAGTAGCCATCAAGGACTGCGTGCACGAGATGCGCTTCGACGAGGCCTCGGCCGTCTACGCCGAGTTCGGTCCCTTTCTGATCGGGATGGTCGTACCCATCGAGGAAGCCCTGGACAGGGTCGGGCCGGGCTGATCCTGATGGGCAACCTCGCGCTGCTCCAGGCGCGACTACTGGACTTGGAGCGGGTGGTGGTGGCCTTCAGCGGCGGCGCCGACTCCGCCCTCTTGGCCTGGATGGCCAACGACACCCTGAGGGTGGCCGCCCATGCCGTGACCGCGGTTTCGCCGTCTCTGGCTCCGGCCGAGGCAGCCGACTGCGCGGCGCTGGCCGCCGAGTGGGGTCTGCGCTGGTCGTCGGTCACCACCGACGAGCTCGACCGCCCCGACTATGTGGCCAACGGTGGCGACCGCTGTTTCCACTGCAAGTCGGCGCTGCTCGACGCCCTCGGCCTCCTGGCCGCGGCTGAGGACGCCATCGTGGTGTTGGGCACAAACGTCGACGACCTGGGTGACCACCGCCCCGGCCAGCAGGCGGCCGCCGAGCGGGGCGCCGCCTTCCCCCTCGTCGACGCCGGCTTCACCAAAGCCGACGTGCGTGCGGTCTCACGATCGCTCGGCCTGCGCACCTGGGACAAGCCCGCCGCCGCGTGCCTGGCCTCGCGCCTGCCCTACGGCACCCCCGTCACGGTCACCCTCCTCGACCGGGTGGGCCGGGCCGAAGCTGGGCTGCATGCCCTGGGGTTCGTCCAGGTCCGGGTACGCCATTACGGCGAGCTCGCCCGGATCGAGTTCGACGAAGCCGACCTGGCTCGGGCGGTGGAAGCGCGCAGCACGGTGGTGATGGCTGTACGCGAGGCGGGCTATCGCTATGTCACCCTCGACCTGGAAGGCTTCCGGTCCGGCAACCTCAACGCCGCGCTATAGTGTACCACAGTCGAGTGGTACAGTCGCGGCATGGCTGACCTGGAGGCGCTGGACGCCTTGGTGGCACTGCTCGACGCGGCCGCGCCAGAGACAATGAACACCTCTATGCGCCTGCCGGTATCGCTTCGCGATGCGGCGGCGATAGCCGTCGAGCGCCTCGGTGCCGCGCCGTCGACGACGGCCCTCGCCTCGGAGGCGCTCCGCCGATCGTTGGAGACGATCGCGATGAGAGCCGCCCTCGACGCCCATTACGAGGCGTATCCCCGCTCTCGGCCGTCTTTGGCCGAGGTGGCGCTGGCGGCCGCGGAGCAGGACGGCGACTCGCTGGCGGCGGCACCGGAGGCAATCCGTCGAGCGGCGGAGGAGGTCATCGAGATCCGTCCCGACGCCGATGCCGACGACGTCTTGCTGTGGGCGAAGGCCAAGGCATTGACCGCGACGCCATGAACGAGCCGCGCACGCTCGTTCTGGACAACGAGGCGGTCCAGGTGCTCCGACTTGCGCGGCACCCCAAGCATCGCCGAGTGCTCGCCCACCTCGAGGCGACTGTGGGCCGCCGCCTCCGAGGGCAACTGCAGCGCGTGCTGGTGCCGACCGCGGTTCGGGTGGAAGCGGGTTGGAGCCGTACCGATCCGGGCGCTGCAACGCTGAACCGCCTCCGCGCCGAGGACGCCCCGCTCGACACCCTGAGCGCCAACGTCGCCGCCGGGATTGTCGATCGGATCGGTGTCAGCGTGGCCGACGCCCATCTTGGTGCCGTCGCACAGAACGTGCGCGGCGATGTGGCAGTCCTCACCAGCGACCCCGACGACGTCCGCCGCGCCGCCCAACCGAGACGAGTCAACGCCATCCGAATCTGACCCGGGTGCCGACGCTGACCGTTGGAGCGAGCGTCGGGCTCGCCAGCCATGGCTATCCGCAACACCGGCCAGTGAAGACAGTCCCTGCCACTGTCTTCTTACGCCACCGGGTTTCGCATCAGGGTTCGCAGGCGCACGATCCTGGGGTGCATAGTCGGCCCGCGCAGGCCGATGAGCTGGCTTTCGATGTAATCAAGGTCGAGTCGCCGGTGTGACCGGGCGATGGCGCGCAGGTCGACCCAGTCCTTGTCCCGACCAAACGAGAGCTTGAACATTGCCAAGTCTTCGGCGGAGAGGAACGGGAGCACGACCCGGTCGGGGCCGAAGGGATGGTTGACGCAGCGGCGCTCGATCTCGTCGTAGCGCTCGTCGAGCGAGGGGAACACGTCCACCGGGTACGGGCCCCGGTTGCCGCGAAGGCGAATACCGGCCATTGGCAGCCAGTTCTCACGGGGCTGTTCGGTGCGCAGCTCGATAGCGGCAAACACCTCGAGGACAGCGTCGATCTCGGCCAAGGCCGCGAATACGTTGACATCGACGTCGACCGTGCCTCGAGGCTCGGCGATGTAGGCCAAGGCGAGGGCCCCTCCGAACGCGTGGGCCTGGCCGCCCGCTACCAGGTTGCGATGAACATCGATCACCAGATCGACGAGGCTCACCGAAGCGTTGCGTCCGCTGCGTCGAGGAGGGCGGTGATGACCCGAACCCGCTCTTCCATCGAAGCGGCCGGGACGAGCCCGGGGGGCGAATCCGGAGGGTCTGTGGGCAACCGAGGCGGGAGATCCTCGTCCGGGAACCAACCCCCGTGTGGAAGGGGGCAATGCACCGTTCGGGACCCGGCGGTTGCGGTGAGCTCGAAGCCGCAGGCGACGACCAGTCGGTTCAGCGTGTCGGCCGAAGGTACGCGGCGACCGTTCTCGATCGCCGAGATGTTCGATTGGCGCACACCGGAGACATCGGCGAGCTCCCGTTGGGTAAGGGACCGGACCTCACGAACAGCGCGCAGGAAGGTGCCGTACACCGCCTTAGTATATCGATACCGATAAGGCCAAGGTTTGGCGCGCCTGGGTCACGCAAGTAAGGACCCGGGTGCCCGCCACCGACAACATGGCATGCTTCGGCATGGCCAACGTACGGGTCAAGCTCACCTTCCCCGAGGAGCTCATCCGTGAGCCCCTTCTGGGGCGCCTCGATCGGCAGTTCGACGTCCTGCCCAACATCCGCAGGGCCAACATAGAAGAGAGGATGGGGTGGATCGTCTGCGAGCTGGCGGGCCAGCCCGAGGCGGTGGAGTCGGCCATCACCTGGCTCCAGGGAAAAGGGGTCCAGGTCGATCGCCTGGGCGACGTCGTGGAGTCCTGAACCCGTCCTCACCGAGAGGCCGCTGTCAAGATGGGACCACTACTCGAGACAAAGCTCCACATCCCCGGACGGCCGACCACTCGGGTGGCGCGGCCGAGACTGAATGACCGGGTAGGCGCCGGTGCTGCATCGACGCTCACCTCATAACCGCCCCTGCCGGGTCGGGAAGACGACAGTGCTCACCGATGATCTGATCGGTCGGCTCGTCGTAATACGCGGCGCCCGGCGTCGGGCCCTCACCGCAGGCGCTCCTGCCGCAAGCAGGCATACATATATTCACGCTAGTATGTACGCATGAAGCGCACCACCATCGAGATCGACGAGCAACTCCTCAACCGAGCCAAGCGCGCCCTCGCAACAAGAACCACCCGGGCCACGGTGGAAGCGGCGTTGCGTTTCGCAGCCGGAGCGGCCGAAGGTGAACGGGCCGACCGGGCCGACCGACAGCGGCGCTATTTCGAGCGGCTGGACTCGCGCATCGACGTCGACGTGCTCTGCTCGGAGGAGATGTGGAGGTAGCCGGGTGGCTGGTGGACAAGAGCGCTGCCGCCCGGTCGGCCGATCCTCTTGTCGGGCCTCGACTCGCCGAGCTTGCCGGTGCGCTCTACGTCTGCCCGGTGGGCAAGCTGGAGCAGCTCTACTCCGCTCGGTCGGCCCGAGACTACGACGAGCTCAAGACGGAACTGGAAGCGGGCCTCGAGGCTGTCGCTCCGCCTCCCGACGTCTTGGAGCGAGCACTCGCACTGCAGGCGGACCTGGCTCACCACCACGGGATGTGGCACCGGACGGCCATCCCCGACCTACTCATCGCCGAGACCGCCCTTCATCACGCCCTGGGAGTGGTCCACGTCGATCGCGACTTCCAGCGCATCGCCGAGATTCGGCCTCTCATCGTCCGCCGGCTTCGCTGAGCCAGGCAGTTTCATCAGTCAAGGCCGCGGCGGGAAGAACGCGATCTTCTCCGACGGGGAGTCGGCGTTGTCGGTCTCGTAGCCTCGTACCGGGCGGCCACCCGGCCAACTCGACGTCCAACTCTGCCACCTCACCGGCGTGGCGAGGCTCACCATCGTCTCGGATGGCCCGGGCCCAGCTGTAGGGCTCAGCGCGGCGAACCCGCCAGGGCGCGGGCAGGGAGGCAGTGTCGTCGTCGACCACGCCCAGCTGGTCGACGCCGGAGTTGGCCGCCGCGTTGCCCGGACGCAGGCCGGTCAGGGCCTCCCCGGGTCATCGGCGAAGCACAACATCGGGTGGAAGCCGTAGCCACCCTCGTAGTGGCTGGCAGGCCTGAACAGGCCAAGTGGAGTCCTTGGCACATGTGGCGTCTGCCGCAAGGTGGACACCCTGACGGTTGGTCCGGATCGGAGGTGCAGCGACCGCTTGGTGGATCCCGGTAGTCACTCGGTTCTCGCCGCGACACGCGGTTTCGGTCAATCCGAGACACTGGGCTTGGCGCGCCTCGAAACGGCGGGAGACGCAACGACGTGCTCGTCGACGCGACGAGTAGCCCGGCGGCGACAACGACGCCGCCTCGTAGCAAACTCAAAATCCTCTGTTGCTCTATCTTGTAACGTAGGTTGCATGGCTGTTCTGGCTGACGAGGGCCCCTCCGTCGACTACTCCCAGATCCCGCCGGCCGTGTATGTCATCGGCGCTGTCGTCGTGGCCGTGCTGATCCTCGCCGCCATCGTGGCGGCGCTTGTCCTGTACCGACGGGCGCGTCGCAGCGGGGCATGGCGGCGGGCGTCGCTGGTCGTGCAGGCCGAGGCGCTATCGGGGCCGCGGCGCGACCTGGCCCAACTGCGCCTCGACCTCGACGAGTCCCTGGCTACGGCGCAAGCGGTTGTCGCCGCCGCAGGCGAGGGCGGTTCCACCGTCGGCGATCTCGACCTGTGGGTCGGCCAGCTACAGGCCGCGGGTGGCCGGCTCGCCGCTCAGCTCGACCGGCTCTCTGGCGGCACCATGAGCGAGACTGCGCTGGCGCGCATACTGCCGCCGCTGCGCGCCCGCGTCGATGATGTGGGACGAGTGGCGGGCCAACTGGCCGATGCCACCGCCGCCGCCGTTGGCGGGGCTGCCGGAGTCGAGCTGGAGGCCATCACCGCGGGCGTCGCCGACGAGTTGGGCGTGCTCGACGCCAGGGTTGCGGCTCTGCGTGAGCTGGCTAACCGAGAGGGGGTGCCCACTACGCCCCATGCCGCCTCCGGGCCGTGAGTCTGGCGGTGTCCGCCGCCGGCTCGGGGTGCCAGCGTTCCTCGGGGCTGGGCGGTCGTTCGAGAATGTCGCCTGCGCCACGCAGAGCTACGAGCGCGGCTGACCAAATCACCGGTGCGCATGACGACTATTGCTCCACGGCGAAGGAAGCGAGGTTCATTGGCGACTGACAGCGTCGAGCAGCTCGTCGGCATCACGCGGGCCGTCGTCGCCCTTTGCCCTTCCGCTCCAGGGGACTGTGGCCGGGGCCGAGGAGGGGGTGGTGCACCGGAGCGAAGCTCACCGACCCAGGATCGGAGCTCGCCGGCAATCGCTACCCGTGCCTGGTGGTATGGCAGGCGCGAGATGGGTCAGCCGTGCGGCGATCAGCGACACTCGGCGCGTCCCCGGACGGGATCGTGACAGCTGGTCGCGGCCGGTCAGCCGATTCCGGCATGGCCGCCCCTGGACGGGCCGTGCACAAAGACGACCCGACGGCCTGGCACGGCCTCGCCGTCACCGACGTCCTGGCCCGCCTCGACGCCAGCGGCACCGGGCTGACCGCGGGCCAGGCCGCCGAGAGGCTCGCCCGAATCGGGACGAACGAGGTGGCCGAGGCCCCCAAGGAGCCGTTCGTCGGGGAGTTGGTCAAGTCGCTTGCCGAGCCGCTGCAGCTGCTGCTGATCGGCGTGGCCGTGCTGTCCGCGGTGTTCGGCGAGGTGCGCGACGCCGTCGCTATTGGGGCCATCATCGCGGCGGTCGCGGTCATCGAGGCCCTGACCGAGGTTCGCGCCGAGCGGGCCATAGCTGCACTGCGCCAGCTGGCCGCACCCATCGGCCGTGTCGTGCGCGACGGCGTCGTCAGGGAGTTGGCCGTCCAAGAGATCGTCCCCGGCGATGTGATCGTCATCGAGGCCGGCGACATCGTCCCCGCCGACGCCAGGGTGCTGCAGGCAGCCGGGCTGCGCGTCGATGAGTCGCCCATGACTGGCGAGCCCGAACCGGCCGCCAAGAGTGCCACCGCGGTCGCCGAGGACGCCGATCTGGCCGACAGGAGCAGTGCCGTGTTCGCGGGCACCGAGGTGGTGGCCGGCGAGGGGCGCGCCGTGGTCGTCGCCACCGGTCCCCGCACCGAGCTCGGCCAGCTGGGCAAGCTCGTCGCCGACCAGCGGGAGCCGACGACGCCGCTGCAGCGGTCGATGGGTGAGCTGGCCCGATCCGTCCTGGTCGTCGCGGTCGGGACCAGCGTCATCGTTCCCGCCGTTGGGGTTGCCGCCGGACGGCCGTTGCGGGAGATGCTCCTGGCCGGTTTGACGCTGGCCTTTGCCACGGTTCCTGAAGAGCTTCCCATCCTGGTCACCGTGCTGTTGGCGGTGGGAGGACGCCAGCTGGCCCGACGGGGGGCACTGCTTCGCCATCTACGAGCGGCCGAGACGCTGGGCGCCATCAACGTCGTGCTCACCGACAAGACCGGCACCCTCACCGAGAACCGGCTCCGGCTGACCGAGCTGGTCGGCGAGGAGATGGCCGTGCTAACGACCGCGCTCCTAACCCAACAGCCCGGTGGCGACAGGCTCGGGCGTGAACCGCTGGAGGCTGCGCTCAGGCGGGCCGCCGACGATATCAGCGTTGGCATCTCCGCCTCTCCTGACACCGGGTTCCCCTTCGATCCCGACCGCAAGTTGGTCACCCGCGTGTGGCGCACGCCGACGGGCTACGAGGTGGCGGTGGCGGGCGCTCCCGAGGCCGTGCTGCCTCGGTGCCGCCCCGGTTCGGGCGGCCCGGAGGTCGCTGGCGCGTTGCGGCGCCTGACCCGCCAGGGCAGCCGGGTCGTCGCCTTTGCCCGCCGCCAGGCCGACCAACGCCCAGCCGACCGCGACGCGGCCGAGGCGGGGCTCGAGTTCGTGGGCCTTGCCGCGTTCGAGGACCCGCTGCGGCCTGGCGTCGCCGACGCGGTGCGCGAGCTGCACCGGGCCGGAGTCGCCACCATCGTCATCACCGGCGACCACCCCGACACCGCCGCGGCCATCGCCCACCAGGCCGGCTTGACCGTTGGCATCGTCCTTCGCGGCTCGGACCTGGCCCGCTACTCCGACGCCGACCTCAGCGACGCTGTTGGCCACGGGACGGTCATCGCCCGGGCCACCCCCGCCGACAAGCTTCGCGTCGTCCGCCTGCTGCAGGGCCGGGGCGACGGTGTCGCGGTGACCGGCGACGGCGTCAATGACGCCCCCGCGCTGGCCGCGGCCGACGTCGGGATCGCCATGGGGCTGCGGGGCACCGACCTGGCCCGGGCCGCCGCCGATGTCGTCCTCACCGACGACGCCTACCCGACGGTGGCCGCCGCGGTCGAGCAGGGCCGTAACGTCGCCTCGCAGCTGCGTCGGGCTGTCGCCTTCTACCTTGGTGCCAAAGTCGCCCTGGTCACTGCGATGGTGGTGCCCCTGGCGCTGGGCCTCCCGGCGCCGTTCGCGCCCGTACACATCGTGCTGCTGGAGTTGTTCATGGACCTCGGCGCCTCGCTGGCCTTTGTCGGGGAGCCGTTCGCCCCTGGCGCGATGCGGCGCCCGCCCCGCCCACTCTCGGCCCGCTTCCTCGACCGAGCCGAGATGGCCGCCATCGGCACCGTCGGCGTCGCAATGGCCGCGGCCGTGCTTCCGATCTACCTCGTCGGCGGGTCCCCCCTGGCCGCCCAGCGAGCGGCCGCGGTTGGGGTCTGGTTGACCGCGAACGCCCTCGTGGCCTGGGCCCTCAGGGCCCGCCCCGCGCTTAGCCCCGCCGCCAACGTCGCCTTTCCCCTGTGGGTGGGGGCGACCGTCGCCGCGGGAGCCCTCGTCGCCTTTACCCCTTTCGGCGACGTCGTGGGGCTAAGCGTCCCGGAAGGCCCAGCCCTGGCATTGACGCCGATCGCTGTTGCCGCGGCCATCGCCCTCACCGCCGCCGCCCGCCGCGCATTCCGCCTCGGCGTCGAGTTGTAGCCCGGACTCGGCCCCGCGTCCCGGGTCCTCGCCAGCGAGTGAACGCCCCCAGCGCAACCGCCGTGTCGACGGCCCGCAACCCAAGCGGCCTCGGTCGGAATGTCGACGCCCAGATCCGCCGGCAGTGCGGCGCCATGCATCTTGTGCACCAACCATGCATCTTGTGCACCAACCATCGCAACTGACGTTGCACCATAAAAGCAACGCACGTTCAGTACCCGCTAGAGTGTGTTCGTGCCTGGGATCGTGTTCCTCAACCCCCACTCCGGTCGTCGCCATCACACGATCGCCGAGCTGCGCACTCACTTCCATCCTCATAACGTGCAAGAGACGCCGCCCCGCAAGTTCGCCGAGGCGGTGAGGGCGTCTGCGGACGCAGGCGCCGATTTCGTCGGTGTCGCTGGCGGCGACGGGACCATTCGCGGCGGCGCCCAACCGCTCCTCGACGGTCCCGTCCCCCTGCTGGCGGTGCCAGCCGGGACCCGCAACCACTTCGCCCACCAGCTAGGGATCACCGACCTGGCTTCCGCGTCCGAAGCGATCAGGCAGCTTGACCAACAGGGGCGACTGGTGCAGGCGCCCGGCGAGGACGGCCCCGATCAACCGAAGTCGGGCCAGTCGCTTCGTACCAAGCCCGCGGGGTGCCCAAACGCCTGGCCCAGGCGATCGCCGACGTGGTGGAGCTCCTGCGGGGCCGCCGACAAGATCGACGTCGCCTTGGACGGGGAGATCGAAGGCATCTCCCCGCCGCTTGTCTACCGGTCGCGTCCGGGAGCACTCAAGGTCCTCATTCCCGCCACAGGGGCCAAGCCCCACGTGCTCCGGCACCGACCCGCCCGACGCACGACCACCGAAACGGAGGGATCCTGACATGGCCGAGCTGTTGTGCTCCAAGTGCCGAGCGCCGATGGAGAGTCTCGATCGCAGCGGTGTCACCCTGGAGCGCTGCACCGATTGCGGTGGGGTCTTCCTGGACCGGGGCGAGCTTGAACGCCTCGAGCTGGCCGAGCAGGACGCAGCGCCCAGCGCGACGGGTCCGTCGCCGGAGGCCACCGCCGGGCCTGGCGGCCAGCACTATTGGGGGACTTGCTGAACCTGGCCCGGCAGTACCGCGGCGGCCGTCGGCGGTTCTGAGCCTCTACCAAAGCGGCATCACCCACGGCTGAGCGGGAGCACGACGTGCGTGCGCCCCCTCACACAACTTGTCGACCACGGCGTAGGGGATAGGCCCGGGATGACCGCCAGAGAGACGACCGCGGCAACCCGCGCCGGTGACGGCGAGCCGCACGCCGCGCAACAGCTCTCGCTCTTCTCCGGGTAATCGGTGCCCTCCCCTGTAGCGACGCCCTACGGCGCGTTGCGCAGGTCGCCCAGGACTCCTCTGGGGGGCGCTTCGATCACCCACTGGCTGCAAGCCCCGGCCTGCGACTAGCGGTGGCGCCCACCGATGGAGCACCCGGCCGCTTCCGGTCGAGTGTGCTATTCGTCGTTGACCGCCCGCAGCCGCTGCGTGCTCTTGGGACGGACGGGGGCACCGGCGGTGGAATCGGCAGCAAGTGCGTCGGCTTCGAAGGCGGCCAGGGTGCGGGCGCAGGTATCGACGGCCTTGGCGGCCTCGTCACCACCCTCTGCCTCGAAGTAGTCGCGTGCCTTGATTCGGGACAGCCACGTGCGCAGCCGGTCCAGGTCGGCCTCCGACTCCTCTACCTCGGCATAGGTGGTACGACCCTTGGCCCGTTCGCTCTCGATCTCCTCCATGAACGCCGGCGTCCGAGAGCAGACCTCGATGTACTCGTCGGCCCGCTCGGCCCGGAACGCACCGATGATTGCCTGCTCCTCGGACGGCTCCAGGATGGCGATGCGCACGCTGCGGCCGTCGCCGCCCTCATGACGAACGCGATCGAGGAGACGATTCACGGCTCGGGTCGTGTCGGCCCGCTCGGGGAGCAGACACACCGACTGCTGCAGGTACAGGGCGCCCAGCGACTTGAGCTTGCGCCAAACGTGCACGCGCAGGCTGGAGGGGTCGCCCGAAGTCGACACCGTGATCAACAGCCACCGCATCCGTGGGGAGTCCGCGCCGGTCGACCGCTTCGATTGTCGCGCCACGCCGCAGTGTATCGAGCTGTCAGCCTTACCAGCCCTCTGTGCCGGGACCTCCCTTGAAGGGGCCGACCACGTCGCTCGTGATCCAGCCGCCGTAGAAACCACCGGGTTGGCCCTCCACGTAGTCGCCGTCGACCAGGCAGACCTCCATGCGGGCCGGGTAGAACGACACGTAGCCGGCCATGGCCTCGTAGCCGGCTGACGGGTCCTGGTAAGACCATGCCCCGTCGATAGCGACTTGGCCCTTCATGGCCACTGAGAAGTAGCTGGCCACGCCTTTGAACTCGCAGAACGAGGTGCGTCCGGTGGGCGTGAGCACGCCGGGCACGATGCTGTCGGGTGGCAGGTAGAAGACCGGCGGGTGGCTCGTCTCCAGCACCCGCAGCGGCGCCAGGGTGAGGGCGATGGTCTCGCCGCCGAGGATCACCTCGACCTGGCGGCGGACCGCCTCCAGCCGCGGCGGACGGGGATAGTCCCAGGCCGATTCCTGGCCGGGCATGGGGACGATGAGCTCGGGACGCGGCAACATGGTGGTATGCAAGACAATGCTAAAGCGGTGTTGCCCGCTCAGGGGGCCGCTCGGGCCCTGGCCGATGCCATCGAGGCGGCGATGCCCGGCTGGGTGGAGCGCTCGGTGGCTGCCCGAGCTCCCGGGCGGGCCGACCTGACCGGCGCCGCCAACGAGGCTGGTAGGCAGGCGAGGGCCGAGGTGGCTCCTCGCATCCGCGCTCTGCTGGAGGCCGACATCGACGACCAACGCACCAACCCCCTGGCCATCGTGCGCTCGGCCGTCACCTTCCCCACCGCAGTGCTCGCGGCCGCTGGGATACCAGCCCCGGAGCGGGACGCTATCCAGGCCCGTCTCTTCCCCGACGACGTCTACGACCTGGCTCCGGCCACCTTCGCCGACGTCGACCCCAGCCTGGCCGACCTGGGCCTGGCATGGGGAGCGGCCAAGGCTTGGCAACATCTTCACCGCAACCGGGAGGGACGATGACCCGGGCCGTCGCCTACGTCCCCGATCTCATGGACCGTTCGCGCATGTCGGGGGCGGCCGCTGACATCACGTTCGTGGCCGCTCCCGACCAGTTGGCCGACGCCAGCGCTGGCGCCGACCTGGTGATCGTCGACCTCACCCGCCCTGGAGCACTGGGGGCAGTAGGAGCTCTGGGGGGTCACAAAGTGATCGGCTTCGCCAACCACACCGAGCGGGAGCTAATGGAGGCGGCCCGGACCGCCGGCTGCCAAACAGTGTTGGCCCGCTCCGCCTTCTTCTCGCGCCTGGGTGAGCTACTGGCCTGAGCTGTCAGCGCTCCTCGGGCCGTTGGCGCTGCCAGCCGGTGTCGCTAATGGGCCGGGGCTCGAAGAACAAGCAGTCGTCGGGGCAGGCGAACGGCATCGACATGGCCACGTCGAGACGGCACTTGTCGATCCGGTCGCCCGTGGGGAGGCTGCGACTGGTGTAGTGGCGGCAGTCGGTACGGGCACCGGGCATCGGCGCATTGTCGCAGCCCTCGTCCCGCCCTGCGGGCCACCTCCCGCTACCGTCTGGGGTGACATGACCGGCCCGGATCCCGAGCCCTTTGTCCACGACCTGCTGCGCTGGAGCGAGGCCCTGGCCGGCATCGCCCGCACTGGCCTGGGGTTCACCGACAACCTCTACGAGCGCGAGCGCTTCGAGGAGGTGCTGCGCGTTGCCGCCGACATGCAGGTGGCTGCCGCTGGCGGCCTCGACGACCTGCCCGAGGTGCTGGTGCAGGAATGGCTGACGCGTGTGGGCGAGGGGGTCGCCGGCTATGTGACTCCCAAGGTGGCCGTGGGCGCAATCGTGGGTAACGACCACCAGGAGATCCTCCTCGTGCAGCGGGCCGACTCGGGAGCGTGGCTCTACCCCACGGGCTGGGCCGACATCGGCTACTCACCGTCGGAGGTGGCGGTGAAGGAGGTGCTGGAGGAGACAGGCATGGAGGTCGAGCCGGTGCGCCTCATCGCCGTCCTCGACGGCCTGCGCCTCGGGTTCACGCGCGTCCCCCTCTATTCCCTCGTGTTCCACTGCCGGCTCCTGGGTGGCAGGCTGGCCCGGCATCCCCTCGAGTGCCGCGACGTCGGGTGGTTCGCCGAGGCCGCGCTGCCCGATCCATTGGCCGGCGTCGGCCAGTGGCAGAGCCAGGCCTTCCGGGCCATCCGCGGCGAACCTCTCGAGGTGGCCTTCGACGCTCCCCGGAGGCCGCCCTGGCGGGAGACGACCGGCTAGCTTCGGAGGGCGGGGCACAAACGTCGATCGGAGGTCCCCCATGAGCGTGGCCAGACGCAGAAGGGTCGGACCGAGTGATCCGCTGGCGGTCGTCAGTCGATTCGTCGACGCCGCCAACCACCACGACACAGATGCCCTATATGCCAACGTCCATCCCGACTTCGAGAGCCTCCAGCCCCTCCACCCGGCGCGCAACTTCCGCGGGCCGGGCCAGCTCATCGCCAACTGGAAGGCCATCTTCGAGGCCGAGCCGGGCTTCCGCCTCAGCGTCCTGCGTGCCTCCACGACGGGCAACACGGTGTGGGTGGAGGTGCATGGAGCGGGGGCGTCGGCCGAGGCGGCCGGCGTCTTCATCGTCGGGGTCGAAGACGGGCGCATACGCTGGATCCGCGTCTACAGCGACCTGGTCGAGCCCCTGCCCGAGGAACCGGCGGCGCCCGCGCCCGAGACGGCACCTCCCCTGCATCTGGTCGACGCCGAGGAGGGGGGCGCCCCCCCTGAGCCCGAGGCAGGGCCCAGGCGGCCCCCTTCTGGGCCCGAGACAGAGGCCGTCAGCGAGCCCGTCGAGGTGCTGGTAGCGCCTTCGGCCAGCGACTCCGCCTTCATGCCGCCGCCGGCCGAGACCGCCGAGGGTGAGGTTCAGGAGGCTGCCGAAGCCGGCGATCCTCCTCAGGCTACGGAGAGCCCGGCGGCGGCTGAGCCTGCCGCCGACGAAGAGATCCCGCTGTTCGCCGGGATCGACGGTACCGAAGACGACGGCCCCCGCGACCACTTCCAAGAGCCGCCTGCCCCCAAGGGCTGGCGGAAGGCGCTCAAGCTTCGCCGCTGAGGTCTGTAGGGGGGGCAGCCAGCGTGAGCAGGGCGGGCCAGCCCACCGCCATCACCGCAGTCGCCACGATCAGGCCGGAGTCGTTGAGCACCGAGCCCACCACCGCCGCCACCGCCAGCGCCCACGCCGTCGCCATCAAGGCAGGCCGGCCGCCAAGGCGCACCCGCGCTGCCAGCAGGGCCGCTACGCCGATCACCACAACCAAGCTGAGGGGGCTCTTGACGGTGGCCAGGGCCTGACCGCCCTTGCGAGCCATCTCGGCTCCGAGGTCGCCGCCGGTGATGACCCGTCCCAGGTGGGTGCGATCCGCCGCTGGTCGAGCCAGGTCGGCGGCGAGGAACAGGGCCAGTACCGCGGCCGTGGCCACCACCAGACCTACGACCACCCGAACCGGGGGTCGCCGTCGCCCGGCTGCCAGAAGAGTGCCGTAGGCGGGCACCGACGCCAGCACTCCACCCACGTCGGCCCCGAACCAGGGTGCACCACCAACCACTACTCCGGCGGCAAGCACGCCCGCGCACGCCGGGGCCGCTCGTCGTCCCCAGTGATCGAGGGCTACGCCGGCGGCCACGATCAGGCCGGCCATGAGAAAGCCCGATCCGACGTTGCCCACGCCGTAGAAGCGTCCTGCGCCCACCGGCGAGTTGCCGAACGGGGCGTTGATCTCGAGCCCCCCGCCGAAGACGGCATCCACGCCCACCACCGCGGCAGCCAGGCCGGCCAGCACGCCGACGCCCAACCTCCGGTGGCGACGCCCGACAATGGCACCTACCAAGGAGATGGCGGCGGCGATCGCCCCACCCGCCACCAGCACCCCGACGAGGCCCCACCGCCACCACGGCACCAGCATCACCAAGAAGCTGGCAGGAGGCACAGCCAGCAACGTCCACGACACCACCGGTCGGGCTGGGGGCCAGAGGAGGGCGGCAGCGGCTCCAGCGGCGGTGAGGCAAACGAAGATCCAGGTGAGGGCGCCGCGCACGTCGTCGCCGGCAACGGCCCGCCGGTCGCGCTCGATCAGAGAGGAACGGCTCACGGCAGGCGAGGGTCGCACGACCGATCCCCCCATGCCCGGGGGTGGGGCGATGCCGAGGCGAGACAGGAAGGTGACCGGCACGTCGAGCAATGTGGCCAAGTGGGCCTGGTGGGTGGAGGGTGACGACAGGCCGGCCCAGCCCAGCCCACACGTGGGGGAGGCGGCCAGCACCCCCAGGTGGCTGTCCTGGCCGGGCGACGAGACGCTGGCCACGATCACACACGCCGGTCCGCTGGCTCCCACCACGGCAAGGACATCGCCGGCAGGAGCGGCCACGATCACGGCATTGGCCCCTCCGGCCACCGCCTGGCCCACCTCCGATGCCCCTCCCTGGACGAACCGGGTTACCACCCCTCGGCGGTCGACGGCGGCGGCCGCCGCGGCCGGGTCGTCGGACACCAGCACCCATGGGCGCCCCGAAGCGTTGAGCGCCTGGCCCAGCGAGCCCAGCTTGCCCGAGTAGCGCAGCGATTGGTCGTGGTCCTCCAAGCGGCTCCAGTCGGCCAGGCGCACCGCCGCCCCCCCGCCGGGCCCGGCGCCGCCCACTGGCACCACCGGCCCGACTCCGCCCCCGGGGGTCGGCGTCGACGATCGGCCTCCCTTGCCCACGGTGAGATAGCCGTCGGGCGCGTCGGAGCTGGGGCGGTCGGAACGCAGGGAAAGGCTGGCCTTGGCCCAACCGTCGAGCACTGGGGGAGCGCCCTCCCAAACCAGGTCGGGCACGAGCACCAGCACTGCGGGCGGTCGAGCGGGCGCGGGAGGCGCTGCGAGCGGCCCGACCCCGACCAGAACGAGGGCGAGGGCCAGGAGGGCCGGCATCAGGTCGTTGGGCCGAGCTGACCAAGCAGGGCGGCGACGATCGAGGTACGGCCGCTGCTGCGCTCCCACTCGTCGCCCACGGCGGCGTGGTCGACCAGGCCGGCGGCGTCGGGGGCCAGCCCGAGGGCGGCGCTGCAGGCGGCGGCCAGCGTGGCCGGCTCGAGCTCGTCACCGTAGGCGGCAAAGGCCTCCAGGCCGTCCCACAGCCGATTCACGGGAGCGGGCCCGGGGCACCCAGCCGCGGCCGCGCCGGCCACTACCTCGAACAGGTCGTACACGTCCATGCCTTCGGGGCGGCGGTACCCGGCCACCGGGTGGAGCCGCCACTCGATGGTCACCCCGCCAGGGCCGTCGTCGCGCAGCCACACCTGCGCCCCGTTGACGTAGGCATCGACGGGCGACCCGAAGCGGTCGTCGAGGGCGACCACCACCTCGGGCGTCGCCCGCCACACGCATGTCGGCACCAGCTCGGCCATCCCCGCCAGGTTATGGCTCGGCTCCCTTCCTGCGGTGTCCCGCCCCTGCCACCATGGACACTATGGCCTGCCCCCGGCTGCCACACTTCGCTGCGGCGCTGGTCTTGAGCCTCACGCTGGTCGCCTGCCGAGGCACGGCGACGCCCCGCGCTGCTCCTTCTGCCGCCCCCTCCAGCACGTCCACAACCACCACGTCGCTGCCCCGGGCCACATCCCCGTCTTGCCCGTCCATCCCGGCGCGGGCGGCGCCGGCGCCGGATCGTCCCCGTTACGTCCTCACCGCCGACGTGCGCACCGCCGAGCGGGTGGTCAGCGGCGGCCTGAAGGTGCGCTTCACCCCCAACGTCGACACCGACCGCCTGGTGTTCCGGCTGTGGCCCAACGGAGTCGACCTGTCGGCCAGGGGTGCCAAGCTCGACACTGGAGCGGTCGTGGTCAACGGCCAGACCGTGGCCGCCACGGCCGACGACCCCACCACCCTGGTGGTCCACCCCCAGGCGGTGCTGCGGGCCCGCCAGCCCGTCGACGTGGCCGTCGGCTGGACGTTGCGCCTTCCCGGCCCCACCGGTGACCGGATCTCCGTCGACGGCGACGCCGTGCGCCTGGGATCCTTCTTCCCCATACTGTCGTGGGAACCGGGCGTGGGCTGGCAGACCGATCCCTCAACTGGGGGCTTCGCCGAGGACTCCACCGCCCCGACCGCCGACTTCGACCTCACTCTGACGGTGCCGGTCGGCACCAGCGCCCTGGCCAGCGGCGTCAACGACCGGCCCGGGCACTGGACGGCGACGGCCATGCGCGACGTAGCGGTGTCGGTGGGACGCTTCACCACCGCGACTGGTGTGGCCCACGCTCCCGACCCCGTGGCAGTGACCGTGGGCGTGCAGGCGGGCGTGGGTGAGTCCCCGCAGGCCTACCGCGACAAGGCCATCGCCGTGGTCGAGGACTTCGGACGCCGGTTCGGGCCCTATCCCTGGCCGGTGCTCACCCTCGCCGTCACGCCAATGCTGCGCGGTGGCATCGAGTACCCGGGTCACGTGATGCTGGGGCCGCGGACACTGTCGCTCGTCGCGGCGCACGAGATCGGCCACCAGTGGTTCTACGCCCTGGTGGGAAACGACCAGGGCCGCGATCCCTGGCTCGACGAGGGCCTGGCCACGTGGGCCGAGGCCCGCTTCGACGGCGCCCTCGAACGGCTGCGAGCCACCGTCGTGGCGGCCGATGCCCGGGACGAGTTGGGCGCACCCATGGCGTACTGGGCCGCCCACCGGGCCGCCTACCAGACGGGGGCCTATGTGCAGGGAGCCCAGGCCCTCGACGATCTGGGCGACCCCGACCTGGTCGACTGCGCCCTACGGGTGTACGTGGCCCAGGAGGCCTATGGCATCGCCCGCCCCTCCAACCTGGTGGCCGCCGCCTCCGCCGTGTTCCCCGACGCCCCAGCCACCTTCGCCCGCTACGGCGTTCGGCCATGAGCCGCGATCGGCTCAGTCGCTTCCGTGTTGCTCGCGGAGGAACTTCTCCAGCTCGGCGGCCAGGGTGTCGCCCGACTGGAGCTGCATGGGCTGGCGGTCGGCGTCGGTGGTCTCTTCCAGGCGGCGCACGTACGCGGACACATCTTCGTCGGTGGCCACCACCTCGGTGACCTGGCGCTCGTAGTCGATCGCGCCCTGTTCGAGGTCGGCGGTGACGACCCGGGTGGACAGCAGTCCGGCGGTGCGCTGCACGAGCGCCAGGGTGGCCTTGGGCGAGGGGGTGGCGGCCACGTAGTGGGGAACGGCCGCCCACAGCGACGCCGATTGGAGCCGGGCGGTGCCGAAGGCATCCTGGAGCACGCCGAGGATGCCAGTAGGGCCCTCGTAGGTCGACTGCTCGAGGCCGAGGCGGGCCACCACCTCGGCGTCGGCGGCCGTACCCGTGACCCGTACAGGCCGGGTATGGGCGACGTCGGCCAGGAGGGCGCCCAGGGTGATCACCATCTCCGTGTCCAGCTCGCTGGCCACCTCGACGACCTGGCGGCAGAACGTGCGCCAGCGAAGTTGGGGCTCAGTGCCCACCATCACGACCACGTCGTGGGGCGTATCGGGCAGCGAGGCGGCTGAGAATTCAGTAGCCGGCCACACGATCTGGCGACGGGCGCCGTCGGTGAGCTTCACCTGGGGCCGGGTGGACGAGAAGTCGAAGAACTCCTCGGGGTCGATGGAGGCGAAGGTGCGTGCTCCCCAACGGGCCTTGAGGTAGCGGGCAGCCGTCGACGCCGCATCAGCAGCGTCGTTCCATCCCTCAAAGGCAGTAACCAGCACCGGCCGGCGCAGCCGGGGACGGTCGTCCCACCGCACGTGGTCCATACACCGACGCTACCGGCCCCGGTGTCCCTCTCTGCACTCGCGATAGACCCCCCTCGGCGGGGTAATGGCGCGAGCTGGGTCAAAGCGGGGGCGGTGCGCTCCCCCCGGCGGCGGCCGCCCGCTGAGCCACCAGGGCCGCCTCGGGGAGCCGGCCGGCGGCGTGAAGGTGGGACTGAAGCCGCTCGAGGGCTTCGACCCCGGCACCCGGCGTAGCCACCAGGCGCTCGGCCAGCTCGCCCACCATGCCGTGGCGGGCCACCGCCTCAGCCACGATGAGGCTCCAGGGCCCGCCGGCCCGGGAGGCAGAGCGGGGCCCGCCGGCCCGGGAGGCAGAGCGCGGCCCGCCGGCCGACCCCGACTGGCTGCGGCGGAAGCCGTCGGCGAAGTGGTCGAGGGCTTCGTCGGTACGCCCGGCGTCTAGGGCCAGGCACCCGGCGAGGAAGGTGTTGACCATGACGCCCGGCGGCATGTCCGCCAGCTCGGCGGAGGCGGCCGCCGCCCCCTCCGAGCACAACCGCGCCCAGGCCTTGAGCTCCACTGCCCCGGCTGCCACCTCGGGGGCGGGCGCGGTGGCGAGCACCCGGTCGGCCTCCGACATAGCGGTGTCGAAGTCGTTGGCCAGGAGGGCCTGGTAGCCCGCCACCAGGGGCTCCTGGCTGGCTACCGTCTGGACCTTGCGCCAGTCGGTGTAGTTCTGGACCACGAAGAAGCCGGCGAACAGGGCACCGAACACGTAGTTGAGCCGGAGGGCATAGGCGCCGGCCGCAGCGGCCACGACCATCGACACAACGCGGGCCGCCTGGACGCCGTCGTGACCCTTGAAGCGTTGTAGCAGCGAGGCCGCCACCTGGCCGCCATCGAGAGGCAGCACGGGGAGCAGGTTCACGCCCGACCAGGCGATGTTCACGAACACCACGGCCCGCAGCACCATGTCGCGGGTGAGGGACAGTGATCCGCTTCCTGACTGCAGCCACAGGGCAGGCAGGCCGAGCAGCACGAGGCCGGTGAGAGGCCCGGCCAGGCTCACCACGATGTCGCGCCCGAAGGGCAGCGGGGCACTTCCCGAGGTGAGCCCCCCCATGCCCTGGAGCAGCACCTGGGGTTGCTGGCCGTAGACGCGGAAGGCGACGGCGTGGCCCAGCTCGTGGGCCAGCACCGACACGAACACCACCACCACCCAGGTGACTACGAAGGCGAGGCTGCCCCCACCGAAGCCCAGCAGGGCCGCGATCAGGAAAAAGCTCGGGTCGATGGTTACCGGGATGCCGAAGAGGCGGAAGCGGATACCCGAGCTCACCCCCCGAGGGTAGGTGACACTGAGTCGCTAGCCGTCCAGCTCGCGCCGCCCCTCGAGGGCACGGCCCAGGGTGAGCTCGTCGGCGTACTCCAGGTCGCCGCCCACTGGGAGCCCGCTGGCGATACGCGTGGTGCGCACCCCCAACGGCTTGAGCAGGCGCGCCAGGTACATGGCCGTGGCCTCACCCTCGATGTTGGGGTTGGTGCACAGGATGACCTCGGCAATCGCCTCGGCGTGGACGCGGCCCAGCAGCTCCCGCACCCTGAGCTGTTCGGGGCCGACGCCGTCGAGCGGGCTGATGGCCCCCTGCAGCACGTGGTAGCGGCCGCGGAACTCCTGGGTCTTCTCCACCGCCACCACGTCGCGGGGCTCCTCAACCACGCACACCAGGGTGGCGTCGCGCCGGGCGTCGACGCAGATGTCGCACTCGTCACCCTCGCATACGTTGAAGCACCGCCGGCAGAACGACACCCGCTCTTTGGCCTCCTCGATGGCCCTGGAGAGCCGCAGGGCGTCTTCGGTCGGCAGCTTCAGCAGATGGAAGGTGATGCGCTGGGCCGACTTGGGCCCGACGCCGGGAAGCCGGCCCAGCTCGTCGATGAGGCGCTGGACGGGCTCGGCGTACAGGTGAGGTCCTCGGGGCGGCCGGGCTCAGCCCAGCAGCCCACCGCCCAGGCCGCCCAGGTCGAAGCCGCCCATGGCCGACTCGTTGATCTTGGCCGCCTTGGCCATGGCGTCGTGGATGGCGGCCAGGACCAGGTCTTCGAGCATGGCCACGTCGTCGGGGTCGACGGCGGCGGGGTCGATGGACACGCCGAGGAACTCCATGGCGCCGGTGACCTTGACCCGGACGACGCCCCCACCCGACTGGCCTTCCACCTCCTGCTCGGCCGCCTGCTCTCGGGCCGACACCAGCTGCTCCTGCATCTTCTGCGCCTGCTTCAACAGCTCGTTCATGTTGGGCTGCTTGGGTTGCTGGGGCACACCGTGCTTGGCCACCGCTACTCCTCCACCACCTGGGCGCCCTCGAACGCCGACATGACGTGATCGAGAGGCGAGGTTACCTCCCCCGCAGGAGCGTCCCGGAGGTCATGCAGGTCGACCTCTTCGTCGGGAGCGGGCCCGGGGGCGACGGCCGGCTGGCCGTCGACCACCAGGCAGAGGGGAACGGGGCGGCCGAAGTGGGCGGCGAGGGCGGCTTCGGCGTCGGCGCGCACCTCCTCACAACGGTCGCGGTGCACGCCGTTGGGCAGGGCGAACACGGCAACGCCGTCGTCGGCGGACAGGAAGCGCCCCACCTGGAAGCGCACTGCCGCCCGGCGCCCCATGGCACCCAATACCTTGTCCGCCCATGCCAGCGTGAGCTCGTCGCGCGTCGGGAAGGGAACCGATGCCCGTGGCGAGTCGGCTTCGCCGGCGGCGGGGGAGGCCGCCGGTGGCGCCGGTTCGCCGGGTACGGGCGGTGGGGGCGGAGGCGGCGATCGCCTGGGGCTGTCGGGGGACGGCGGCGGAGGTGTCCGGCGAGGCCCACCGAGTGCCTGGCGGGCCCCCGCGGCCGGGCCGGTGGGAGGCGGTGCCGTATCCGTCCGTTCCGCGTCGAGTTGACTACCTCCAGGGTCGTCAACCCGACGCGGAACGGCGGGGGCGGCTCGGCCCAGAGCCGCCACCACCTGCTCCAGGCGCTCGAGGCGCTCGAGCAGGGCGGCAGCTGAGACGTCGGCCTCGGGACGGCACAGGCGTACCAGCGCCACCTCCAGGAGCACCCGGGGGTCGGGGGCGTCGCGCATGGCCACGAGCATCTCGCCCAGCACCTCCATGGCCCGCACCGCCGCGGCCGGCCCCAGGCGCCGGCCCTGGGCCTCCACCTTGGCCAGGTCGTCGTCCGGGAGGCTCACCAGAGCCCGGCTCATGGTGACGAGGAAGGCCTGGCGCAGGTGCTCCAAGGCGTCGCGAGCCAGTTGGCGGGGGTCGTGCCCCGCGCCGCAACGCTGGGCCACGAACAACAGGGCTTGGCCGGCGTCACGCTCCACCAGGGCCTCGAGCAGCTCGTCGGTGCCCGGGGGCTCCTGGTCGACGCCGCCCGCGGCCGCCACCTGGTCGAGCACGGACAGGGCATCGCGAGCCGAGCCGTTGCCCCGCCGGGCCACCAGGGAGATGGCTTCGGGCGCCACGTCGAGGCCGGCGTCGGCGGCCACCGAGGTGAGCAGCTCCACCAACAGCGATGCCGGGAAGAGGCGGAACTCGAAGCACTGAGCCCGGCTACGGATGGTCTGGAGCACTTTTTGCGGCTCGGTCGTGGCCAGGATGAACACCACGTGGGCGGGAGGCTCCTCGAGCGTCTTCAGCAGGGTGTTGGCCGCCTCGGTGGTGAGCATGTGCACCTCGTCGACGATGTACACCTTCCAACGGCCGGCAGTGCCGAGAGCCACGCGGGCCACCAGGTCGCGCATGGCATCGATGCCCCGATTGGAAGCGGCGTCGAGCTCAACAACGTCGAGGGAACGCCCCTCGGCGATGTCGACGCACGACGGGCAGCGCCCGCACGGCTCGCCGTCTTCGGGGGCGGTGCAGTTGAGGGCCTTGGCCAGGATTCGCGCCGTCGACGTCTTGCCCGTTCCGCGGGGGCCGCTGAACAGGTAGAAGTGGGCGGGCGAGGCGGTGCGCACCGCGTTGCGCAGGGTGCAGGTGACGTGGTCCTGGCCCAGCACCTCGCCGAAGCGCTGGGGCCGGTACCGCCGGTAGAGCGACTGGAACGCCACGAACCGAGGCTATTCCACCGGCGGGATGGTCCACCCTGGCGACGTCGCGCCGCCCGGTGCAGCGGCCAGGCTGGACTGCGGCACACGGAATGACCCGCTGAGAGCTGCTGCCTCCCGGCCCTGACTCGGTTCACGGGCTTCCGTTGCGCAGGACCCAGCCGCTGCACGAGACGGCGGGACTGTCGGCACCAGAGGATAGCGTGGGGTCCTCGGAGGGGTGCGGGAGCGGCCGAACCGGCACGCCTGGAGAGCGTGTAGGGGGCAACCCCTCGTGGGTTCAAATCCCACTCCCTCCGCCACGGTCGGGGCAGGTCGCCTACGGTGGCCTGCCGTGGCCCTCTCCGACGATGATGCCATGGGCCTGGCCCTCGAGGAGGCGTGGCAGGCGGGCCGCCACGATGATGTCCCCGTTGGGGCGGTGGCCCTGGTCGACGGCACGGTGGTGGCCCGGGGTCACAACGAGCGAGAGCTGCGAGCCGACCCCACCGCCCACGCCGAGATCGTGGTGCTGCGCGCTGCCGCCATCGCCGTGGGCGGGTGGCGGTTGACAGAGGTCACCCTCGTCGTCACCCTCGAGCCCTGCCCCATGTGTGCCGGGGCCCTGGTGGCAGCCCGGGTGGGCAGGCTGGTGTTCGGCGCTGCTGACCCTCGAGCCGGCGCCGCCGGCACCCTCTACAACCTGTGCGCCGATCCCCGCCTCAACCACGAGATCCCCGTGACCGCGGGGGTGCGAGGGGAGGAGGCCGCAACCATGCTGGCTACCTTCTTCGCCGCCCGGCGCAGCAGCTAGCCTCGCAGCCGGAGGGATGCGAGAGCGGCCGAATCGGACGGTCTCGAAAACCGTTGTGCCTCCGGGTACCGTGGGTTCGAATCCCACTCCCTCCGCTGGCTTGACAACCCACACGATCCATGAATTGTCGTCTCTAGTGTCTGAAGAGCACGCTCATCTCTACGAGAGGCACGCTGAGCAGGTAACGGCTGAAGAGCTTCAGCTGCTCAGCCAGCATGAGCCGGGGATGAACTTTCGGATCGTCGGCGCCACTGAAGCGGGCTTGTCGGAAGGCCGCCAGTCCCGGGTCTCCATCTTGGAGTACGAGCGGGCTGGTCAGACCCACCAGGTGCTGTGGAAGCGGATGGGAGCCGGCAAGGGTCTGGATGAGGGCGAGGCTACCAGCTTCAATGCCCGTCTCAGGCCCTACCGGCAGTCACTCGCTCGTGCCGGCTGGCGGCTGCCCAAACTGCTCTACACCCGAGTGGCTGAACTGCCCGATGAACATCAGATCCTCGCCTACGAACAGTTCATTGCCGGCGGAGACGGCGAGAAGCTGCTGGCCAGTCCTGCTGAGCCGAACTTCCGCAAGTGGTTCCTGATGAGCGAAGTCGTTCGTAGGCTCTACGACTACCCAGAGGACCAGCTCAACCGGACGAACGTCTCGGGCCGAGAAGTAACCCGCCTACCGCACGGCCTGGATCTGAAGCTGGCCAACGTCGTGCTGGAAGCCGGCACCAACGAGATGTACTTCGTGGACCTGTTCGGCCCCAAGGAGTTGGATGCCCGGGGCCAGTGGCTGAGCTACTCCCCCAAGCTCGACACCCTGCCACCCGCCAACCTGATGGCGGTCACGGCGACTCGTGAAGGCGCTCTCCTACGTTGCTGGCGCTTGGCCGAACGGCACTGGGCCGACGGCTACAAGGCACCCGAAGAACTGCGCGCCGATTTCATGGCGGCTCTGAGCGAGCTGTCCTTGCCTGCTGACGAGCTGAGCCTGGTTCGCTCGGAGGTCGAGGCCGGCTATCCCTGGCTCGACAAGTTGTACCGGGAGACAGTGGTCTGACGGCCGGCTGGGAGGCGGAGGTCTCTGGCGCGTGTAGAAGTACGACTGGTAGGATGGTCCTCACCAAACCGCTCGGTACCGCACCACTTCCCGACCGTCCGCCTCTCCCGACCGTCCGCCTCAGCGCACCGAGAACGGGGGCGGGGGCTTAGCGCCCTCTCAGGAGCATCACGATCAGCACGATCACGAGAATGAGAACTACCGTTCCTACGCCGATGTACATGCGTTCCTCCTGAGCGCCCGATGCTGGACTGAGGGCATACTCTCACACATCACCGACGCGCCAAGCTGGTGGCATGACCCAGGCGTGGTACTCGTCATCCCAGCTGCCTCCGCCCGCCTGGTACCCCGACCCGTCGGGAGCCGCCGAGCTGCGCTACTGGGACGGGTCGACGTGGACCGCCAGCGTGGTCGTGGACGGCCATGTGACGACACGGGTGATGTCGCCGCCACCCTCACCGACTCCGCCGGTCGAACCCCAGCTACACCTGCCGCCCCGAGCTCTGTTGGTCGCCCTCGTCGGGATGGTGGTGGGAGTCACTGCCGCCGTCGGGCTCAGCCTGGCCGGCCAGCTCATGGGCATCCCCCGCCTGGCCCGCCTCCTCTCCTCCCAGGCCGGGCTGTGGACCGGGTTGGTCGGCGCGGTGTGGGAGGTGAGCCGGCGCTTCGGCACCGGGCGGCCGCTCGACGACCTGCGGGTGCGCATCACCGGCCCCAGCGTCGGATGGGGTGCGCTCATGGCCCTCGGCGCCCGCTTCGCCTCCGGTATGGCGGTGCTCCCCGTCCTGGCCGCCTCCAAGCGATTCGCCGGGACCAACGACAAGGTCTTCAAGGTCTTCCGGCACGACACCGCCAGCTTCGTGGTGGTCGCCCTGCTGGCCGTGGTCGGTGCCCCGATCGTCGAGGAGCTCTTCTTCCGGGGCGTGGTCCAGGGCGCCCTGCTCGACACCCTCGGCACGGTCGGCGCCGTGGCCGCCCAGGCCGTGGTCTTCGGCCTGGCCCACTTCAACCCTCTCTACGGCTGGGCCAACGTCACCGTGATCGTCGCCATCGGGGCCGCCGGGGTGGTGCTCGGCATCACCGCGCGCCGCTGGGGGCTGGGTACCTCCATGTTCACCCACGGCTTCTTCAACCTGGTGGCGGTGATCGCTACCGCGGCCCTCACCCGCTGAGCTCGCCAAGGCAGGGCGACGACCGGTCAGCACGAAACCCATGGCCACCACGAACACGGCCACGCTCGTCCAGTCGTTGAGGCGCAGCCCGCCGATGCGATGGGCGGGGTCGATGCGCAAGGACTCAGTCCAGAAGCGCCCGAACGTGTAGGCCGCCACGTAGACGGCGAACAGGCGGCCGGGCTTCAGCCGGTAGCGGCGCTCGACGGCCAGCACGATGGCCACCACCACCAGGTTCCACAACAGCTCGTAGAGGAACGTGGGGTGGAAGGTGGAGTACTGGGTGTAGCCGGCGGGGCGGTTGGCCACGTCGATGCGCAGGCCCCAGGGCAGCGTGGTAGGGCGGCCGAACAGCTCCTGGTTGAACCAGTTGCCGAGCCGTCCGATGGCCTGGGCCAGGGGAAGGGCAGGCGCCACCGTGTCGAGCAGGGCCGCGAAGTCGAGATGCCAGCGGTGGGCCAGCCATAGCCCGGCGAGCATGCCGCCCGCCACTCCCCCCCAGATACCCAGACCGCCGTCCCAAACCTTGAAGGCGCCGAGGGGGTCGTGGGTGTAGAGCTGGTAGTCGGTGGCCACGTGGTAGAGGCGCGCGCCCACCAGGCCGGCGGGCACGGTCCACACCGCCAGGTCGGCGATGGTGTGCTCGGCGCCGCCCCGGGCCACCCACCGGCGCCGGGCCAGCGCGATGGCGGCGAACACCCCGGCCAGGATGCAAAGGGCGTAGGCCCGCAACGGAATGGGGCCGATGTGCACCACCCCGCGGGACGGGCTGGGGATGAAGCCCGTCACGGGGGAGGTGATCGCGAGCAGCACCTCGGGGAAGGCCATGGCTGAACGGTACCCTCGGGGCAGGTGAGATCAGGTCTCGGTCACGGCTGGCACGGCGCGCTGCGGCGCGACCCCGACATGCTCACCGGCGCGACCGTCGACCGTGGCGTGCTGCGCCGGGTCTGGGGCTTCGCCCGGCCCTACCGCCTGTTGCTGGCGCTACTCATGGCCGCCATCGTCTTGGACTCGATCGTGGCCACCCTTCCCCCGCTGGTGTTCCGCAGCATCATCGACCACCATGCCCTGCCGCGCCGAGACCTCCCGGGGCTCAACCGGCTGGCCCTCCTGGCCCTGGGGCTGGCCATCGCCGACGCCGGGCTTACCGTCGCCCAGCGGTGGTGGATGGCCCGCATCGGCGAGGGGCTGATCTACGACCTTCGCACGAGCCTCTACGACCACGTGCAGGCCATGCCCCTCGCCTTCTTCACCCGCACCCAGACCGGGGCTCTCATCAGCCGCATGAACAACGATGTGCTGGGCGCCCAGCAGGCCTTCACCGGAACCCTGGGCAGCGTGGTCCAGAACGCCTTCAACGTGGTCGTCACCCTGGCGGTGATGCTCACCCTCGAGTGGCGCCTGACCCTGCTCGCCCTCGTGGTGGTGCCCGCCTTCGTGATCCCGGCCAAGCGGGTGGGGCGGCGCATGCAACGGCTGACCAAGCGGTCGTTCGAGCTGTCGGCGGAGATGAACGCCAACATGACCGAGCGCTTCAACGTGTCGGGTGCCCTGCTGGTGAAGCTATTCGGTCGCCCCGAGCAGGAGTCTGCCGACTTCGCGGCCAAAGCGGGCGATGTGCGTGACATCGGTGTGACGACGGCGTTCTACGGCCGGGTGTTCTTCGCTGTCCTGGGCTTGTTGGGCGCCGTGGGCACCGTCGCCGTCTTCTGGGTGGGCGCCCGCCTGGTGGTGGAAGGAGCGCTCACCATCGGCACCCTCACCGCCCTGGCCGTGTACGTAGCCCGCATCTATTCGCCGCTCACGTTGCTCACCAACGCCCAGGTCGACGTGATGACCTCCCTGGTGTCGTTCGAGCGGGTGTTCGAGGTGCTCGACACTCCCAGCATCGTCGAAGACGCGCCCGGCGCCTACGATCTGGTCGACCCGCAGGGCCGCATCGAAGTCGACGGAGCGTGGTTCCGCTACCCCGCCCCGTCCACCGTCTCGTTGGCCTCGCTCGAGGCCGACGCCTCCGCTCCGTTGGCCCCGGAGCCCTCCGGCGTCATCCTCCAAGACGTGTCGTTCGTGGCCCAGCCCGGCCAGATGGTGGCCCTGGTGGGCCACACCGGGGCCGGCAAGACCACCTTGTGCAACCTCGTCCCCCACCTCTACGACGTCACCGCCGGCGCGATTCGCATCGACGGCCACGACGTCCGCGACCTGACCGCCGCCAGCCTCCACCGCGCCATCGGTATGGTCACCCAGGACCCCCACCTGTTCCACGACACCATCGCCATGAACCTGCGCTACGCCCGTCCCGACGCCACCGACGCTGAACTGGTGGAGGCATGCCGGGCGGCCCGCATCCACGACCTCATCGCGGGGCTGCCCGACGGCTACGAGACGGTGGTGGGCGAGCGGGGCTACCGCCTGTCGGGAGGCGAGAAGCAGCGCCTGGCCCTGGCCCGCGTCCTGCTCAAGAGCCCGGCCATCGTGATCCTCGACGAGGCCACCGCCCACCTCGACTCCGAGACCGAGCTGGCCGTGCAGGCCGCCCTGGCCGAGGCGCTGGCGGGGCGCACGTCACTGGTGATCGCCCACCGGCTGTCCACGGTGCAGGCCGCCGACCAGATCCTCGTTCTCGACGAGGGCTGCATCGTGGAGCGGGGCACCCACCAGGCCCTGGTCGACGCCGGCGGCATCTACAGGGAGCTGTACGTCACCCAGTACGCCCGCCCGACGGTGGCGGCCGCCGAATGAGGCGCGCCGCGGTGATGGTGGTGGCGCTGGCCGCGCTGGCGGGCGCGTGCGCCCGCTCGAAGACCACCTACCGCGTGGAAACGCCGTCGTTCCACAGCGCCGGTCCGGGTGCCACCGAGGAGCTGCAGTCGGTGCTCGACAGTCAGGCCGCCAGCATCGGTGGGGCCGACTGGCGCAGCCTCTACGACCAGTTCGTCCCCAGCGAACGGAGCCGCTGCAGCTACGACCAGTTCCTGCGATCGGCCACCGGCATCTTCGGCCCGCTGCACGACCAGGCCGGGAGCTCGGCCCTGGCCGCCCAGGTGTCCCGAGTGCAGGTGAGCGGGTTCAGGGCCTCGGTCGACTACAAGTTCGTGTTGCCAGCGTCCGGCCTGGCCAGCCCGGCCCAGAGCGCCCACTACCTCAAGGTCGGCGATCGCTGGTACATCGACGAGAAAGCGTGCTGATACCTGATAGCCGACCGCAGAACTGGGCCGTCAGCGTTCGACGTTGCGGGTGGCCGATCCCCTGAACGACCGGTCCGCGGCCGGCGGCGGCGAGGCGGGGCTTTCCGTGTCGGTGCCGGTGCGGGTGTCGGCGCCACCGACGGCGGGGTGCTCGGCCGCCAGCTCCTCCCTGCGGCGGGCCAGGGCCGCCGCCTCCGGGTCGAAACCAGCCCGCCGCTCCTCGTCCCGGATCTCCGTGCCCTCGGTGGGCTGGTCGTCCCGGAGCTGGCGCAGGCTAGCGGTGTCGACGCGCTCGTGGGCACCGGTGTGGTGCACGCGGGCTTCGGCGGCGGCCAGCTCAGCCTGGCGACGGGCCTCGGCCTCGGCGCCCACGTCGGGATCGAGGGCACGCGACAGAAGCCGGGCGTGCCAACGCTCACCCAGCGCACCGCCGGCAAGGGCGCCGACGAGCGCGGCGGCCAGCGACGCCAGGCCGGCCACTGTGCCGACATGGCGCCACTCGGAAGCCGACGTGGGCAGGCCAAGGTCTCGCAGGCGCCCGACGACGGCCTCGGTGCCGGCGGCTTGGCGGATAATCACCGCCAGCGCACCCACCACCACCACCCCGAGCACGAAGACGCCGATCCCGTGGGCCACCCCGGCCCGCCTGGCCATGCGCCCGGCCACGTAACCGCCGAACAGGTAGGACACCAACAGCAGCCCGGCCACCACCAACCCGGGAGCCACTCCCAGGTCGCCCCACCGGGCGGTTATGTCGGTACTGGAATCGGTGGCGGCCAGCACTCCTCCGGTCGCCCCGGCCAGCACTGCGAAGGCGCCGTAGGCCACCAGGGTGCCCGCGGCCAGGCTGGGCACCGACACCTGGCCCCACCCCGCGTCGGCCACCAGCGCCCGACGGTCTCGCTTGCTCTCCACGACTACTCGGTTGCCCATCGGCGTCTCCTCCAATCGCTGGCCGGCACGTGGTGCCGGCGGGGACCGTTCCCGTTCAGGGCGCCGCTCGGGCGCTCGACCGGGGTCCTCCCTTGAAGAGGTTGTGCCCATACGGGGCCGCCGCTACTCGTCCTCCACCCTCTCGATGGCCTCGCCCTCCTCGGAGTGGCCCTCGTCCATGAGCTCGGTCTCCAGGGGCTCACGGTCGAGCACCTGAGCCTCCTTCTCCTCCTCGATCTCGGTCAGCTCCTCGGCGGCGGCATCATCCTCGGCAGGCACGGCTCTCCCTTCCTCGACTGGGTTACGACCTTCGTGTGCCTTACGATCATGGCCGAATGAGCCTTCCCCGGCTGTCGCCCAACGCCTACCGGCGGATCACCTTCGCCGCCGCGGTGGCCGTGGCCTTCATTATCGTGACCGGGGGAGCGGTACGCCTCACCGGGTCAGGCCTGGGTTGCCCAGACTGGCCCACCTGCGCCGGGCGCCGCCTGGTGGGCGCCGAGTCGTTCCACACCGCCGTCGAGTCGATCAACCGCACCATCACCGGGCTGGTGTCGGTGGCGGTGATCCTGGCCGTGCTGGGGTCGTTGGCCCGCACGCCCCGCCGGCGCGATCTCATTTGGCTGTCCTCGGGCCTGGTGGCCGGGGTGGTCGGCCAGATCGTGCTCGGGGGCCTGACCGTGCTCTTCCACCTGTGGCCGCCTCTGGTGATGAGCCACTTCCTATTGTCCATGGCCATCCTGGCCGGCGCGGTGGTGCTCCACCATCGCGCCGGCCAGGTCGACGGCCAGCCCACCCGGCCCGTGGTAGGCGACGACGTGCGCCTCTTGGGCCGGCTGGTGGTGGCCAACGCCGCCTTGGCGGTGTTCCTGGGGACGGTCGTCACCGGCACCGGACCGCATGGGGGCGACGAGAGGGTGGCGCGCCTGCCTTTCTTCCTGCCCGACGTGGCCCGCCTGCACGGCATCAGCGTGATGATGCTGCTGGCCCTGGTCCTCGCCACTCTCTGGCGGCTGCGCGCCGACGGGGCGCCCGACTCCCCGATGCGGCGAGGTGAGCTCCTCCTGGGAGTGCTGGTGGCCCAGGCCGCGGTGGGCTACGTGCAGTACTTCACGGGAGTTCCGGCGCTGCTGGTAGGGGTTCACATCGCCGGAGCTGCCGCGGTGTGGTCGGCCGCCGTGCACTTCCTGCTGGGCTTCACCGCCCCGGTGTCGCCAGCTCCTTCGGCCCCCTCCTCCGCGATCGTCAGGCGTCGGTCGGTGCTCCTGCCCAACCGCTGAGGAGGATCGTCGGCGGGCGTAACCTGGTGGTCGTGGGAGCCAGCGCGGTGGCGTCGACGACGGCGCCGATCGAAGTCAAAGAGCCAGAGGTCGGCGAAGTCGTCACGGCCGACCGGCCTTGGGTCGTCATCGTGTGGAACGACCCCGTGAACCTCATGTCCTACGTTACCTTCGTGCTCCAGAAGCTGTTCGGCTACAGCCGCGACAAGGCCACCAAGCTCATGCTCGATGTCCACCACAAGGGCAAGGCGGTGGTCTCCAGCGGGCCACGCGACAAGGCCGAGCTCGACGTGTTCCATCTCCACGAGCACGGTCTGTGGGCCACCATGGAGCACGACGAGTAGGGGCCGACCGGGAACTACCTGCGCACTATGACTGACCTCGACCACCGAATTGAGCCTCGGGACCGCGCTGGTAGGTTCCCGGCGGTTCCGTAGGCATGCCCGGGCTACGCAGGCCGGTGCGACGCACCCGTTCCGGCCAATACGAGATCCGGCTCTCAGCCGATGAGCGCGAGCTGCTACGCGGCCTTGGCCCACGGATGCGCGAGGTGCTGGCCGACGACAGCGACCCGGTGCGGTCGCGTCTTTTCCCGGTGGCCTATCCCAAAGACGATGACCGCCAGAGCGAGTACCGCCTGTTGGCATCCGGCGAGCTGCTCGACTCCCACCTGGCGGCGCTGGCCACCATGGAGGAAACGCTCGACGCTGACCGCCTCGACGAGGACGCTGTGTACGCCTGGATGCGGGCCATCAACGAGGTGAGGCTCGTGCTCGGCACCCGTTTGAACGTCACCGACGACGGCGAACGGCGCCCCGTCGGCGACGCCGACCCCAGCTCCAGTGCCTATGGCGTCTACGACTACCTGACCTGGCTCCAGGGCGAGCTCATCGAGGCCTTGTCCCGCTGAGGCCGTACCAGAAGGCACCCACCGTGCCCGGGCCGGTGTGGGCGCCCACACTGGGCCTGATCCTTTAGCGCACCAGCTCGGCCACCTCTGCGGCACCTGCGAGGTGATCGGCAAGCGCCTGGCCCAAGGCGGCAGTACCGGGGTTGGCCGTTCCCACGCCAACTCGCAACGACGGCCCGGCGGCCCGCACCCAGGCGGCCATGGCGTCGGCGGCCTGGTCGAGGTCGGCTACCCGGCCCACCACCTCCATGGCCCCTCCAGCCAAGGAGAGCAGGGGGACCTCACTAGCAGGTTCCTCGGCGCTGGTGGCCAGCCGCCCTCCAGCACGGGCCAGGTCGAGGGCGCCGACCACGAACACCGTGTCGATGGTGGGCGCCACCGTCTCGGCCACCCCTGCCGCCTCCTCCAGCGACGCCCCGGCCCGCACCGCTTCGGCCGCCTCCCACAGACAACAGGTGACGGCGAACGAGGCGGTGCCAGTGTCCACTATGCGCACGGGCACCGGTGCCGATGCCGCCGCCACCCGGGCGGAGCTCACGGTGCCCGACAGCGCCGACCCGATGTGCACGGAGAGAATCTCCTCCGCGCCCCTGGCCGCTACCGCGGCGTAAGCCTGGGCAAAGCGGCCGGGGCTGGGCTGCGACGTGGTCACTATGGGAGAAGCCCCCTCGAACGCCGCCCAGAAACCGTCGGCGTCGAGGTCTTCGCCCTCGGCATAGGGCACGCCGTCGACGGTGACGGTCAGGGGCACCACCTCCACGTCGTAGCGCCGGGCCAGCTCGCCAGGGATCTGAGAGTTGGAGTCGACGACCAGGCCGATCATGAACCGCTTCCTGACGACGGGCGCCTGCCCGCAGTGAGGAAACGGGACACGATCACCGCGCTGGTCACCGCCGCGCTGAGGGGCAGGGTTGGGCCGGGTGGAGGGGCCCAGGCATTGGGCCATCCGCGGCGCCACCACAGCAGACCGCAGCCCACCCACGCCGCCGACGCCACGGCAGTGGCGGGTAGGGCTCGACGCCGGAAGCGGGCAACCGCGTAGGCCACGGTAAGGTCGATCGGGAAGTAGGCTGGGAAGGTGGCCAGGCACTGGCCCGAGCTGACCGCCACTCCCTTGCCGCCCCGGAAGCCGTCCCATACCGGGTAGCAGTGGCCGACCACGGCGGTCGTGCCGGCGAGGTCGGCTCCAGCGCCTCCGGCCAGGCGCCGGCCCACCGAACATGCCATCACGCCTTTGGCGATATCGGTACCGAGCACCGCGCAGCCCCACCCCGTGCCCAGCGTGGCCATGGCGTTGGCCGCCCCCGGGTTCCCACTGCCCATCAAGCGCAGGTTGGTCGTCCCCCCGGTGGCCAACCGGGCGGCTATGTCGGCCGACGGCACGGTGCCCACCAGGTAGCCGATTACCGCCGCGGCCGCCACCCGGCCTGCGTGGCCCGAACGCAGTGGCCGGCCTGCGTGGCCCGAACGCAGTGGCCGGCCTGCGTGGCCCGAACGCCGCCAACTCATCCCCGCAGCGACACCGGCGTCGGCTCGATGCCCCGTGCGAACTGGCGCTCGTAGAGCTGGGCGTACAGGCCTCCGGCGCCGACCAGATCGCTGTGGCGACCGCGCTCGGCG
>JBPCJQ010000038.1:0-17594 GCA_051005135.1 Acidimicrobiales bacterium
AGACCCGCCTCGTCGTCCGGGGCCACGGCCCCGTGCCCTGGCAGGCCGACGGCGACTACCTGGGCCAGACCGAGGAGTTGGTCCTGAGCCACGAACCCGAGCGCCTGGCCGTGGTCTTCCCGCCGGGGACCTGAGTGGGCGGCGTCGAGGGCTCAAGTGCTCCGAGGGGGCCAGGGCGACCGGTGACGCCCCGAAAGGCGAACCGGTAGCTGCCGTCTCGCGTCGGGCCGTGCCGAGGCAGGGTGACTGGTACAACGCAACGGCACCCCATAACGTGCGTCCCCTAACCCCCTAACCCCCAACCCGACCGCCATGGGTGGCCCATTGGTGATGCCGTACGGGGGCACTCGATAACGGCATCACAGCCGGGCGCTCGGCGCGTCTACGTGGGCGAGAGCCTCGTGTGCATCGGCAAGTTCGACGACGTCGGTGCTCACCTCGACGCCGGACCGACCAAGACCGAGGCGGCTGACCGGTCCATCCCGATCCCCGGGTGGGTGTGCGATGACTTGGCCGCAATGCTGGCGGCGCGGGCCGCCGAAGGAGTGCTCGGGTCAGACGAGCGGCTCTTCCAAGGCGTGAAGGGTGGCGTGCTGACGGTCGACGCCTTCCGCCGACACGTCATGCGCCCGGCACTGGGGGCTGCCGGATTGCCGGAAAGCCTACGAACCTACGATCTTCGCCACAGCCACGCCAGCCTTCTGATCGACTGGGGAGCGAACGTTCTGGCCGTCGCCCAGCGCATGGGGCACGCCGACCCGAACGTGACCCTGCGGGTCTACGGCCACCTGTTCGAGGGGGTCCAGGAAGAGCTCACCGCCAAGCTCGACGACCTCCGGGCAACCACCGAACCCCCGGGAGGCAAGCTGATCGAGATGCCGCCGCCGGCCGACCGCCGCAAGGCCTGACCGGGCCCGTTGCGACACGGTTGTGACACGCGGTAACACAGAAAAGGGGGTCACAGGGCGTATCAGCGCACACCAACGGGAGGGCGAAAATGGCCTCTGATCTGCGCTTCTAGCGTCTGACCAGCAACGATGCGATGGACCTTTCGAGGGTTCGATTCCCTCCAGCTCCACTCCGAAGGACCTGATGACGTTCGAACTATCGTTGCCGGCGTAACGTGCCCGCGTGGACAAGATCGAGATCCGCTTCACCGAGCAAGAGGTGGCGCAGATCCTCTACGCACGGTGCGCGACAGGTTTGACCGCCGGCATCCCATATAGCCAAGTATTGTTGGAGCGATGGCCGAGCGCGTAAAGGTCACAGAAGCCGTCCGCCGTACTGGGGTCCCGGGCGCGGTCGTCTTTCTGGCGATCCGTCACGGCGAGATCACGTCGGAGCGGGACGACCGAGGCTACGACTGGGTCGACCCCGACGAGGTGGCATCGCTCGGCGTCCCTCGATAGGAGCGGCACGGGGCGGGCTGAGCCTCCCGGAGAAGTCGAGCTACCGGGTGCTCGGGGTTGGAAAACAAGTCGTACCAACCGCTCCATCTCCATGGTCGTCTTCCTCCGTCTGGCCGACTGCCCGACAGTCGGTATCGTCGCTACGCATGTGCCGTAACATCACACCCTTGCGGGGGCTCGACCCCCCGGCGACGCCCGAAGAGGTCGAGGCAGCCGCTCGCCAGTACGTGCGCAAGGTGGCGGCGCTGGCCACCGCCGGTCAGATGGCCTCGCCGACGGTCGACCAGGCGATCGCCCGGGTGACGGCCGCCACGGCCGACCTTCTGGCCGAGCTGCCGCCCCGTCGACGCCCGCCGACGGTCGTGCCGCCGCTGCGCCGTCGATCCTAGCCGTCGGGCACGTAGTGGCGGGTGCCGTCGGCAGGGTCGATCCATACTCGCATGAGGCGGCCTGACGACGGGTCTCGGAACGACTCGTCGGTGCGTTGCCAGTGGCCGGCGGGGAGGCTGGCCTCGCCATGGCGGCGGAGGCGGGCCCAGCCAACCACCGCCACGACGGCGACGGCCCCCACCACGGCGAGCCCGATCAACGAGCGACTACCACCACCGCGGTGCCGTAGGCCACGATCTCGGTGAGCGACTGGCCGATCTCGGAGGAGTCGAAGCGCATCCCGATCACCGCGTTGGCACCCATGATGCGGGCGTTCTCGATCATGCGATCCATGGCGTGGCGCCGGCTGTCCTCGAGCAGCTCGGTGTACTGGGGTGACCTCGCCACCGGCGATCGACTTGAAGGCAGCACCGATGCCTTTGACGGCGCCCATGCTGCGCACGCTCAGGCCGAAGCAGCTGCCCACGTAGCGCTCGATGCGCCATTCGGCGAAATCGAAGGCGGTGGTGACAGGAATGCTCTCGGGGACCGCTCCTGCCGACGTTCGCTCGCGGTCGGATTGCCACTAGCTCATAACGTCGACCCTATCGCGGGGCCCGAGGATCCGGTCAGGCAGCCTGGCCGCGCAGGTAGACGAACCAGGTGATGCCCGCCAACACGACGTAGGAGGCGAGGAACACCCACAGCGCGGGCACCGACCAGTTGGAATGGGCAGCGGCCACGGCGACCTTGGCCGCCGGGGTCTTGGCCGCCTTGACGAGGTTGGCAACCCCCAGGTTGGCCTGGCGCAGGACGACCTGGATCAGGAAGCCACCGAAGGCGCCGATGGCTCCGGCGATGCCGATGACGGCGGCGGCCCGGCGCTTGAACTCCACCGCTGCATCCTTGGCATCGAGACCCCGGGTCTCGGCTTCGGCTCGCCCGATGCCGGCGAAGATGGTGGGGATCATCTTGTAGGTCGAGCCGTTGCCCATGCCGGCCAGCAGGAATATCGCCATGTAAGAGGCGAAGAAGGTGGCGAAGCTGCGGTTCTGCACGCCCACGATGGCCACCAGGGTGAACACGGCCATTCCCGCGAACACGGCCAGGGTCACCCGGGCGCCGCCCACCCGGTCGGACAGCCATCCACCCACGGGCCGCGACAGCGACCCGATCAGCGCCCCCAGAAAGCCCAGGCCGGCCAGGTAGGTGGCGATGAAGGGATGGCCGATGAGGAACTCGGGGAACGTGTTCTTGATGACCAGGGGCAGGGCGAACGAGAACCCGATGAACGAGCCGAACGTACCGATGTAGAGGATCGACATGACCCACGTGTGGCTGTAGCGCAGCGACGCCACGTAGGAGCTGGTGTCGGCCTTGGCCTGGGTGAGGCTGTCCATGCAGAACCAGGCGCCGGCCACGGCGAGGGCGAGGAACGGAAGCCACATGAGCCCGGCGTAGGAGAGGTGCACCGGGTGCTTGGCCAGCTTCACCGCCGCTGCGGGCACGCCGATGATGATCACCAGCGGCACGAACAGCTGAGCCGAGGCCACTCCCAGGTTGCCCCCGGCGGCATTGAGACCGAGCACGAAGCCCTTGCGCTTCTCGGGATAGAAGAACGAGATGTTGGCCATCGAAGACGAGAAGTTGCCACCACCCAACCCCGCGGTGGCGGCGCAGGCCAGCAGCACCCACAGCTGGGCGTTGTGGCTCTGGGACGCGAGCCACCCGCTGGGCACGACGACGGCCAGCAGCAATGTCGGTATGAACAGCAGGCCCACGCTCACCGTCGTCCACCCCCGCCCGCCGAAGCGAGGGATGGCGAACGTGTAGGGGATGCGCAGGAACGAGCCCACCAGGTTCGGCACGGCGGTGAGCCAGAACTGCTCGGGCACCGTGAGGTTGATGCCCACGTTGCCGAGATTGAGGACGACGATCGTCCAGATGACCCAGATGCTGAAACCGAGGTGCTCGGCGAACATCGACAGCGCCAGGTTCCTCCTGGCGACGCGCTTGCCGCCTGCCTCCCAGAACGCCTCGTCCTCGGGGTCCCAGTCGTCGATCCAACGGCCCCGGCGCGCCGATACCGCGGTCGTGCCCTCAGGGAGGGGACTCGGGCTGATGGTGCCGGTCGGCGCGCTCGTGGTCATGCCCGGAGTCAACCGCGCCTGCGTGTTCACACCGTTGCCAGATCGTGAACGCCAGAAGACAACTTGCTATCCACCCAGTGGCTCGATGTGGACAGCGGCCTGCTTGTAGTTGGGCTCGCGCGAGATGGGATCGAACTCGTCGACGGTGAGGCGGTTGACGCACAGCTCGTCGTAGTGGAAGGGCATGAACACCTCGCCCTCCCGCACGGTGGCGGTGACCCGCACGGGCACGCCGTCGACGGCACCACGCCGTGAAGACAGCCGGACACTGCTCCCCGGCGAAACACCCAGGCGCCGGGCGTCGACCGGGTTCACCTCGACCCATCCTTCAGGGGCCAGGGTCTCCAGGATGGCGACCCGGCCCGTCTTGGTGCGCGTGTGCCAGTGCTCGACGGTGCGGCCGGTGTTCAGCAGGAAGGGGTAGCTCCCGTTCACGGAATCGGCGATGGCCTCCGGCGACACGCACCACAGCCGGGCCTTACCCGAGCCGGTGGGGAACCGGCCGTCGGCGTAGAGGCGGGGTACACCCCCGGGCTCGGGTGTGCCGGTGGGGCAGGGCCACTGCACGCCGCCGGCGGCGTCGATGCGATCCCAGGTGATGCCGCTGTAGTCGCACAACCGGCCAGCCGAGACGCGGGCCCATTCGTCGAAGGCGTCTTCGGGACCGGCCCATCCCGGGTAAAGCTCGGAGCGGACGTCGATGGCTGCGGCCGCGGCCAGGAAGATGTCGAAGTCGGAGCGGGCCTCGCCGGGCGGCTCCACCGCCTTGCGCACCCGCGACACCCGCCGCTCGGCATTGGTGTAGGTGCCGTCCTTCTCGCCCCAGATGGCGGCGGGCAGCACCACGTCGGCCAGGGCGGTGGTGGGCGTCTCGAAGCCGTCCTGGACCACGAGGAGCTCCAGGTCGGCCAAGGCCTGTTCCAGGCGGCCGCGGTTGGGGAACGACACCGGCGGGTTGGTGGCGATGATCCAAAGCCCCTTGATGGTGCCGTCGATCACGCCGTCGATGATGTCGGGGTAGGCGCGGCCCCGGGCCGCGGGGATGCGCTCGACGGGAACGCCCCACAGGCCGGCCAGCTCGGCGCGTTCGGCCTCCGAGTCGTAGGCGCGGTAACCGGGCAACGACGCCGTCCCGCCCGCCTCCCTCGTTCCCATGGCGTTGCACTGGCCGGTGATGGAGAACGGCGCCGCCCCCGACCGCCCGATATTGCCGGTGACCAGGCACAGGGTGTTGAGCAGGGTCACGGTCTCGGTGCCCTGCACCGAGTGGTTGACCCCCATGGTCCACGCCACGAAGGCGCGCTCGGCGCGACCGAAGGCCACGGTCGCGCCGCGCACGAGCTCGGCGTCGACCCCGCACTCGGCAGCCACCCGCTCCAGGTCGTAGCCGGCCACGTGGGCGGCCAGCTCGTCGAACCCCTCGGTGTGGGCGGCGACGTAGTCGCGGTCGACCAGGCCCTCGTCAATGAGAAGCTTGAGCATCCCGTTGAGCAGGGTTATGTCACTGCGGGGGCGGATAGCCAAGTGCAGGTCGGCGACGGTTGCGGTCTTGGTGACCCGGGGGTCGACCACGATCACCGTCGCCTCCTGGTTGGCCAGCACCCGCGGCGCTAGCAGTGGGTGGTTGTCGGCGATGTTGGCCCCCACCAGCAGGATGCAGTCGGCCGTCTCCAGATCCTCGTAGCACCCAGGTGGACCGTCGCTGCCGAAGCTGGCCTTGTAGCCCGACACCGCTGACGACATGCACAGCGTGGTGTTGCCGTCGTAGTGGGCGACCCTCATGCCGAGGCGGGCCAGCTTGCCCAGGGCGTAGAACTCCTCGGTGACGAGCTGGCCGGTGGACAGGATCGCCACCGAGTCGGGCCCGTGTTCGCGTTGGAGGCCCTCGAACCCCCCCAACAGCGCTCCCAGTGCCTCGTCCCACGTGGCCTGCTCCTGCTCACCGCCGGCACGCCGCCTGACCCGGGGCGAAAGGAGGCGGCCCTCGGCCGCCATGGTGTGATGCTCGGACAGGCCCTTGGGGCACAGGCGGCCCCGGTTGACGGGATGCTCAGGATCACCCATGACCGCCACCGCCCGCTCCCCCCGGACCCCGACGAGCATGCCGCAGCCCACCGAGCAGTAGCCACATGTGGTGCGCACCCAGCGCTCGGGCCGGCGGGAGGCGTTCATCATCCCGCCCTGCTCGTCGGCCTCGTAACCGCTCTCTACGGAGTCGGAGCCGAGGCCGAGGAAGCGGCTCACGCCGCCGGCGATGGGGCGGGTCACGAGCGCGACGCGAACAGGTTGGCGGCCATGCGGTAGGGCACCACCGTCACATAGAACAGGTAGCGCCCGGCCAGCTCACCCACGGCGATCAGCACCAACCCGACGGCCAAGCGGCCGCCCGAGGCGGCACCGCCAAGGGGGGCGCCCGCCGCGAAGGCGAGCAAGCCGACCCCCCCGCCGACGGCGATCAGGCGCAGCTGGAAGAGGGTGCCGTAGCGGCCCAGGAGGAGGGCGGCGCCACCCTCGTGCTGGCGGCCCGGGGTACGCCGCAGGGCGCGCACGAGGTGGGCGGCCACACCCACCTGGGCCAGGGCGCCGGCCGCCGCCACCCCGAGGAGCAGGGCGACCCACGAGGGGCGAAGGCGGCTGCGATCAGCGAAGAGCAGGGCTAGCAGCGGGCCGGTGGCTGCCGCGGTGGCGAAGAACGACACCGGTGTGCGCCCCGAGTTCCACACCGGCCGCGCCGGAACCAGGTACAGGCGGGAGCTGGCGTAGAGACCGGCCACCCCGATGGTTACGGTGGCCGCGCCCAGCCACAACGGGGGCGCCGGCGAGCGCAGCCAGGCGGTGATGGCGTAGGCGAACGAACAACACGAGAAGGCCGAGAACAACGCCACCTCTCGGCTGAGCCACGACGTGGACAGATTGCGCAGCGCCTTCAGCGCCCGGGTGGGCCGGCCCAGGTGCAGCAGCGACGCGCCCAGGGCCAGGGCCCCGGCGATGAAGGCGGCCATGGCCGGACCGGCCAGGGCCGAGCGCCCTGACGGCCCCGACGAGCCTGCCCCTGCCGCCTCGAGCACCACCGTGGCGGCGACCGCTCCCACCGACAGCTGGGTCAGCAGTGTCAGCCAGATGAGTGGCCAGTGCGGCTCCTCGGGCCGGGCAGCGTGCTCGTTGGCCGGCCCCGTGCCCGCCGGCATCTCGGCGGGGAGGGCGATGCGCGTGGTGGACAAGGTGATGTCCGACGGTGGCAGGCCAGGCGCGTCGGCAGCGGCGTGGTCTTCGGCCCAGGCGGCCACGTCGACCTTCTCGATACCGATGGCGTGGGTCGGGCAGGCCAGCACGCAGGCCGGGCTCTGGCCCTCGTCGATGCGGGGCCGGCACATGTCGCACTTGGACACGATGCGCCGGACCGGGTTGAAGACGGGAACCTCGTAGGGGCAGTTCCAGATGCAGTACTGGCAGCCGATGCAGTCGTCGGGGTGATGGACGACGATGCCGTTGCCCAGCTTCTCGTAGGCGTTGGTGGGGCATCCCGACAGGCAGGTGGGCTCGAGGCAGTGGTTGCAGGCCATGGACAGGCTGAACCGGCGGGTGTCGGGGAAGCTGCCGCCCTCCAGCTCGCCCACCTTCCGCCACGCCTGGTCGAAGGGGAGGTCGTTCTGCTCGGCACAGGCCACCTCACACGAGTGGCAACCGATGCAGGAGTCCATGGCGAAGCTGAAGCGGTACTGCTCGCCCGACTCGAGCGGCAGGAGGTCAGGGCCGCGTTCGGTGACACCACCATGGTCGGGCCGCGGGCGCCTGGATGTGAAAGCGACGGGCTGGTCGACCAGCGTCACGGATGGGCCACCTGCACACGACCTCGTTCGACACGGACGGCGAAGGTTGGAACCGAGACAGCGGGGTCGGTGAGGCACTCCCCCGAGCGAAGGTCGAAGCTCTGCTTGTAGACGGGCGACGCCACCTTGAGCCTGTCGCCCTGCGACCCCACGATGCCGCGGGACAAGACGTTGGCCTTGGAGAAGGGGTCGTAGTTGGACAGGGCGAAGATGTCGTCGCCCACCCTGAAGACGGCCACCTGGTGGGCCTCGACGCGCGCGCAGACGCCGCGCTCGGAAACGAGCTGATCGAAGGCGCAGACATCGGCCCAGCGGCCGCTGTGGGTGATCGTCGGCGACGGTGCGGTGAGGGTCATGGGGTGCCTCCTCGGGCGGCCAGGGCAGGGTCGGGCTTCTCGTGGGCGAAAGCAGGGCGGGGTTGGCCACGCTCGGTGACGAAGACGATGTTGGGGTCGGGCTCGTCGGAGTTGACGAACGTGCGGAAGCGCGCCAGGCCGGCGGGGTCGTCGAGGGTGGCCTTCCACTCGCACTCGTAGCTGGCGACGTGGCGGGCCATGTCGGCCTCCAGCTCGGCACCGATGCCGAGGGCGTCGTCGATCACCACCCGGCGCAGGTAGTCGATACCGCCCTCCAGCCGGTTGAACCACACCGCGGTGCGCTCCAGCCGGTCGGCGGTGCGCACGTAGAACATCAAGAAGCGGTCGACGTAGCGGATCACCGTCTCCCGGTCGATGTCGGCGGCCAGAAGCACACCGTGCTGAGGCCGCATGCCGCCGTTCCCGCACACGTAGACGTTCCAGCCCTTCTCGGTGGCGATCACCCCGAAGTCCTTGCTCTGGGCTTCGGCGCACTCCCGGGTGCAGCCCGACACCGCCGCCTTCACCTTGTGGGGCGCCCGCAGCCCCCGGTAGCGCAGCTCCAGCTCGACGGCCAGAGCGGTGGAGTCCTGCACGCCGAAGCGACACCACGTCTTGCCCACGCACGACTTCACGGTGCGCAAGGCCTTGCCGTAGGCATGGCCCGACTCCATGCCGACGGCCATCAGCCGGGCCCAGATGTGGGGGAGCTGGTCGACCCGGGCGCCGAACATGTCGATGCGCTGGCCGCCGGTGATCTTGGTGTAGAGCGAGAACTCCTTGGCGATGGTGCCGATGGCGATGAGCTGGTCGGGGGTGATCTCTCCGCCGGGGACACGCGGGACCACCGAGTACGTTCCGTCGCGCTGGAGGTTGGCGAGGAAGTGGTCGTTGGTGTCCTGCAGGGCGCCCTGCTCCCCCGCCAGGATGTACCCGTTGCACAGCGAGGCCAGCATCGACGCCACCGCCGGCTTGCAAATCTCACATCCCCGGCCCCGCCCGTGGCGAGCCAGGACCTCGGAGAAGGTGGCGATGCGCTGGACCCGCACCAGGTCGAACAGCTCCTGGCGGGAGTAGGCGAAGTGCTCGCACAGGTCGTTGCTCATGACCACACCAGCGCGGGCGAGCTCGTGCTTGAGGATCTCGGTGACCAGGGGAACGCACCCCCCGCAGCCGGTGCCCGCCTTGGTGGCGGCCTTGATGGCGCCCACGTCGGCGGCCCCTCGGGCGATGGTGCTGCAGATGGCGCCCTTGGCCACGCTGTTGCAGGAGCACACGGTGGCCGTGTCGGCCAGGGCCCCTACTCCCACAGCGTGGGCGCCGGTGGTGGACCGGGCGGCCATGATCAGGTCTTCGGGGTGCTCAGGAGTGGGCATGTCGCCCCTGGCCATCTGTACCAGGGTGGGGTAGGCGGAGGCGTCGCCCACCAGGATGCCGCCGATGACGGGCCGAACCGGCAACTGGTGCTTGCGACCGTTCGGCGGCGGCGCGGGACCGATCACCAGCTTCTTGTAGACGTTGGCCACGGGGTCGCTGAACGTGATGGCCTCGGACCCTTGGGTGGCAGCAAAGGCGTCGCCGAAGCTGGCCACGTCGATGCCCAGGAGCTTGAGCTTGGTGGACAGGTCGGCGCCGGCGAACACGGCGTCGCCCCCCAGGATGCGGTCAGCCACGACTCGGGCCATCTGGTAGCCGGGCGACACCAGCCCCCAGGTGCGGCCTTCGGCCAGCGCGCACTCTCCTATGGCGTACACGTCGGGCGCCGAGGTGCGGCACGCCTCGTCGACCACCACACCGCCCCGCTCCCCCAGGGCCAGGCCGGCCTGGGCGGCCAGGTCGTCGCGCGGGCGGATGCCGGCCGAGAACACCACCAGCTCGGTGGCGAGGTCGTCGCCCTCGGCGAAGCGCAGGCCGCTCACCTGACCGTCGGCACCGGTGAGCACCATGCGAGCGGCCCGCGAAGTGTGGACAGCCACACCGAGGTCTTCCACCCGCCGGCGCAGGGCCATACCGCCGCCGTCGTCGACCTGGACTCCCATGAGCCGGGGCAGGAACTCCACCACGTGGGTCTCCAGCCCCAACGAGAGCAGGGCGTTGGCCGCCTCCAGCCCGAGGAGGCCACCCCCGACCACCGCCCCCATCGAGCGGCCACGGGCATAGTCCCTGATGGCCTCCAAGTCGTCGAGCGTGCGGTAGACGAAGCATCCCGGGGCGTCGCGCCCGGGAACGGGCGGCACGAACGGGTACGACCCCGTGGCCAGCACCAGGGCGTCGTAGGCCACGCGCACGCCCCGGTTGGAGACGACGTGGCGGGCTTCGAGGTCGATGGCGGACACGGCGTCGCCCACGTGGATGCGCAGGCCCGACTGGTCGAAGAAGCCGGGCGTGACCAACGACAGCTCGTCGCCCGACGTGCCGCTGAAGAACGAGCTCAGGCCCACTCGGTCGTAAGCGGGCCGAGACTCCTCACAGAAGGAGACGATGTCCCACTCGGCAGTGGCGCCGCGCTCGACGAGGATCTCGACCAGCTTGTGGCCGACCATGCCGTTGCCCACCACCACGAGAGTCCGAGGGGCGGAGGCGGGAAGGTCGAAGTCCATCTGCCCCAACCCTGGCCCGCCCATGTGTTCGATCGGTTGCCGCCATGTGAACGCACGGAGACGAATCCCTCACAACACCTCATGGGCGGGACAGGGCTTTGGCAAAGGCGGCGGCCCAGTCGGCGTAGCCGGCGAGGCCGGGGTGGAAGCCGTCGGCGGCCAGTCTCCGCCCCCGATGCCGCCACCCGTCAAGTTCCCATGGGGCGATGTCACTCGGAGCGCAGGACCGGCCCCGGTTGGAGGCGCCCCGCTACCCAGGCTGGCCCCGCCGCGACCAGGTTGGCGACGAGCAGGGCGATCGGTACAGAAGCCAACAGGGTCAGCGTCGGCACCCGCGCATCAGTTGCCATGCCGAGCCGGCTGGCGAAGTACTGCCAGGTCCAGCGGCCCGCGGCCACGCCCATTGGCAAGCCGACAGCCAATGCCATCACGACGAGCACCGATGCCTGCCAGACGACCGTCGCCGAGACCTGCCGGCGCACGAAACCGAGGGTCTTCAGTACCGCAAAGTCGCGCCGTCGGCGCCTGATGGAGGTCACCAGCACGTGGGCAACCGTCGCTGCCGCCAGCACCGCCAATACCGCGGCCAGGGCCAGGGGGGTGGCCTGGATTCGGGCGTAGTTCCTCACGTCGGCCGGCCGTTGGGCGGTGACCACGCCGCAGTCCTGGTCGGAGGGGCACTGGCCGGTGGCCGCGGCGTTGCGCTCCAAGGTGGCGATGTTGGCCTTTTGGGCCGGTCCATGAGCCATGCGGACGAGGAAGAAGTTGACCCCGTCGGGGCTGGGGGGAGGATCGAGGATGGCCGCTCCCTCGCCGAGACCGGTGGGATTGAAGCTGCCCTGCCCGAAGAAGGGGAACACGGCCCGGCCGACGACGCGCATGGTCCGGGGTGAGTCCTCCCCTTGGATGCCAACCGCGATGGTGCGGCCCAGACCGACGCCTGTGGCCTTGATCGTGCTGCTGCCCAGCACGATCTCATCGGGAGCCTGCGGTTGCCTGCCCTCCAGCAGGGTGGGCAGGCTGACCGGGCCCGCGCCGGGGGCCAGGCCGATCGTCGGTATGTCACGGCCGGCGATCGTGGCGACGTGGTGGTTGCCGAAAGTCCAACCCGTCACCCCTGGCTGCTGGCCCAAGAACTGGTCGAGCCGTTCGGGGATGATCGTGCCGAACTGGGCGTCGACGGCGAGGTCCCAGGACTGGCCGTACAGCCGGGGCGTGTCGACGAGGCGGACCAGGTTGGTGCCGAAGGTCATGGCCATGGCAACGGCCGCCACGGCCAGCGCGGTACCCGCCACGGCGCTGCGCACGGGAACCGCCGTCTGGCCTCGGCCCGGCTCCAAGGCGAGCTTGACGCCCATCGCCGCGCTGGCCGGTAGGCCGGCGCGGGTAGCAGCGTGGGCCAGGCGCGATGCCCGTTCCGGAGGTGGCAGCCGTTCTCCGGTGACCGCCGAGGCGAGGCGCCACGCCGGCCATGCCGTGCGCAGGACGGAGAAAGCCACGATGGCGAGGGCGCCCAGGCCGAGGAGCCCCCAGTTGGGGGCGACGCCGGGGTGGGGCTCGGCCACCCGTGCCGGCCCGATGGGCATGAGGCCCGATGCCAGGGCGGCCATGATCACGGCCCCCACAGCACCCACACCGGCGGCGAGGGCGGTCTGGCCGAGACCCAGGGCGACCAGCTCCGTCCTGGTCATGCCCAGAGCCCGCAGGGTCGGGTGCTCGGTGGAGGAGACGAAGAGCTGGCGGGACAGCAGTTGGCCGGTGACGAACAGGCCGGTCAGGGCCACGAGTAGTGCGAACAGAGCCAGGGCCACCGCTTGAGGACGGAGGGCGCGGTCCACCTTGGTGGCCTGCTGGTGCTCGTCCGCCACGAAGAGCTGGCTGCCGGACCCCAGGTACTGGGTGGCCAGGGCCTGAGCCCGTTGGCCGAGAGTCGCCACCGAGCTGCCCGCTCGGAGGCGGACGTACGCACCGGCATAGGAGACGAAGTCCTCCCGCGAGGCGAACTCGGTGCTCAGACGGTTGAAGAGGGCGGGAGTCACGATCAGGGCCGGCTGGGCCGCCTGGGCGTTCACCGCCACCACGTCGTCGCGGGTGACCCCGATGCCGACCACGCGCAGCACCACCGGCTTCGCCCGGTCGAAGTCGAAGCCGGCGGGAGTCGTCGGGCCGGCCAGCAGGTTGAGGCGGCTGCCGACGTGCAGCCTCAGCCGGCGGGCAAGGACGGGCGCGGCCACCGCCTCCTCGGCGCGATCCGGGCGGAACATGCGACCGGCGGTGATCTTGGGTCGCTCGATGGCGCGGCCGAGACGGGCGTCGGCGCCGGCGACCATCTGGACCGCGGCGTTCCCTCGCCCGGTGTCCACCGCGGAAACTCCCATCAACGGAGCCATGGTGGCCACGTCGGGGAGTCGGCCCACCGCCTCGTAGAAGCCCGCTGCTCCGGGGTTGTCCGGCGACACGAAGGGGGCGACGAGGGCGTCAGCGCCTCGGGAGGTGCGCAGGAACCGGGCGTAGGAGGTGTCGGTGCGCCGGGCCCCGGCGGCTGTCATGAGCACCACGCCACCCGTCAGGGCGATGACCAGCGCGATCGCCGCCCATGCCCGCCATCGCCGCTCCAGCCCTGATACCCCGAGCGTGAAGGCTGCTCTCACGCTGGCATTGTCGCCCAGCCCCCCACCGCGGACAATGGGGCCAGCCCCCCTTCCCCGGGAGGGCCAGCCGCCCCCATCTGCCGTTTGGCTGTGTCGCTGTGCGGCCGGCTGCTCAGGTCAGGAACCGGCCTCCTCAGGTTCCGCCGGGCCAGCGTCGAAGGAAACGGTCAGCTCGAGCTCTTCCGCCCCCCGCACCACGCCGAGGGCGAGCGACTGGTCGCCGACCAGCCCGACGAGCGCGGCATGGAGGTCGTCGACCGAGGTCAGCGCCCGCCCCCCCGCCTCAGTCAGAAGATCGCCCTGGCGTAGGCCGGCCTGGGCCGCCGGCGTGTTGTCGCCCACCTCACGCACGAGCAGGCCGTCACGGTCGGCAAGCCCGACGGAGCGGCGCAGGTGCCGGGCCGCCCGCCCCGGCAGCAGGCCCACTCCGAGGCGCAGGCGCGACGTCGACTCGCCCCGGCCCAGGGCGTCGACCCGCTGCTTCAGGTCGGCGTCGGCGGGGATGGCGGCGTAGAACCCCTCGCCGAGGCGGTTGGTGTTCAGCCCGAGGAACCGCCCGGCAGCATCGACGATGGGCCCGCCCGACGAGCCGCGGGCCAGGGGCGCGGTGTGCTCCAACGAACCGCGGACCCGCCGGCCCCGGGGGCCGCGGAAGCTTCGACCCACCGCCGACACCAGGCCCACCGTCACCCTCAGTCCCCGCCCCCCGGGGTTGGCCACGCCGAAGACGACGGCACCGAGGCCAGGCGGGCTCTCGGCCCAAGCCAGGGGCTCTACACCCGATGTGTCCGCCGAGAGGACAGCCAGGTCGCCGTCGACGTCGATCCCCGACACCTGGGCCGCCAGGGTGCGGTCGTCGCCGAAGGAGACGGAGGCCTCGTCGCCCCTCAGGTTGTGGGCATTGGTCAGGACGACACCATCGCCAACCACGATGCCCGAGCCCTGACCCCATCCTGGCCCCACTCCCACCACGGCCGGGCCTGCGCCGTTGGCTACCGCCCGCACCGCTCCTTGCACCTCGTCCAGCACTGCCATCTTCGATCTCCTTCCGAGTAACTAGTTGATTGCAACTTACCAGTCTGCTACCTACTAGGCAACCGGTTGATAGGCGGGCAGGATGGAGGCCATGGACGACGTCACCCCGTTGGCCGAGGCGCTGGCCCGAGTCGGTGATCGGTGGACCCTGCTGATGGTGAACGCCTTGCTGGGTGGGCCCCGCCGGTTCAACGACCTGCTGGGCGACGTCGAAGGGCTGGCCTCCAACATCCTCAGCCAGCGCCTCCGCCACCTGGAGCGCGAGGGGGTGGTGGTGGCCACGCCGTACTCGCGCCGACCACCCCGGGTCGTGTACGAGCTAACCGCCTCGGGGCGGGAGCTGGCCGGCGCCCTGCGCCTGCTGGGCGAATGGGGCGCGGGCCGGGGCGGGGCCGCTGCCCACCGCCACGATTCCTGCGGCACCGCCCTGGAGACCCGCTGGTGGTGCCCGACCTGTGCCCTCGTCGTCGACGATGACGAGGGCGACGAGATGCGCTACGTGTGAACCCGGCCTGTTCCTACTTGCCGCCCGAAGGGCGGGCTGTTCCTACTTGCCCTTGGGGCGATCGGCCTTCTTCGCCGACTTGGCCGCCCGCTTCTCCTTGAGGCTCTTACCCTGCTTCTTGTCGTTGCTCGACGGCGGAGCCTTGCTACCCATGAGGGAATCGTAGCCCTCGATGCCTGTGCCTGCCGCCGCAGGGCGACGGCCACGGCTCAGGCGGCGGTGACCGCGACGGACGGCTCGGGCTCCAGCGCCAGCTCGAGCACCTCGCGCACGTCGGACACCAGGTGGAACGAGACCGTCTCCCTCACTGCGTCGGGCACGTCGTCGAGGTCGGCCCCGTTGCGGGCCGGGAGGATGACCTCTTTGAGGCCGGCCCGATGAGCGGCCAGAACCTTCTGCTTGACCCCCCCGATGGGCAGGACCCGCCCCTGGAGGGTGACCTCACCGGTCATGCCCACGCTGGAGCGCACCGGCCGGCCTGACAGCAGGCTGGCCAGGGCCGTGACCATGGTGACGCCGGCCGAGGGGCCGTCCTTGGGAACGGCTCCGGCGGGCACGTGCACGTGGAAGCGCGAGCCTGCCACTGCCTCGTCGTCGAGGGCGAGGTCAGCGGCGTGCGAGCGCACGTAGGAGAGGGCGATCTCGGCCGACTCCTTCATGACGTCACCGAGCTGGCCGGTGAGGGTGAGGCGGCCCTGGCCGACGTTTCCGGCGGCACCGCCGGGCAGGTCGGTGGCCTCGATGAACAGGACGTCACCACCCACGCCGGTGACGGCCAGGCCGGTGGCCACGCCGGCCACCGCGGTGCGGTCGGCCGCCTCGAAGAAGAAGCGGGGCCGGCCCAGGTAGGTGCGCACGTCGTCGGCATCGACGATCACGGGCGCGGTGGCGGTTCCACCAGCGAGCTGAGTGGCGACCTTGCGAAGCACCTTTCCCAGCTCACGCTCGAGGTTGCGCACTCCCGCCTCGCGGGTGTAGTCGGCGACCACGGCACGGATGGCCGCCTCGGTGAGCGACGCCTCCTCGGCGGTCAGGCCGTTGCGGTCGAGCTGACGAGCGAGCAGGTGGTCGGTGGCGATGGCCACCTTCTCGTCCTCGGTGTATCCGTCGAGGGGGATGACCTCCATGCGATCGAGCAGGGGGCCGGGGATGGTGTCGGCCACGTTGGCGGTGGCGATGAACAGCACGTCGGACAGGTCGAGATCGACCTCGAGGTAGTGGTCGCGGAAAGTGTGGTTCTGGGCGGGGTCGAGCACCTCCAGCAGAGCCGACGACGGGTCGCCCCTCCAGTCGGCGCCCAGCTTGTCGACCTCGTCGAGCATGAAGACGGGGTTCATGGTGCCGGCCTCCCTCAGGGCGCGGACCACCCGCCCCGGCTGGGCACCGACATAAGTGCGGCGGTGGCCGCGGATCTCGGCTTCGTCACGCACGCCGCCCAGCGACACCCGGACGAACTCACGACCCAGGGCTCGGGCCACCGACTCGCCCAGCGAGGTCTTGCCCACGCCGGGAGGCCCAACCAGGGCGATGATGGCGCCGGCGCCCTTGCCCCCGGTGGGAGGCAGGCCGCGGTCGGCCCGCAGCTTGCGGACGGCGAGGTACTCGATGATGCGGTCCTTGACGTCTTCGAGGCCGTTGTGGTCGGCGTCGAGGATGGCCCGCGCCTCGGTCACGTCGAGGTGGTCATCGGAGCCCTGGCCCCACGGCACCTCGGTGACGGTGTCGAGCCAGGTACGGATCCAGCCGTGCTCGGGGCTCTGCTCGCTGGTGCGCTCCAGGCGGTCGATCTCGCGCTCGACAGCAACTCGCACGCCTTCGGGCAGGTCGGCCTCAGCCACCCTGGTCCGGTACTGCTCGACGACGCTCTCGCCGTCGTCGCCCTCGCCCAGCTCCTTGCGGATGGCGGCCAGCTGCTGGCGCAGCAGGAACTCGCGCTGGGTCTTCTCGAGGCCCTCGGACACGTCGTGGCGGATGCGCTCCTTGAGGCTGAGGTCGGCCAGGGTTTGGCGCGCCCACGCCAGCACCCGCTCGAGGCGCTGCTCCACGTCTAGCGTCTCCAGCAGCTCGATCTTCTGCTCGAAGGTCAGGTCGGGGGAGTAGCCGGCGGTGTCGGCCATGGCCCCCGGGTCGGTGATGCCGCGCAGGGCGTCGGCCAGCTGTCGGGCCCCCCGCTCCTCGAGGATGTTCTGGACCACGGCCCGGTACTCTCGGGCCAGCTCGAGGGCTCGCTCGGTGGGAGGCGTCTCCGTCACTCCCTCGACCTGCACCCACAGGGCTGCGCCCGTACCGGGCACGCCGGCGCCGATCACCACCCGTTCCAGGCCGCGCACGACCACCGCCCTGATGCCGCTCGGCATCTCACCGCTGTCCTCCACCTTGGCCACCGTGCCGACCCGGGCGTAGCGCTCTTCGACGCGGGGGACCAGCAGCAAGCGGCCGTCAGCGGCCAAGGCGGCGTCGACGGCCACTTTGGCCTCGTCGCTCTCCAGGGCCATGGTGACGACCATGCCCGGCAGGACCACCCCTGTGGACAGGGGCAGTAGAGGCAGGATGGTGGTGTCGAGATCGGGCATCCGGAGCTCCTTTAGTATCCGCTGTTGTTTACGAACAGCGGCAGAGGCCGGCATGTTCCCAGACAGTAGGGGGGGGAGGAGGGGGAGAGGAAGAGAGGGAGAAGGAGAAAAAAACA
>JBPCJQ010000039.1:0-3643 GCA_051005135.1 Acidimicrobiales bacterium
CCCGCTTGTGTTGCAGCGACGAGGAGTGGTGGGGGGCGGAGGCATGGAGGGGGACCTCCGGCGCGGGCGGTTGACCTGGTGGCCCGGTGACACCCTGAAGGCCCGCACGGTCGTCCCTCTGGCTGTCACCGGAGCGGCACTGGCCGGAGCCGCGGGCATGGGCATCGCTCTGTCCGACGAGGACCGGCGAAACCGCCTCGATCGTCAAGCGCGGGTCTGGCGACTGTCGGCCAGACGGGCCCTGCACTGGTCGGTGGTCAAGGTGCGGGGCCGTCGGGCCACCGACGCGGAGCGGGCCCGGCTCGAGGAAGGCTTCGCCATCCGCAGCGCCCAGGACGTGGCCCAGGTGCTGGGTGGCATGAAGGGCGCCATCATGAAGGCCGGCCAGATGATCTCGTTCATCGCCGAGGGCCTGCCACCCGAAGCCCAGGCCGCCCTCGCCACGCTGCAGGCCGATGTTCCGCCCATGGCCCCCAGCCTGGCCGAGGGCGTGGTGCGCTCCGAGCTCGGCGCCGATCCCGAGAAGCTCTTCCTCGACTGGGACCCCGTTCCCCGGGCGGCGGCTTCGATCGGCCAGGTCCACCGGGCGGTCATGCCCGACGGGAGGGTCGTCGCAGTGAAGGTCCAGTACCCGGGTGTTGACAAAGCCATTCGCTCCGACCTCGACAACGCCGAGCTCCTCTATGGCCTGTTCGCCAGCTTCGCCCTCAAGAACATGGACGTGAAGGCCATGGTCGACGAGCTGCGCGCTCGCATGGGCGACGAGCTCGACTACCGCCTGGAGGCACGTTGCCAGACCGAGTTCGCCGAGCGGTACAGGGGCCATCCCTTCATACACGTGCCCGACATCGTCCCCGAGCGCTGTGCGCAGCGGGTCATCACCAGCGAGTGGGTCGACGGCCTGTCGTGGGCCGATTTCACGTCGACGGCCACCCCGAGCCAGAAGGCGACGGCGGCCGAGGTGCTGTTTCGCTTCGCCGAGGGCTCCATCTGGAACCACGGTGTGTTCAACGGCGACCCCCATCCCGGCAACTACCGCTTCCATCCCGACAAGGCCAAGGTGACGTTTCTCGACTTCGGCCTGGTCAAGCGGTGGGCGCCCGGCGAGCTGGAGACCCTCAGCCCCATACTCGACGCCATCCTCGCCCAGGACCCCGAAGCCCTGGTGCGGTCGCTGGTGAGCGCCAGCTTCTTGCCCGCCCGCCACGGAATCGACCCCGCCCGGATCTACGAGTATTGCAGCGGCCCCTACATCCCGTTCCAACGTGACTACTTCACCTTCGACCGCGAGTTCGTGGGACGGACCCTCGGGCGCATGCTCGACCTGCAGGGCGAGTTCGGCGACGTCATCCGCCTGCTCAACATGCCGCCCTCGTACGTGATCCTCGACCGGGTGGTGTGGGGTATGAGCGCCATGTTCGGGAGGTTGAACGCCGGGGCCCGGTGGGGTGCGCTACTCGACGAGTACCTCCACGACGGGCCCCCGTCTACCGAGCTGGGACGGGCCGAGGACGAGTGGCGGCACATCCGGCTGGCTACGGCCGTCATTGGATGACGGCTGATCCGCTCAGATCGGGCCTCCGGCCCGAAGCGCCGAGGAGCTTCGCTTGGCTTCGCATGTCGGCGCGACGGAACAGCAGTCATCTAACCGGCTTCGCCCGGCGGTTCGCGTTCGTCCCCCGATATGGAGCGGACGAGGCCCTCTCGCTGGTCACCTCCGACGGCGTGCGCCTAAGCGGTGCGCGCCTCCAGGGCCCGCCCGACGCCTTCGCCACCGTGGTCTTCGTGCACGGCCTCGTCCAGTCTTCGCGCACGCCCCGGATCCAGGCCTTCGCTCGGCTGTTGGCCGCCCATGTCAACGTGATGGTGCCCGAGCTGCGGGGCCACGGCCGCTCCGAGGGGCTGTGCACACTGGGCATCGACGAGCCACTCGACGTGGCCGCGGCGGTGGCGGCGGCTCCTCCAAACTTGCCCGTGGTCACCATCGGCCTCAGCCTGGGTGGCGCCTCCGCACTCCTGCATGCCGGCACCTATGGCGGCGTGGCCGGCGTGGTGGCCATCAGCGCCCCCTCCCGATGGGACACCTGGGATACCCGGGCGACTCTACGGGTGCGCCGCTACGTGGACTCGAGGCTGGGCCGGGAGGTGCTGTCCCGCGTGCTGCGCACGCGGGTGACCACCGCGCTGCAGGCGGTGCCCGAAGCCAGCGGCGTGGTAGCCGCCATCGCCCCCGCGTTCACCCTCATAGTGCACGACCCGGCCGACCACTACTTCGGGGCCGCCCACGCCCGCACCTTGTTCGAGTGGGCCGACGAGCCGAAGGACCTGTGGTGGGTAGACGGGGCCGGGCACGGCACCGATCTCCTCACTCCTGCCCTGGCCAACCGCTTGGTCGCCCACCTACGGAGGTCCGTGGCTTGAGATCCCCACCGAACTTGTCGCGCCTTTCAACCCTGGAGGTTGGAAATCGCGACAAGTTCGCAGATGTGCGACGCTGGGCGCGGGCCGACAGCCTTAGGAGCACTCCCTGGAGCTCGACATCGCCAAGCTAGGTGCGCGCTTCGGTCCTGACGCGGCCGCTGTCGACCCTGACCGGGCCCGCGCCTACGCCGCTGCCACCGGCGACGACAACCCCTTGTACGCCCACGACGGCCTGGTGCCCCCGCTGTTCGCGGTGGTGCCCACATGGGACACCACCATGGCGGCTGTGCACGACGTGGTGCCCGACGATGCCATGGGCAAGCTCGTCCACCTCGCTCAGGACATGCGCTTCGTCCAGCCGCTCGAGGCCGGCCAGCAGCTGGCTACCGAGGCTGAGATTCGAGGCATCCGCAACCGGCGCTCGGGTGCGTCACTCCTCGTGGTGGTGAGCAGCGTCGACGGGGCCGGCAGGCTGGTCCTTCGCCAGTACGCCACCATGTTCGTCCGCGGCTTCGGCCTGGGTGAGAGCGGCGGCGACGACCCGCCCGCCCACGCCTTCCCGCCCGAGGCCCGCGACGCCCTCATCGGCTCCCGAACGTTGCATCTCGACGCCGACCAGATCCGGCGGTATGCCGCCGCTTCCGGCGATGCCAACCGGATCCATCTCGACGACGCCTTCGCCCGCGACATGGGCCTGCCTGGCATCATCGCCCACGGCATGTGCACGATGGCATTCTGCGGCCGCGCCGTGGTCGACGTCGCCGCCGGTGGCGACCCCACGCTGCTTCGTCGCCTGGCCGTCCGATTCTCGCGGCCTGTGCTCCCCGGCACCGAGCTCACCACCTCGGTGTTCGCCGCCGGGAACAGCGGTAGCCGTCGTTGTGTCGCCTTCGAAGCATCCAGCAGCGGCCAGGTCGCGGCGAAGGACGGGTGGGCGGAGGTGGGGGCGCCGGGAGAGGACACCTAGGATGGCCGTGCTCCGGTTGTTCGCGGCGGCCCGGGAGGCAGCGGGGGTGGGGCGTGCCGAGCTGGAGGGTGCCACCGTGGGCGAGCTCCTCGACGCCGCCCGGCGGTCGTTCGGCGACCGCTTCTCCGCCGTCCTCGACAGGTCACGGGTGTGGGTGAACGGCGAACCAGCCATGGCCGACACGCCCGTGAGCCGCAATGACGTGGTGGCCGTGCTCCCGCCGGTGTCGGGCGGAGCCGTCGAGCTGGCCGTGGC
>JBPCJQ010000040.1:0-11174 GCA_051005135.1 Acidimicrobiales bacterium
CAAGGTCATCCACGCCGACATCGACCAGGCCGACCTGGGCAAGGTCCGCCGGGCCGACGTGCCCATCGTGGGCGACGTCCGCCAGGTCATCGAGGAGCTGGTCAAGCTTGTCCACGCCGCGGGCGGGGCGTCCTCCCAGCCCGACCGCACCGAGTGGCTGGAGCGGGTGCGGGGCTGGCAGCGGGACTTCCCCCTCCACTACGACCAGTCCTTCGACACCGGCTGCACCCTCAAGCCGCAGTACGTGGTGGAGCAGCTGCGGGACTCCACCCCCGACGACTGCATCGTCGTCTCCGGCGTGGGCCAGCACCAGATGTGGGCCTCGCAGTACTGGAAGTTCGACCACCCCAACACCTGGGTCAACTCCGGTGGCCTCGGCACCATGGGCTACGCCGTGCCCGCCGCCATCGGCGCCAAGGTGGGCCGGCCCGACCGCATGGTCTGGGCCATCGACGGCGACGGCTGCTTCCAGATGACGGCCCAGGAGCTGGTGACGGCCTCGTCCGAGCGCATCCCGGTGAAGGTGGCCATCCTCAACAACGCCTACCTGGGCATGGTCCGCCAGTGGCAGGAGCTGTTCTACGAGGAGCGCTACTCCGAGGTCTACCTGTCGCCGGACCTGCCCGACTACTGCAAGTGGGCCGAGGCCATGGGCTGCGTGGGCTTGCGGGTGGAGAGCCCCGAGGAGGTGCAGCCGGCCATCGACAAGGCCAACGAGATCGACGACCGGCCCGTGGTCATCGACTTCCGCACCGACTCCTCGGAGAAGGTGTACCCGATGGTGCCCGTCGGCAAGTCCAACGACGAGATCATCCTGGACCCCTCCATGGGCCAGGGCGGTCGCTGACCATGGCTGTCCATCACACGCTGTCGGTCCTGGTCGAGAACAAGGCGGGTGTTCTCACACGGGTCGCCGGCCTGTTCGCCCGCCGCGGTTTCAACATCTACTCCCTGGCCGTGGCCCCCACCGACGACGAGCGCTTCTCCCGCATCACCATCGTGGTGGACGTGGAGTCCAAGCCGCTGGAGCAGATCACCAAGCAACTGTTCAAGCTCATCAACGTGGTGAAGATCAACGAGCTGGCCCCCGAAGAGTCGGTGGAGCGGGAGCTGGTGCTGCTCACCGTGCGGGCCGGGGCCGGGGGCACCCGGGGCCAGGTCGTCGAGCTGGTGCAGATCTTCGAGGGCAAGATCGTCGACGTGGGCCAGGAGGGTCTGACGGTGGTGCTGGCCGGGCCGCCGTCGAAAATCGACGACTTCGAGGAGCTGATGCGGCCGTACGGGATCGTCGAAGTGCAGCGCACCGGCCGGGTGGCGCTGCCCAAGTTGGAGCGGCAGGCACCTCGCCTGCGCAGCGTGAGCGGAAAGGTCGGTTAGCCGATGACAGCCAAGATCGCCTACGAGAACGACGCCGATCCCGGGCTGGTGGGGGGCCGCAAGGTGGCCGTCATCGGCTACGGGTCCCAGGGCCACGCCTACGCCCTGAACTTGAAGGAGTCGGGCATCGACGTGCGGGTCGGCCTGCGCGAGGGCTCGTCCTCCACGGCCAAGGCCGAAGCGGCCGGGCTGAGCGTGAAGTCGGTGGCCGACGCCTCCGCCGAGGCCGACCTCATCATGGTCCTGCTGCCCGACACCGAGCAGCAGTCGGTGTTCGACGATTCGATCGCGCCCAACCTGTCGGAGGGCGACGCCCTGTTCTTCGCCCACGGCTTCAACATCCGCTTCGGGCTCATCGCGCCGCCGCCCGGCGTCGACGTGGCCATGGTCGCCCCCAAGGGCCCGGGCCACCTGGTGCGGCGGACCTACACCGAGGGCGGGGGCGTCCCGGCGCTCATTGCCGTGGCCCAGGACGCGTCGGGCAAGGCCCGGGACCTGGCCCTGTCCTACGCCCACGCCATCGGGGCCACCCGGGCCGGGGTGCTGGAGACCACCTTCGAGGAGGAGACCGAGACCGACCTGTTCGGCGAGCAGGTGGTGCTGTGCGGCGGCGTCACCGCCTTGGTCATGGCCGGGTTCGAGACCCTGGTGGGCGCCGGCTACCAGCCCGAGTCCGCCTACTTCGAGTGCCTCCACGAACTCAAGCTGATCGTCGACCTCATGTACGAGAACGGCATCTCGGGCATGCGCTTCTCCATCTCCGACACCGCCGAGTACGGCGACATGACTCGGGGCCCGCGCATCATCAACGCCGAGACGAGGGCGGAGATGGGCCGCATCCTCGCCGAGATCCGCGACGGCCGTTTCGCCGAGGAGTGGATCGCCGAGAACCGGGCCGGGCGGCCTCGCTTCAACGAGCTGCGCCGCAAGGGCGCCGAGCATCCCATCGAGAAGGTGGGCGCTGAGCTGCGCTCGATGATGCCCTGGATCGGCGGCGGTGCCTCCAAGCCCCAGGACGTGTCCGGGGGCTGAGCCCAACGGTTCTAGTCAGGTTCGGCGCCCCCAGGAGGGCGCCGAACCTGACCGAAACAAGGGGTCGGCTAACCGGCGGGGGTGGGCAGTTTGATACCGGCGGTGGTGAGGCAGCCCTTCACGGCGTCGCGGGTGGCGGTCTTGTCACCCTTGTGGGCGTCACGGGCGCCCTTGACGCAGGTCTTGAGCGCCGCCTTCTTGTCAGCGGGGAGGGCCTTGATCTGGTCGCGAACCGCCTTGAGGCCATGGGCGAACTTGGCCACGTCGATGCCCGCCTTGGTGAGACAGTCCTTCACCGCGGCATGGGTGGCCAACTTGTCACCCTTGTGGGCGTCACGGGCGCCCTTGACGCAGGTCTTGAGCGCGGCCTTCTTGTCGGCGGGCAGGGCCTTGATCGCGTCACGGAGGGGATGGGCGCCGGCCGCTCCGTCTGTGGGGGCCGGAGCCGAACCGCCTTCGGCGGCGAAAGCAGCGGCACCGCCCCCGATTACCATGGCAGCCACCGCGACGATGGCGAGAGCTCGTTTCATGTTGATCGACTCCTTGTTCTTGGCGTGGTTGTGATCGCTCTCAATGTAGGAAGCGCTTGTGAGCGAGGGACCACGCAGGTGTTAGGGAACGATGAGGGCAGCGACTATGTGGTCGACGGCTCGGGTGAGGGTGGCCACGTCGTCGGGCTCGACGTTGGGGAACATCCCGATGCGGAGCTGGTTGCGGCCCAGGCTGCGGTAGGCGTCGGTGTCGACGATGCCGTTGGCCCGCAGCACGGCGTTGACCACGGCCACGTCGACGGTGTCGACCAGGTCGACGGTGCCCACCAGCGGGCTGCGCGACGCGGGGTCGGCCACGAAGGGCGTGGCGTAGTCCGACGCCTCGGCCCAGGCGTAGAGGACGTTGGCCGAGCGCTGGCAGCGCGCCGTGGCCCAGGCCAACCCGCCGTTGGCCAGGAGCCACTCGAGCTGGTCGGCGAGGAGGAAAAGGGTGGCCAGAGCGAGGGTGTTGTTGGTCTGGTTCAGGCGGGACTGCTCCAGGGCGACGTCGAGGCTGAGCGACTTGGGCGCCCACCGCCCCGAGGCCAGGCGGCCGGCCCGCTCGACGGCCTGCGGCGAGCACAGGGCCAGCCACAGGCCGCCATCGGAGCCGAAGCACTTTTGGGGCGAGAAGTAGTACACGTCGAAGGAGCCGGGGTCGACGGCCATACCCCCGGCCGCCGAGGTGGCGTCGACGACCACGAGGGCGCCGTCGTCGGCCCCGGCCGGGCGCCGCAGGGTCATGGCCACGCCGGTGGAGGTCTCGTTGTGGGTCAAGGCGTAGACGTCGATGCCGGGGCGGGCGACCGGCTCGGGGTGGGTGCCGAACGGCGACTCGATGCGCTCCGGTTGGTCGAGGTGGGGGGCAGCCGCCACGGCCGACGCGAACGACGACGAGAAGGCACCGAACACCAGGTGTTGGCTGCGGGCCTCGATGAGGCTGAAGGAGGCCACGTCCCAGAACAGGGCAGCGCCACCGTTGCCGAGCGCAACCTCGTAGCCGTCGGGTAGCCCGAACAGCTCGGACATTCCCGCCCGTACCCTGCCCACCACCGACCGCACCGGGGCTTTGCGGTGGCTGGTGCCCATCCAGTGGGCTGATGACGCCGCCAGGTTGGCCACCGCTTCGGGGCGCACCTTGGACGGCCCGCAGCCGAAACGCCCGTCTGAAGGGCGCAGGTCGGCGGGCAGGCGGATGTCGGGAATCTCGGTCGTGGCAGAGCTCATGACGTGCAACTATCGCACCCATGCCCGAGACCTCGGCCCGAGTATCCCGTCGCGTCGCCGCCATCGAGGAGTCGGCCACCCTGGCTGTCGACGCCAGGGCCAAGGCTCTCAAGGCGGCAGGTGAAGACGTCATCGGCTTCGGCGCGGGAGAGCCCGACTTCCCCACGCCCGAGCACATCGTGAGGGTTGCCGCCGAGGCCTGCCTGTTCCCTCGCAACCACCACTACACGCCCGCCGGCGGCGTGGGCGAGCTGCGGGAGGCGGTGGCGGCCAAGACCGAGCGCGACTCGGGGTGGCGGATCACCGCCGACGAGGTGCTCGTCACCAACGGGGCCAAGCACGCCCTCTACAACGCCTTCGCCACCCTTGTCGATCCCGGCGACGAGGTGCTCGTCCCCGCCCCCTACTGGGTGACCTATCCCGAAGTCATCCGCCTGGCGGGAGGCGTGCCCGTGATCGTGCCCACCGACGAGAGCACCGGCTTCCGGGCCACCGTTGATGCCCTCCAGGCGGCCCTCACGCCGCGCACCAAGATCCTGCTGTTTGTTTCACCCTCCAACCCCACGGGAGCCGTCTACCCGCCCGACGAGGTGGAGGCGCTGGGTCGCTGGGCGGTCGAGCACGGCCTGTGGGTCGTCACCGACGAGATCTACGAGCACCTAGTTTACGGCGAAAACGTCTTCTCGTCGATGCCGGTGGTGGTGCCCGAGGTGGCCGAGCGTTGTGTCGTGATCAACGGCGTCTCCAAGAGCTACGCCATGACGGGCTGGCGGGTGGGGTGGATGGTTGGCCCTCCCGATGTCGTCAAGGCGGCAGCCAACCTCCAGTCCCACGCCACGTCGAACGTGGCCAATGTCTCCCAGATCGCCGCCCTGGCCGCCGTCGGTGGCGACCAGGAGTGCGTGCACGTCATGCGGGAGGCATTCGACCGCCGCCGCCGTCGCATGTGGGAGCTGCTCTCGGCCATTCCCGGCGTCACCTGTCTCGAGCCCCAGGGGGCGTTCTACGCCTTCCCCCGCCTAACCCAGATGCTGGGCCGCGACCTAGCCGGCCGGCACCCCGTCTCCACCCTCGAGCTGGCCGAGGTGGTGCTCGAGGTGGCCAAGGTCGCCATAGTGCCCGGCGAGGCCTTCGGTGCCCCTGGCTACGCCCGCCTCTCCTACGCCCTGGGAGACGCCGACCTCGAAGAGGGCCTCGCCCGTCTGGCCCGGCTGTTGGCCTGACGAGCCGGGGGCGGCGAAGCCGCCGGCAAACACCGCCGGCAGCGGGGCAGGGACCCCCGCTGCTCGGAGGAGGCCGGGGATGGGGCCCCGGCCGGGGCGGCGAAGCCGCCGGCAAACACCGCCGGAGCGGCGAAGCCGCCAGGGGCCCAGCTGTGCGAGCATGGCTCGTGGCCAGGATCCTCATTACCGAAACCATCGCTGAACCCGGCCTGGCCCGGCTGCGTGACGCCGGCCACGAGGTGGCCGTCCGCCTCGGGCTCACGCCGGCCGAGCTGATGGCCGAGATCGCCACCGCCCATGCCCTGGTGATCCGCTCCGAGACCCAGGTGACGGCCGAGTTGTTGGAGGCAGGAACCGCGCTAGTGGTGGTCGGCCGGGCGGGGATCGGCCTCGACAACGTCGATGTGGCCGCCGCCACCAGGCGAGGCGTCATGGTGGTCAACGCCCCCCAGTCCAACGTGGTTTCGGCGGCCGAGCACGCCATGGCCCTGCTCCTGGCCCAGGCCCGAAACGTGCCCCAGGCCCACAGCGCCCTCAAGGCCGGCCTGTGGGAGCGGTCGCGGTGGTCGGGCGTGGAGCTCTACGGCAAGGTGCTGGGCGTAGTGGGCCTTGGCCGGGTCGGCGCCCTGGTGGCCCAGCGGGCCTCGGCCTTCGGCATGCAGCTCGTGGCCTACGACCCCTACGTGTCACCCGAGCGGGCCCGCCAGATGGGCGTCGAGCTCATGGGCCTCCACGAGCTAATGGCCACCGCCGACTTCGTCACCGTCCACCTGCCCAAGACGGCCGAGACCCTCGGCCTCATCGGGCGTGACCTGCTGGCGCGGGCCAAGCCCGGCCTGCGCATCGTGAACACCGCCCGCGGCGGCATCGTCGACGAGGCCGCCCTGGCCGAGGCCGTAGCCGGGGGAGCGGTGGCCGGGGCGGCGCTCGACGTGTTCTCCACCGAGCCCACCACTGCCTCGCCCTTGTTCGCCCTCGACTCGGTGGTGGTCACGCCCCACCTCGGGGCCAGCACCAGGGAGGCGCAGGACAAGGCGGGCGAGACGATCGCCGAGCAGGTGCAGCTGGCCCTGGCCGGCGACTTCGTGCCCTACGCGGTGAACGTGAGCGCCAGCGAGGCTTCGGAGACGGTGCGCCCCTTCCTGGCCCTGGCCGAGCGCCTGGGCGGCTTCTTCGCCTGCCTCAACGACGGCGTGCCCACCACCCTCGTGGTGGAGTACCAGGGCCAGCTGGCCGACTACGACACCGGCATCCTCACCCTGGCCGTGCTCAAGGGCCTTCTGGGTGAGGGCAGCGACGAGCCGGTGTCCTACGTGAACGCCCCCCAGCTGGCCGCCGAGCGGGGCGTGGAGGTCAAAGAGACCAAGACCTCCACCGCCCACGACTACGTGAACCTGATCATCCTGCGGGGCGGCGACCACGCCCTGGCCGGGAGCCTGTTCGGCTTGCGGGCCGAGGCCCGCCTGGTGATGGTCGACGACCACACCGTCGACATCCCTCCTGCTCGTCACATGGTGGTCGTGCGCAACCAGGACACTCCGGGCCTCATCGGCCTGGTGGGCGCCACCCTGGGTCGGGCCGGGCTGAACATCAGCGACATGGATGTGGGCCGCTCGCCTTCCGGCGAGGCCGCCCTGATGGTGCTGTCCACCGACCAGGCCCCTCCCCCCGGGGTGCTCGACGAGCTACGGCGTTCGCCCGGCATCCTCCGCGTCGCCACCATCGGTACCTGACCCAACGGTCCCCGGCGACGGGCCAGGTCGCGATGGACTTGTCTTGAAGGAGGACGCCGGGAGGGCTCGCCATCCGCGCCACGCTGAGTGCCTCCTCGCCGTCACTTGCCTGGCCACGAGCTCGTCGATCGTCTTGAGAGGGCGTCCGTCTGCCGTGATCCTCACCGGCGCTCCGATCAATCTCGGCACTAGCGGGCGGCCTTGCGCAGGCCGTCGGCGGCGGCCGCGGCCTCGTCGCGGTAGCAGCGGTCGGGGGAGGTGCGGGCGTAGGCGGCCATGCCCGGCAGGTGGAAGATGCCGCTGCGCAGCTTGGCCTTCACCGGGTGACTGGTGGGGCACGCTCCGCCCTCGGGCTCGACCCACGCCGCCTCCGCCTTGACGGCTGGCTCGGCGCCGGGGATCGTCACGTTCTTCCCGGCGGTGGGCGATGGTGACGCCCACGGGCGTTCGACGACAGGGGTCGCGAGCACCGGGGGCATGTCGGCCGGCGCCGGGGGGGCTGCCACGGGAGCGGCCCAGGGATCGGAGCCTCGGGGCAGGGCGGGCGAGGGACGCCGGGCCTGCACGATCTTGTAAAGAGCGAACCCGAGCGCGGCCACCACGCCGCCCCGGGCCCCGATTCGCAGCGAGCGACGGATCACCAGCACCTCCGAGTCGGCGGCAAGGGGGGCAGACTACTTGACGGCCCGACCGCTTGACGGCCCAGCCTGCGCCTGGCACCATGGCATTTGCATGACCGCGATCCTTCTGTCCACGAGCCTGCTCCTTACCTAGCGACGAGCGCCCTGCCGGTGCTCGTCTCGCCTCTCGTGCCCTCGGGCCGGGAGGTTTTTTCTTTTCCGCCGCACACCGAACTAATACCCGAAGGGAACTGCGATGTCCGACACCGAACGCCTGGTCATCTTCGACACCACCCTGCGCGACGGCGAGCAGTCGCCGGGAATCTCGCTCGACGCGGTCGAGAAGATGGAGATTGCCGAGCAGCTGGCTCGGCTCGGCGTCGACTACATCGAGGCCGGCTTCCCGGTGGCCAGTGAGGGCGACTTCGAGGCCGTCCAGGGGATCGCCCGAAACATCACCGGCACAGTGATCGCCGCCCTTTCCCGTACCCACCTGGGCGACGTCGACCGTTGCTGGGCGGCGCTGCGCGACGCGGCGCGGGCCCGCATCCACGTGTTCATCTCCACCAGCCCTAACCACATGGAGCATATGTTGAAGATGACGCCCGCCCAGGTGGTCGCTGCCACCCGTTCCGGTGTGGCCCGGGCTCGCGAGCACACCGACGACGTGGAGTTCAGCCCCCAGGACGCCACCCGGACGCCGCTCGACTTCATGCTGGAGGTGCTGCAGGCGGCAGTCGACGCCGGGGCCACCACCTTGAACATCCCCGACACCGTCGGCTACGGCATCCCGTGGGACTTCGGCGCCCTGATCCAGTACATCCGCCGCCAGGTGACGGGCGACTACGTCACGTCGGTCCACTGCCACAACGACCTGGGGCTGGCCACCGCCAACTCCCTGGCCGGGGTCCAGGCCGGCGCCCGCCAGGTCGAGGTGTGCGTGAACGGGCTGGGCGAGCGGGCCGGCAACGCTGCCCTGGAAGAGGTGGTAATGGCCCTCGCCATCCGACCCGACCAGTTCCAGGGCCTTGCCACCGGGGTGCGCACCGAGGAGCTGGCTCGCACCAGCCGCCTGGTGAGCCGCCTCACCGGATACCCGGTGCAGTACAACAAGGCCGTCGTCGGGCGCAACGCCTTCGCCCACGAGTCGGGCATCCACCAGCACGGCGTGCTGGCCGACCGGTCGACCTACGAGATCATCGACGCCGGTGCCGTGGGCCAGGTGGGCAGCCAGATCGTGCTGGGCAAGCACTCCGGCCGCCACGCCTTCGGCGACACCTTGGCCAAGATGGGCATCACCATCTCTGGCGATGCCCTCAACTCGGCGTTCGTGCGCTTCAAGGAGCTGGCCGACCGCAAAGTGGAGATCACCGACGCCGACCTCGAGGCCATCGTGGCCGAGGAGCTCGGCACCACCGTGGCCCGCGATTTCGCGCTGGAGGACCTGGAGGTGGCCGGCGGCACCGTTGGCGTACCGCGCGCCCGGGTGGTGCTCACCCGGGAGGGCGAGAAGCTGGAGGCTACGGCCGAGGGCGACGGCATGATCGACGCCGCCTGCCGGGCCATCAAGTCGGCCACCGGCGTGGACGCGTCGCTCATCGGTTTCAACGTCTCCGCCGTCACCGGCGGCGTCGACGCCCTGGGTGATGTGATCATCCAGGTTGAAGCCGGGTCCGACAAGGTGTCGGGGCGGGGCGTGTCCACGGACGTGGTGGAGGCCTCGGCTCGAGCCTTCTTGTCGGCCGTCAACAAGGTGGAGCGCATGCGGGCACGGTCCGAGGTCCGCCAAGCCGAGGTCGGCCCTTAGGTGGGACATAGTCTGGCGGAGCCATGCGTCGTCTCCTCGGAGTTCTCGTCGTTGCAGTCGTGGCGGCCTCGTGTTCGAGGTCGTCGCACCGGGCATCGCCTTTGACGACGGTTGTCGCCACGTCGTCCACCACCTCGACAACTGAGGCGCCCACGTCGACCACTGTCAGCGCAACGACCACCACCGTGGCGGCGGCCGGACCCGAGCGTTGCACCGCAGCGAACGTGCAGATCCGCCAGACCGACTCGCGGGCCGCCCTCGGGCAGAGCCTCGCCGTCTTCGAGGTACGCAACACGGGCAACCGGCCGTGCCGGGTCACGGGCTATCCGCGCGTCGACGTGGTCGACGCTGCCAAGTCGGTGCTGGCCTCGGCTTCCACCAAACCGGGTGCGCTCATCCGTTCCGGGGCGCCCACGACCGTGACGGTTGCCCCCAGGGCGACGGCGTACTTCGGTGTGCAGTCGCAGAGCATCTGCCCCGACGACCAGCCCGATGTGGAGGGGGCGGGAGCCCGCGTCACCCTCCCCGACGACACCGCCGCGGTCGAGGTGGTGGCCACTATCGCGGTGTGCCCCCAGCCCGAGATAGTGGTCTCCCCGATCCGGCGCTCACCGGCCGAGGTGGCCGCGTGAGCCACGCCCCAGTGGGGATTGTCGCTTCATGGCCCACGAGCGCATAGTGTCGAGCGGACTCGGTGGGCGCCCAGCAGTCTCCAGGAGGCCATTGCATGAATCGATCTCGCTTCGGGCGCTGGCCGGCCCTGGCCGTTGGGGTGGTAACCATGCTTGTGGCTTTCGCCGCGCCCGTGACGCGGGCGGGGGCGGTGTCGGGCATCGGCTACGACATCTCATGGCCGCAGTGCGGGAAGCCTCTGCCACCTACCCCGGCTTTTGCGGTTGTGGGCGTCGGCGACGGCAAGCCCTACACCGACAACCCCTGCCTGGCCACCGAGTACCGATGGGCCCAGGCCTCGGGCCTGCCTCCCGCGTTCTACATGAACACTGCCAACCCCGGGCCGGACACCACCGCGATCAACTGGTACGCCCAGCATTCGCCCAACGCGGCGTGCAGCCCAGCCGACCAACGTGCCTGCGCCTACAACTATGGCTACAACGCCGCCGCCCAGGCCTACGCCTATGCCGGCAGCCAAGCGGCGGCCGGTACCGGCCACACGTGGTGGCTCGACGTGGAGACGGGCAACAGCTGGTCGCCCACCAACCTGGGGGCCAACCTGGCCGACATCGCCGGCTCCATCGACTACCTGTCATCCCGCAAGGTTCCGGTCGGCGTCTACTCCACCCCCTACCAGTGGGGGAAGATCACCGGCGGCGCCAGACTGGCCGGGTTGCCCAACTGGGCGGCGGGCGCCCGGGACGCCAGCCAGGCTTCGGTCTACTGCTCCACCAAGTCCTTTAGCGGCGGCCCTGTGCTGCTGTCCCAGTTCGTGGAGGGACGCTTCGACCGGGCTTACGCCTGCCCCGGCGCAGACGCCGTCATCAACCCCTCACCGGCCACTGCCGATCCCCTGGGTGACCTCCTCAACGGGCTCAAGGGCATCCTCAAGGGCCTGGGCCTGAACACCGGCTGATACGAGCTCGCGCCATTACCCCTCACAGGGGTAATGG
>JBPCJQ010000041.1:0-10039 GCA_051005135.1 Acidimicrobiales bacterium
GGTTGATTATGCGGCCTGAGCCGTACCTCGGTGGTGGATCCGTTGTGCTTCGTACTCGGCTGGGCTGAGGTAGCCGAGCGAGGAGTGCAGCCGCTGGCGGTTGTAGAAGACCTCGATGAACTCGAACGCCGCCCGGCGGGCTTGGGCCCAATGAGTGACCGCGGCGACGCTCGATCCAGGCGATTGTGACCAACTTGTGACCACGGGGCCTGTTCGCGCCCCGCTCGGAGGCACCGGCAACGCTCCTACCAGCACTTTCGCGTCGAGAAGGTCGTGGGCGAGGGGGGACTTGAACCCCCACGTCCTTTCGGACACAGGAACCTGAATCCTGCGCGTCTGCCAATTCCGCCACTCGCCCGAGTGGGCTCCCGAGACTAGCCGACGCCTCGGGGCCGCCTGGGGGGCTACACCGGGTAGGCGGCGGGTAAGCTTCGCCAGAAGATGGCTCTGAAACAGTTCGAGCAGCGGCTCGAGCGCCTGGTCGAGGGCGTCTTCGCCAAGATGTTCCGTAGCGGCCTGGAGCCCGTCGAGCTGGGCCGCCGCCTGGCGCGCCACATGGACATGGAGCGCGTCGTGGGCGTCAACGGCAGGATCGCCCCCAATCACTTCCGGGTCTCTCTCAGCCCCGACGATTGCAGGCGCTTCGACACGGTGTCCGAGGCCCTGACCCGTGAGCTGGCCGAGGCGGTGCGCGAGCACGCCCGCGACGAGAGTTACTCGTTCATGGGCCCAGTGACCGTCGAGCTCGCGGAGGACGCCGACCTGGGCAAGGGCGAGTTCCTCGTGGCCTCGGAGATGATGGAGGCACCTGGCGGGGCCACCGTCGGCTCGCTGGCCCTCGAGGACGGCAGGCGCGTCGTGATCGGCGAGGAACCGGTCAGCATGGGCCGCCTGCCCGAGTGCGACATAGTCCTCTCCGATCCCAACGTCAGCCGCCGTCATGCCGAGGTCCGTCGTCGGGGCAACGACTTCTTGGTGGTCGACCTCGACTCCACCAACGGCACCAGGGTGAACGGGGCCGGCGTACGCGAGCGTCGCCTGGCTGACGGAGACGAAATCACCGTGGGTGGTACCCATGTGCGCTTCGAGGCGTCCTGAGGACGGGCCGGCACAATGCCCGACTCGCTGCTCACCATCCTCAAGTTCTGTTTCTTGGCCATCCTCTACCTCTTCTTCTTCCGCGTCCTGCGCGCCGTCTGGGCCGAGCTTCGGGCCCCGGTCGCGGCGCCGGTGGTCGCCGCCCCTGCCCCTCGCCGTGCCCCTCCCCCCCGCGCCCCGTGGGGCAACAAGAACGGCTCCCGGTTGCGGGTGGTCGAACCCCCCGAGCAGCGGGGCAAGACCTATGAGCTCGGCGATGAGCTCACCATGGGCCGGGCCGCCGGTTGCCAAGTGACCATCGACGACACCTACGTGTCGCAGCTCCACGCCCGCCTCTTCCGCCGCGAGGGCCAGTACTACGTGGAGGACCTCGGTTCCACCAACGGCACCTACCTCAACAACAACAAGGTCACTGCACCCATCGCCATCCGCAGGGGCGACCGCCTGCACGTGGGCAAGACGGTGTTGGAGATGACATGACGACCCTGCATGGGGGAGCGGCCACCGACGTTGGCCGCGTGCGCCAGGTCAACGAGGATCGCTTCCTCGTGCGCGACGACCTGTGCCTTTACGCGGTGGCCGACGGAGTGGGCGGCCACCAGGCTGGCGAGGTGGCTTCCCAGACGTCGATGGAGACGCTCGAGGCCTCCTTCGTCGAGCCCACCACCGAGGGCCTGGTGCAAGCCATCATGGCCGCCAACGACGCGGTGTGGCATCTGGCCCAGTCGGCGTCCGAGAAGCGGGGCATGGGCACCACGCTCACTGCGGTGGCCCTCGTTCAGGAGGACGGCGAGGAACACCTGGCGGTGGCCAATGTGGGCGATTCCCGTGTCTACCTGTTCTCGCGCGACGAGCTGTCACAACTCACCGAAGACCACAGCCTGGTGGAGGAACTGGTGCGTGAGGGTCAGATCACCAAGGCTGAGGCCCATATGCACCCCCAGCGCTCGATCATCACCCGGGCCCTGGGTATGGAACCGGAGATCGAGGTCGACCACCTCCAGCTCCTGCCCTACAAGGGCGACCGTCTCCTGCTGTGCAGCGACGGGCTCACCAACGAGGTCACCGACGAGCGTATCGAGTCGACCCTGCGCCGCTTCAGCGACCCGGCCGATGCCGCCCAGGAGCTGGTCCGCCAAGCCAGGGCCCATGGCGGCAACGACAACATCACCGTCGTGGTGGTCGACGTTGTCGACGACGATCAACGCTCGGAGCGAGCTTCGGCGGCTCTGGCCGCCGAACCCCCGACGTCGGCGGCCTCGGCCTCGCCGGGGAGCCGAGCGCTCGAACCCGACCCGCCCGTGGCCCGAGCAGCCACCGCCACTGCCACCGCTCCCAGGCCCGTCGCCACCAGCCACCGCCCACCGAGACGACGGCGGGTCACGTGGCGAGTGCTCGTGTTCTGCGTCTGCCTCGGCCTGGTCGGGGCCGTGGCCGTCGGGGCGGTGGGCTGGTACGCCCGCAACACCTACTACGTGGGGTTGGCCGGCAACCAGGTGGCCATCTACAGAGGCCGTCCCGGTGGCCTCCTGTGGTTCCAACCCACGCTCCAGGAGCGCAAGCCCCTCACTGTCGACGAGGTGCTCGCCGCCCGCCTGCCCGACCTGCGGGCCGGCCACAGCGAGGCCACCAAGGCCGACGCCGACCGCTACGTCAACGAGCTGCGCCAGGAGGCTTCGGGCCTGACGGGGGCCAACACCACCCCGCCACCCGCCAATACGCCCTCCCCCGGGACCACTGTCAAACCGTGATCCGCGACGACACCCTGCGCGACAGCGTCGAGTATCGCACCCGGCGCAACACCGAGCTCGGCTTGGTGCTGCTGGCCGGTGTGCTCACCGGCGGCGCCTACGTGCTGGCCAGCCTCGGACGTAGCTCCTCGCTGCCCGCCAACCTCGTGCCCTTCCTGTTGGTGATCCTCGGCCTGCTGGCGGTCGCCCATGTGGCCACTCGTCGGCTGGCACCGGGAGCCGATGGCATCCTCCTGCCCTTGGCCGGGCTGCTGAACGGCGTCGGCTATGTGTTCATCGCCCGCCTCGACAAGGATCTGGCTGCGCTCCAGGCCGTGTGGACGGCACTCGGCGTGGGTGCTTTCGTCGGCACGCTCTTGCTCGTGCGGAGGGTGCGCGACCTCGAGCGGTTCCGCTACACCTTCGCCCTGGTGGGCATCGGCCTGCTGATGATGCCCCTGCTACCCGTGCTCGGCCAGAACATCAACGGCTCCCGGTTGTGGGTGCGCTTCGGCACCGTCACCTTCCAGCCCGGGGAGTTCGCCAAGATCGTGCTCTGCATCTTCTTCGCTTCGTACCTCGTCGAGAAGCGTGAGCTGCTCTCGGAGACCCTGCACCGGGTGGCCGGCGTCTTCGTGCCCGACCTCAAGCACTTCGGGCCGGTCGTGCTGGCCTGGGGAGTGTCGCTCGTGATCATGACGGCCGAGCGCGATCTCGGTTCGTCGCTGCTGTTCTTCACGCTCTTCATCGCCATGCTGTGGGTGGCCACCGGCCGGGGGGCTTACCTGGCCATCGGTGGCGCCCTGTTCGCGGGCGGCGCCTACTTCGCCTGGAGCGCGTTCGCGCACGTGCAGGAGCGGGTGACGATTTGGATCAACCCGTGGAAGACGGCCAACGGGACCGGCTATCAAGTCGTCCAGGCCCTCTTCGCCTTCGCCGCCGGTGGTCTGGCCGGCACGAACCTGGCCCAGGGCAGCCCTCAACGCATACCCGCGGTGGCCACCGACTTCATCTTCGCCGCCATCGGTGAGGAGCTGGGCCTGCTCGGCACCACCGCGGTGGTCATCGCCTTCCTCGTGATGGTTGGCACCGGCATCCGCATCGCCCTTCGGGCCGAGCCTCCGTTCGAGAAGCTGCTGGCAGTCGGGCTCACCACTATCATCGGCGTACAGAGCTTCGTCATCATCGGTGGCGTCACCCGCCTGGTACCCCTCACCGGAATCACCCTGCCCTTCGTCTCCTACGGCGGGTCGTCGCTCCTCGCCAACTACGTGCTGCTGGCGCTGCTGCTGCGGATCTCCCACGACCAGGCCGGCCGGGAGCGGGCTGAGGCCGCCGCCGCCGACTTCACCCGAGCGTGAACACCCAGATACGCCGGCTCGGAGTGGTGCTCGGCGTGCTCTTCGTGGCGCTCTTCGTGCAACTCAACTGGTTGCAGGTGGTGGACGCCCAGCACCTCAACAACGACCCCCGCAACACCAGGGCGGTGGTGCGCGACTTCGCCCAACCCCGGGGGGTGATCCAGACCTCCGACGGAGTGGTGGTCGCCCAGTCGCAGCCTTCCAACGACCAGTTCCAGCGTCAGCGCAGCTATCCCCTTGCGGGCCTGTTCGCCCACCTCACCGGCTTCTTCTCGTTCACCTACGGAACCGACGGCGTGGAGCACAACTACAACGACTCCCTCACGGGACGGGACCAGAAGTTCAGCATCAACCGCCTGGGCGACATCCTCCTGCAGAAGGAGCACAGCGCCAACGTCACCCTCACCGTCTCGAAGGCCCTACAGCAGACGGCGACCAACGCCCTGGGCAATCGCAAGGGGGCCGTGGTGGCCCTCGACCCCCGCACCGGGGCCATCCTGGCCATGGTCGACTACCCCACCTACGACCCCAATCCCCTCGCCAGCCACGACCAGAAGACGGTGCGCGACGCATGGAACGCCCTGAACGCCGACCCCAACAAGCCGCTCCTGCCCAGGTCGTACCGAGAACGCTACTTTCCAGGGTCGAGCTTCAAGGTGGTCACCGCGGCCACGGGTCTGGCCACCGGCACGGTCACCCTGACCTCGCCCTCCTACCCGGTGCTGTCGTCCCTGCCCCTGCCCCAGACCGCCCAACCCCTCTCCAACTTCGGCGGTGAGCGTTGTGGGGGGCCACTGCCCCAGGTGCTCAAGGTGTCGTGCAACACCGCGTTCGCCCAGTTGGGCCTGGATCTCGGAGGCGACAAGCTGGCGGCCGGTGCCCAGGCGTTCGGCTTCACCAAGGTGCCCCCCATCGACCTGCCATTCGGGGTGCCGTCGAGCTTCCCGCCGGCCAGCGCCTTCGTCCGGGACAAGCCTGCCCTGGCCAAGTCGGCGATCGGCCAGCAGGACGTGGCCGCCACTCCCCTGCAAATGGCCCTGGTGGCAGCCGGCATAGCCAACAACGGCGTGGTCATGACACCTCACGTGATGTCCGAGGTGCGCGACAGCGAAGGACGGGTGGTCGACAAGTACCAGCCCAGTCCCTGGACCACCGCGGTTCCCCCCGATGTGGCCCGCGCGGTGCGCGACATGATGGTGGGGGTGGTGCAAGGGGGCACCGGTACCGCTGCCCAGATCCCCGGCGTAGCCGTGGCCGGCAAGACGGGCACCGCCCAGACGGGCCGCGATACCAGCCATGCCTGGTTCGTATCCTTCGCGCCTGCCGACAACCCCAAGGTGGCGGTGGCCGTCATCGTGGAAGACCAGCCCAACGTGAACGAGGCCACAGGTGGGGCCATCGCCGCCCCAATCGCCAAGACCGTGCTCCAGGCCGCCTTGGCCATGCCATGACCGGCCCGAGAGGTCGGTCCAAAGGGCATTCACTGGGGCACCCCTCGAAGAGGGTGGCCCAGTGAGCCAGCAGGTCTTCACCGGTCGCTACCAGATCGACCGCCACATTGCCCGGGGCGGGATGGCCGAGGTCTACCTCGCCCACGACCTGCTGCTCGACCGGCCGGTAGCCCTCAAGGTTCTGTTCACCGAGTTCTCCGGTGACGGTGCCTTCGTAGAGCGTTTTCGCCGTGAAGCCCGGGCCGCGACCAACCTCAACCACCCCAACATCGTCTCCATCTACGACTGGGGGGAGGAGAGCGGCACCTATTTTATCGTGATGGAGCTCGTCGAGGGCCCGACCCTGCGAGACGTCATCGGCCAGGGGCCTCTGCTGGCAGCTCGGGCCGCCGGCATAGGGGCCGACGTGGCCGGCGCCCTCCACTTTGCCCACCGCCGTGGGGTGGTCCACCGTGACGTCAAACCCGGCAACGTGCTCCTCTCCGACACTGGGCTGGTGAAGGTGGCCGATTTCGGCATCGCCCGGGCCACCGACCCCCAGGACAGCCTCACCCAGACGGGTGCGGTAATGGGAACAGCCACCTACTTCTCACCGGAGCAGGCTCAGGGCGCCGATGTCGATCCCCGCAGCGACGTGTACTCCCTCGGCGTCGTGCTCTACGAGATGGTCGCGGGCCGGCCACCCTTCACGGGTGATTCACCAGTGGCCATCGCCTACCAGCATGTGCGGGAGATGCCCGTCGCGCCGTCGCGCTTCAATCCCGATGTGCCGCCCCAGTTCGAGGCGGTGGTGATGAAGGCGATGGCCAAGAACCGCGCCGAGCGTTATGCCACCGCCGACCAGCTGCGCGCCGACCTCCTGCGCTTCGGGCACGGCCAACCGGTGACGGCCCAGCCCTTGCCCGGCTCTGGTGACGTCACTGGCGTCATGGGCACGACCGGGGTGATGGGAGCAACCCGGGCGCAGCCTGCGGTCGTTGACGGCACCCGCGTCATGTCCGGGGGGCCCGGCGGAGCGGCCGTGGGCGAACCGGTGCCCGAGCGACCACGGCGTACGGGCGTGTACTTCGTGGTCATGGTGGTGCTGCTCGCCCTGCTGGCCGGCTTCTTGGTCGTGCTGGCCCGTCAGCTCGGCGTGGGCAGCTCCTCCAGCGTGACCGTACCGTCGGTCGTCGGCAGCACCGAGGCCCAGGCCATCCGAGACCTGGCCAGCGCCGGGCTGCAAGCCAAGTCGGCCCCGGAGGCCAACGACACTGTTCCCGCCGGAAGTGTTCTCGCCCAGGACCCAGGGCCGGGCACGAAGCTCAAGAAGAACGCCACGGTGACCATTCACGTCAGTACCGGTGCACCGCCCGTACAGGTACCCGACGTGCGCAACAAGAAGGTGGACGTGGCCTCCGACGCTCTGACAGGGGCGGGGTTCCAAGTGGAGGTGGTTACGCAACCCGACGACAAGATCCCTGCCGACACGGTGATCTCCCAGAACCCTGCACCAAACGTCACCGCCGCGAAGGGGTCGAAGGTCACCCTTACCGTCTCGAGTGGTCGCGAGCAGGTCGCCGTACCCAACGTGGTCAACCGCGACCAGTCCGACGCCGCCAACGTGTTGGGCCAGGCCGGTTTCACCACTTCGATCCAGCTCCAGCCTTCCGACACCGTGCCCCAGGGGAAGGTCATCCGCACCGACCCGGCTGCCCCCACCCCACTGACCAAGGGCTCCACGGTTACGCTGATCGTCTCCTCCGGGCCGGCTCCCACCACGGTGCCCACCACCCAGCCGCCCGTGTCCACCACCAAGCCAGGGGTGACCACCACCACCATCTGAGTGCGGTGGTTCTCGAGTCTCAGGGATCCAGCGCCTCCGCCCGGGCGAGGAAGTTGGCCATCAGGGTCTTCCCTCCCGTCGTCAGGATCGACTCGGGGTGGAACTGCACGCCCTCGACTGCGAAGCGGCGGTGACGCAGGGCCATGATGGTGCCGTCGTCGGCAGTGGCAGTGACCTCCAGGCTGGTGGGTACCGTGGAGGGATCGATCACCAGCGAGTGGTAGCGCGTGGCCTGGAAGGGCTCGGGCAGGCCGGACAGGATCCCTTGGCCCCGGTGATGGACGAGGGAAGTCTTGCCGTGCACCACGCGCTGGGCCCGCACCACCTGGCCCCCGAACACGGCGCCGATGCACTGGTGGCCCAGGCACACGCCCAGCACCGGCGTCGCGCCCGCCAACCGCTCGATGAGGGCGTTGGTGATCCCGGCGTCCTCCGGCCGGCCCGGGCCCGGGGATACGACCACTGCGGCAGGACGTTGGGAGACGACGTCGTCGACGCTCACCTGGTCGTTGCGGTGCACCACGGGGTCAGCACCCAGCTCGCCCAGGTACTGGACCAGGTTGTAGACGAACGAGTCGTAGTTGTCGATGACCACGACCTTTGGCGTCATCGGGCCAGGGTAGCGACGTAAACTGCCACCCGTGGCGAACAAGCGCAGCGCCGCCAGACCGCCGGCCCGGACCGCGAACAAGCGGGTCACCCCCAAGGGCACCGGCACCACCGGGCGCTACACCGCGCCCATCCCGCGTGAGACCAAGGTCAGCCCCATGTGGGTGCCGATCCTCATGTTCAGCTGCCTCCTCGTGGGAATGGCGATGATCATCGCCAACTACGTGAGCCTGTTGCCCGGAAGCCCCGCCAACGGGTGGCTCGTAGGCGGCCTCGGCCTCATCACCGTCGGCTTCATCACGGCCACCAAGTACCACTGAGCGCCGGGCCGGTTTCCCCGCGAACTACACGGCTGTGATTCGTCCCCAGGGTTGTCCACCCCTGGGGAAAACTTCATTCGAAGGTCGGCGCCACCAGATCCATGTCCTCCTGGCAGTGGCGGGGCGGGGGGGGCAGCTCCTCTGCGGCCTGGGTCATGCGCACCTCGGTACCGCAGATGGAGCATCGATAGCGCAGGTTGACCTTGCGCATCTCACCAGGCGGCGGAGGCTGGTTGGGCCGGGCCAGGCCGGCCAGCACCAGCATGCCCAGACGCATGAGCCCCACGAAGACCGCCACTGCCACAGCCAGCTTGAGCAGGAACCAGACCACCGGCTAGCCCAGGCGCTCGATCACGAGGGCGTTGGCCATGCCACCGCCCTCGCACATGGCCTGCAGCCCCAGGCGCCCCCCGCACCGCTCGAGCTCCCAGACCAGGGTGGTGAACATCCGTGCTCCCGAGCATCCCAGGGGGTGGCCCAGGGCGATGGCCCCACCGTTGACGTTGACCTGCTCCAGGTCCGCCTGATGCTCGACCGCCCAGGCCAGCACCGCTGACGCGAACGCCTCGTTGACCTCGACCCGGTCGATCTGGTCGAGGCGGAGGCCGGCCCGTTCCAGCACCGCCGTCGTGGCTGGGATGGGCCCGGTGAGCATCGTCACCGGGTCGACGCCGACCACCGAGAAGGCCACGAACCGAGCCTTGGCCACCAGGCCCAGGCGCTCGGCCGCCTCCTCGCTGGCCACCAGCACCGCGGCCGCCCCGTCGGATATCTGCGAGGAGTTGCCTGCGGTGACGCGCCCATCCGGGCGGAAGGCGGCCTTGAGCTCGGCCAGGGCTTCGAGGCTGGTATCGGCCCGGATGCCCTCGTCGGCGCTGACCTGCTCGGCGCCCCTTCCATTGGTGGCCACCGGCACGATCTCGCGGTCGAACCGGCCCTCGGTGGTTGCCCTCGCCGCTCGGCGGTGGCTCTCCAGGCTGTAGGCGTCGAGGTCCTCACGCGAGAGGGCCCAGCGCTCGGCCACCATCTCGGCGGCGATGCCCTGGGGAACGAGGCCGCCGGCAGGCTGGTACCGCCGGACCACGCGGGGACCGAAGGGCACTCCCGGCCCCTTCACCATGGTGACTCCCATCGGCACCCGGCTCATCGACTCGACCCCGCCGGCGACCACCACGTCGTAGGCGCCCGCAGCCACCCCCTGGGCGGCAAAGTGCAGGGCCTGCTGGCCCGAGCCGCACTGGCGATCGACGGTGGTACCGGGCACCGATTCCGGGAAGCCGGCGGCCAGGGCGGCGCTGCGGGCCACATTGAGTCCCTGCTCGCCAGTCTGGGAGACGCAGCCCAAGATCACGTCGTCGATGACCGCAGGGTCGAGCTCGTTGCGCTTCGCCAGAGCGGCGAGGACCTCGCTGGCCAGGTCGACGGGGTGCCATCCCGCCAGCGCCCCGTTTCGCCGTCCCACCGGGGTTCGGACGGCATCGACGACGACGGCTATGACCATAGCCGCCCAGTGTGGCCATTTTCCGGCGGCTTCGCCGCCCCGGGGGGGGGGCCACCCCCCCCCCCCCCCCCACGACAGGGTCCCCCCCCCCCCCCCCCGCCCCCCCTCCCGCTCCCTCCCCCCCCCCCCGAGAGGACAACCCCC